>JAUNVX010000037.1:14187-19727 GCA_030540615.1 Psychrobacter sp. | reverse complement strand
CCGCTATGCTACCTTGACTATAAGGCAATTTTAACCGCTATATCACCTTAACTACTATGAATCATTAACCACATCAGCGCCATACCCGAACAAAAAAAAGCAGCCGGTAAGCCTCTACTGATTAAGTGGTATAGATGCTTTACTCGCCCAAACCTCAGCAGCGCAGTATCACGACTCTCTAGGGCGATAGAGGTAGGTGCCTGATTTAAATCTGGCGTAGATATCGACAGTATAGGCTGATTGATTTTATCGTTATCATTAGGGAATGTAGCAACACCGCTCTTTTTAGAAGGCGGCGTCAGCAAAGCTAGGCGGGAGGATTCGGTAAGGCGATAAGTCGCTTTCATAAAGCGCTCTCTTAGAGCTGAATTAAAAAATTAGTCAACAAAGTTGCATCAATGCATATAATGTATCACAAATCAACGCTTAACGCTGTATAGTTTGGTTTTCAGCATAAATAGCGGCCTGTAACCAAATATTAGCTTGGATATAATCTTGCACTTCAATCAACTGGGTGGTCTCTGTCGTTACAGCAGCGATTCTAACGACAAAGGGCTTGGCCTCTGGCTCACGAAGGATAACCGTATCAAATAAAGTCAAGTCAATGTCGTGAAACACGCACTGCTGCTTGCCAATGACCTGACCTTGACACCAAGCCTCATCCTCTTGCCCTAAGGTATCCCCAAATAAATAAGCGCACATATTGCCCAAGTTAATCTCAACAGGGGCTAAAGGAGCCTCACTGTCAGGCTGCCAATCCTCTATTTGCTGTTCAATATCAACAGGGACTTTGCCTTGATTGGCAGCAACGATATCGTTGTAAGCGCGGTGATAGCGAATGGCCTCAGGATCCTCTACCATGATGACCTCAGATTGTTCGCTTTTACCAAACTCATAAGCCCAAGCACTAAAATTCACAAAATAAGGGGTGTTTTGTTGATAATGGTGCCGGTTGATGCCATACAGCTGATCAAAGGCATAAATAATAGAGCCATCTTCAGACTTTAAGCGTAGCACAGCATCTAAGCTTGAGTCATTGGCGATAACACGCTCTATTTGGCAAACTAGTCCATAAGGACTATTGACACAAGGGTAGGCATTAATAAAGCTTTTGGGCTTACCGCCACTCATGGCCAATACTTGGTTAATATGGCAAGGCTCATTGGTACTGAGCAATAGATGGCTATTGGCTTCATTAGTAGCGCTATTAGGGCTCAGACCTTTGGGAATAGCTGCCTGATCAATCATGTCTTGAAGCCACTGCGGCACATCAGTACTCATGTCATCGGTCAAAATATGCCAATGATCAGCATGGCCTGCCGTTTGATTATCACTCAAAGTCACTTTGGTCGGGGGCTGGATATTCTTGTACTGGTATTTAATGGTCATGAGCACACTCAAAATTTGATAAATAAATAGGTCAATTTAGGTTGTTATCGGTGTTTAAAAGCAAATTTAAATTATCTAGTTTCTGGCTAAATCATCTGGTTTATGGTGATGATAAAGACGCCCTAGCATACAATATTTGGGGTCAAACTCAACGTATAGCAAGGTGAACCCTTCAAAATAATAACAAAAACGGGTTTTTTTGTTAAATCTAAACCTATTGGGTGTTAATCATTATAAGTAGTGGCAAAATAGGACGAATTTATGTCAAACTAGCCATCATTTTTAAGCGCTGCTTATCAGGGCGTGGGCAGATGCAGGGTCATGGCTTATTATGGCCTTTATTAGTGCTGCCATTTCTTAGAGCTTTGCAATTAATCAAAGAGTTTTGCTATGTTTCGTCCACTTGCCTTATTTATAGGTCTTCGCTATACCCGCGCTGAGCGCAGTAACCGTTTCATCTCCTTTATCTCCTTAATCTCTATGGTCGGCCTGACCCTTGGGGTCGCTGTTTTAATCACGGTGCTGTCTGTGATGAATGGCTTTGACCATGAGTTAAAGTCTCGTATCTTAGGGATGGTGCCACAAGCCACTGTGACCTCTAATGAGATTATGACCGATTGGCCAACCTTAGCCAATAAAATCAGTCAAGATTCTGAGGTGGCTGCTGTTGCCCCCTTCATTCAGTTGCAAGGGATGTTGACTTCAAATGGTCAAGTAGCAGGGATTATGGTCACGGGGGTGGAGCCTGAGTACGAAAAGAATGTCTCAATCATCGAAAAGCATATGGTATCAGGCAGTATCGATACGCTAAAGAGCGGTGAGTTTAGTATTGTCTTAGGTCAAGGGATGGTGGAGTCGTTAGGACTACAGATAGGCGACAAAGTCACTTTGGTTCTGCCAGAGGCCTCTCCCTCTCCTGCGGGCGTTATTCCACGGTTTAAACGTTTTACCTTAACGGGTGTCTTTAGCATCAGCCCAGAAGTTGACTCACTAATGGCATTCATTCCCATGAATGATGCGGCTAAGTTACTCCGACTGCCAGGCGGCGCGCAAGGTATCAGAATGCGATTGCATAATATCTTCAATGCCCCTATGGCAGCACAAAAGGCAGTAGCCCTTGCTCCTGAAAGCTTATATCCTAATGATTGGACCAAGACACATGGTCAGTTATTTGGCGCGATTCAGATGGAAAAGGCCATGGTCGGGCTATTGTTATTTTTGATTATTCTAGTGGCTGCTTTTAATATCGTGTCGAGCTTGGTAATGCTGGTCACAGACAAAAAAGCAGACATTGCTATTTTGAAGACCTTTGGCGCTTCACCTAAACTAATCACGCATGTGTTCATGGTTCAAGGGGTGGTGATTGGGGTAATTGGTACTATAGCTGGCACTATCCTTGGGGTAATCTTTGCCCTAACGATTGGCGACTTGCTAGGCTGGGTGAACCAAAGCTTTGGCTTACATCTATTTGATGCTTACTTCATCAATTATCTGCCTTCACAGCTAAGGTTGACCGATGTGCTACTCATTACCAGCGCCTCATTTATTTTAAGCTTTTTGGCCACTATTTATCCGGCACGTCGGGCCGCTAAAATCCAGCCTGCACAAACCTTGCGCTATGAATAATGCCGAGCTAAGCCAGAGTTTCAAAAGTAACTCTTATATGATGATTGGGTTAAGTCTAGAGAGCTGGTCCGTTACTTCTAGATGGCTATTAAGTTAATTAAAGGATTTATCATGTCGCCAATTTTGGTCGCAAAAAATATCAGCAAAACTTACGATGAAGGCAAAATTCGTACCCAAGTACTTACGGGGCTAGACCTTAGTATTCATCCTGGCGAGCGTATTGCTATCGTGGGAACGAGTGGCTCAGGCAAAAGTACTTTATTGCATATTTTGGGAGGGCTCGACACCCCCAGTAATGGTGAGGTTTGGCTTCATGGCCAATGCTTAAATCAGATGGATGAGACTCAGCGTGGTCAAATGCGTAATGAACATTTGGGCTTCGTTTATCAGTTTCACCATTTGCTGGCTGAGTTTACAGCGGTAGAAAATGTCGCCATGCCTTTATTAATGCGTCCTAAAGTATCTACTAAACAAGCCCGCGATCAGGCAGTGGCACTATTAGAGAAAGTAGGATTGGGTCACCGATTAGAGCATCGCCCTGGTGAGCTATCAGGAGGAGAGAGGCAGCGGGTGGCAATAGCGCGCGCTTTGGTTACGCGGCCATCGTTGATATTGGCCGATGAGCCTACAGGCAACCTAGATTATGACAATGCCCAAAGCGTTTTTGGTCTATTGACAGAGCTTCAAGAAACCCTTCAGACAGCTTTATTAATGGTGACCCATGATCGCAACCTTGCAGCGCTTGCCGATCGGCAATTGTTATTACGAAATGGTCAGTGGGCTGAGTATTAGGGTTTTAGCTACTTCTTTGATTTTTTGAGATGAGGTCGATAGCCATGGCGTTTCTTCCATGAGTTCACTATCTTATAGCGCCAAAAATATTTAAAAACCAAGCCACTTATTATACTGCTTAATACCCCTAAGATAATCAATCCTAAGGCAAAGGCGGCTAAGGAAAAGCTGCCTTTATAAGTGATAAAAGGATTGGCCCCTCCTGAGAATACCCAAGCACTCAAATCTGCTAGCATCCTAGCAATCAAGCGTAGGCTAATATCTGGCGCGTCTAATATTTTCGCGCCCACTTGATAACTGGCATAAAATACGGGCAGCGTGGTGATAGGATTGGTAATCCAAGTTAGCCCTAAGGCCATAGGCACATTGGCACGGAAAATCAGTGCGCCTATTAAGGCCAGCGGCATTTGGCCCGGTAAAGGGAAAAACGCACAAAGGACACCGATATACACAGCCTTAGTTAAGCTGTGACGGTTAAATTGCCAAAGCCTGGCATCAGCCAGATGCGGAGCAAATAGCTTGAGGGTCTGACTTTGCAAAATTTGGTCAGGAGTGGGTAACCAATCTCTAAGTTTTTTCTGGGGCACGAAGCTTGCCTTGTTCTTTGGGTTTGTCTGAATTCAGAGTAAAAGTTTGCTGGTTTAAAGGCTATCAACTGACTTGCCTCTGCTCGCAACCCTTTAACTTCTTTGCTGATAAAGTGTTATATTAAAATAATATGGTAAGCATATGTTGCAAATTTAGGTCAAAACAACTTTTACTGAGGAGCTGTTTAATGACCTTGTGACACCATAGCTTGGGTTGTTTTATCCACAATATAGTTGAAATGCTTTGCTAACAACACTTATTGAGTAAAATTCTTTAAAAAAGTGTCAAAAAGTCGACAATCCTAAAGTAGATTTTGATAAAAATCAATCATGAGCATGGACCAGCTCAAAGGCTCTAAGCAAAGAGCGTATAACAAGGAGAGATTAGGTGATTTGGTGGGTAAGTGCAATCATCCTGACGATTATGATGGGTGCTTTGCAAGTCGTGCCTACCTCGATTGATTTGGATACTATAGACACTGCCTATTTTAGTTTTAAGATAGTGAGAATGGGTCAATGGGGGCTGTTAATAGGGGCGGCTCTTTTGGTCGCTATTATCACTCATCTATCAAGATTAAAGTCATCAGCACCTCTAAGTAAGACTGGCCTACTCAACAATACCTCCTCTGCGCTCCCAATCAAATCTACTGCCACCCTGCGAGCGCGAGCTTATAGAGTCGCTTGGCCATTAATGAAGGCTGTGATAATCAGCTCGTTAGTGATGATTAGCTTGGTCATGGTGGTCGCTGCCGAATATCAGGCTCAGCTTCAGGGGCCACCTGCTCCTATTCGTGTTCAAGCACTGGTCACTGTCAAAGGTCTGAGCGACAGCTTAGGCGATTTAACAGGGTCAAGCTATCGTCAAGTAGCCGTCTTAACTGAGATTCAAGCATTAGGACAAGGTAAAGGCCCAAGTCGCCATGGTAATCCTACTGCAAGTCAAAATAGCCTAAGCATTAATAATCCTTGGCTGTCCGACAGTCAAGATCACACTGCAACTCATAGCCTTGAGCACCATCTAAATTTACCTATTACCTATGATAAGGATAAGCTTGGGCAGTCCACTAGAGATGATGAGTCATTAACAGTGCTGTTGGCTGCTTTTGTTAAGCCAACCGAAGATAATCTATTGGATAAAAAGACAGT
>JAUNVX010000037.1:0-14087 GCA_030540615.1 Psychrobacter sp. | reverse complement strand
CAGATTTAAGCGTCTCAAAGCAGCAAGCAAGGGCAGTGACGCTCAGCCTTCTTACCGGAGATAGGGCGCTAATCACTCGTCAGACCAAAAATGCTTATCAGTTAGCAGGGATATCGCATTTGTTGGCTATATCAGGCTCTCATGTCCTGTTTTTGGCAATTATGCTGGCTGGCATAGCGACCAAGATAGTGGATATAGCGGGCTTAAAGCTATATCGATATTGGCCCAGATGGCAGCTGCGTTGGTCAGTGATGGTGTTGACTGCATTTGTCTACGCAGCCTTTACTGGATTTGATGTTCCTGCTGCTAGGACCGCTTGGATGCTAGTCGCCATAGGAGTGGTACGCTTTAGCCTATTGCCTATCAGCTCTCTGAAAGTACTGACCATGTTAGCAGTTGTAATGGCATGGCTAGACCCGTTTGTGCTATGGCAGGCAGGGTATTGGCTGTCTTTTATTGCTGTGGCATTGCTTTTGATGTATGAGCGGGTCTGGCAGTCGCCTCAGAGACGTTTTGACTCTTTAACCGTTGAGCAAAAAGGCAAACCCAATCGGCAATCCTTACTTTACCGCGTTAGTCAAAAAACCCTATCCAAAAGTTTGGGGCTACTAAAGTTGCAGTTGTGGATATTTTTGACTCTGCTACCGCTGACCTTGTTATTGTTTCAAAAGGCTTCACTTTGGGGAGCTTTTATCAATCTATTCGCTATTGGCTGGTTTGGGCTGGTTATTGTGCCCGTCAATCTATTGGCAGGTCTTTGCTATTTGATTTCGCCGACGCTAGCGGACCTTATATGGGACATAGTGGTGACCTTGGTAGAGGGTACTCACCAATTGATTGATTTTATTGTTAATTTACCACTGCTAGGCAGTGCTTCTGATGCTTGGCTATATCTACCGGTCAACTTTGGGGTATTGATGTTAGTGGCGCTGACATTAACGCCATGGTTGCTCCCTAAAAGCTTTCTTTCGCGTTGGTTGTCTTTGCCGCCGCTCATGCTATTGTATTTATCTTCCCCTCAATCTCCCCAATCTCTGACTCATGATGCTCAGTTGGAAGTTAATGAAAGCTTAAGCCCGCAATTATACTTATTAGAGGGTCCCGATGACTTAAGTTTAATGCTATTAACCAATACCAAGCGTCAGTATCAATGGCTAATTATGGCAAATTACCGAGGTGCAAGCCCTTATTCTGCTACGCCAGCAACATTCTCCAAATCAAAGCGTCTTAATTCAGATAGCCTTGGCAGCTCATTGCAACAGCAGCTAGAGCGGTTATCTATTGATGACTTAACTGGTATTATCGTTCAGACGGCATCTTCTAATGAGTCTGACTCTTTGGTGGATGTGGCCCATCAAATCAGTTTGCAGCGTCCTGTTGGTTATCTGTGGCTGGCAGGGGCAAGTCATGAAATAGAGAAAAAAGTAACAGTAGTAACCAATAAAGTGCCAGTAGTAACCAATGAGGGGACCACCGGCGATGGTAGTGATAAGGTAAAAAAGGACCGTCAAAACCTTCTGGACAATCACGCTAGGGTGAACCAAACATTGCCAGTGACTGTCTGTCAAGCCGGGCAAAAGTGGCAAGTTCAGCAAATAAATCAGCAGAAAGCTTCTAATGATAGCAGCAATCGTTTAAGTAATAATGCGATTGGTATCCAAGCAATCACGGGTTGGCCCATGTTAGAGGAAGCTGACATGAGCAGTTGCGCCCTAATGGTTCAAAGTCGTTATCCCATCAATATCTATCAAGTCAATAGCGCATCGGTCAATCAGAAGCATCAACTAGCCAATAGTAACCACGCAAAACTACCTTCTGAAATAGCAGAGGCCTCAGAACATAGAGTAATTATCGATGCCGCCACCCAAACTCATCTTTGGCCACTGTATTTTAAACTTTGTGAGCCACTGCGTGGCAATCAAACCATCTTAGCAAATAATGAAAATAGCCTAATTCATAAAAATGCTATAATAATCCACCATCCCAATTCAAGCATAAATGAGGCGAGTCTATCAACGCTCGCTGGCATCGCGCTCATACATCCGGTCAATTAGATATCGCAAAAACCCTATTGAACCTGACTTAAAATACTACCATACTGAGTACAACATCATTCATTCAACCTCGTTTTAGGAAGATTTATGCCCAATTGGCCACCCGATCCAGAAAAACGCCCTGAAGAGACGCGTCAGACGCCCCCCGCTAATAGCAATATGGCAATGTTGCCCACTCAGCAGCCTAGCGGGCGTGAATGGTTACTATTAGAAAAGACCTTATTGGCTAGTGTAGAAGAGCAGCGCCGCGCTCGTCGTTGGAGTATCTTTTTTAAGCTGTTAACCTTTGGCTATATTCTATTGTTATTTTTGACCCTAGGCCGAGGCTGTAGTGGCAGCAAAGCTCCTTCTGCGCTTGAAGGCATGGACACCAGCAAGCCGCATCTGGCCGTGGTAGACCTTCAAGGGGTGATTAGCAACGATGACAAAGCCAATGCTTATGATGTCAATAAAGCTTTAACCCGGGCCTTTGAAAACCCAAATGCCAAAGCGGTTGCCTTAAATATTAACTCACCAGGTGGCTCTCCTGTTCAGTCTGATGAGATTTGGCAGACCATGATGGACCTGCGAAAAGAGTACCCTGATAAGAAGCTATATGCTGTTATTGGAGATATTGGTGCATCGGGTGCGTATTATATCGCCTCGGCGGCCAACGAGATTTATGTCAACCCTTCAAGCTTAGTCGGCTCAATCGGCGTCATTATGCCCAGCTATAATGTTGAAGGACTTATGGACAAAGTAGGGGTTAAAGACCGTACGATCACGGCAGGCGAATATAAGGACATCTTGAGCTTGACCAGGCCTCTGACTGAGTTTGAACAAGCCCATGTCAAAAATGTCCTCGCGAACACCCACAAGCATTTTATTAATGCGGTTAAGCAAGGCCGTGGCAATCGCTTGAAAAACCCTGAAGAGAATAAGTTATTCACTGGGCTATTTTGGACAGGTGAGCAGTCTATCGCACTGGGTCTAGCCGATAAGACGGGCAGTATCTCCTCACTTGAAAAGACCTTAGATTTAGACAATGTGGTTAATTACACCCCAAAAGACCCGTTTGAGCACATTTTTGACCGCTTTGCTGTCCAGATGGGAGCAGGGCTAGGCTCAAGCTTAAAGTTAGATGTGTTGCCAGCAGAAGAGAACCAAGCAGCGATGCGCTAGGGTCGCAGTGATGCCGTCTTCCTATTATTTAGGTCAGTCATCTAATAATAGAAGACTACAATCACCTGAATAATCAGCTCCAAAAATGACGCTCAAAGTAGCGTCATTTTTGATACTAGGTCTTCTTAAACCCCGTGCTAATCAATAACCTAGCCTCAAAATTCGCTATTAATGGTTATACGGGTTTTTTGGAATGACTTTGATTTATACTTAAAGTGCATAATTGAGTCAATGTTACTTGATTGATTTAGTATAAGATAAATGATGCTTAAGATAGAACCGTCTCCCTAGCTATTCATGGATGAAACAATGTTAATAAGTCGATTAAAACATATCTTGCCTCAAGGCTTTGCCTTAGCTTCTCAATCCCAAGCTCGCGCTAAATCTGAGCAGCGCCCGATATCTGAGCCCCCTCACTCTAAGCTTACAGGCAAACCTGTTATCCATTTCGCTCATGCCAATGGTATCCCAAGTGCGGTTTATCAGCCTATGTTTGATGCCTTAGCTGACCGCTTCACCATAGAGTATATTCCCACGTTAGGGGACAATCCCGATTATCCAGTAGATAGTCATTGGGACGCCTTAACAGAACAGGTCATTTTTAGCGTGCGTCAAGCGTGTCAAAAGCATCAAGTTGAGCAGGTGATTGGATTGGGGCACTCTTTAGGGGCGCTATGCACCCTACAAGCGATGTATCGCCGACCTGACTTGTTCAATCAAGCGTTATTGATGGACCCGCCTTGGATATATGGGGCAGCGAGTTTTATTTGGCATATGGCCAAGCAAGGGGATCGATTGCCTAAGATGAACAATCGCTTGATGGATAAACTGTCGCCTGCCAAAATGTCTAAAAATCGCCGAGATGTTTGGGACAGCCGAGAGCAGGCTTATGAGCAGCTGCGCTCAAAGGGCATGTTTAAAAGCTTTGATGAGCGCTGCTTTGAGGGTTATATCAACTTTGGGCTCACTAAGCGCGCCGATGGCAAGGTCACTTTAACCATCCCAAAATCCAGTGAAGTGGCGATATTCCGCACCAACCCTTCATTATATTGGCTGACCCCTAATGAGCCACCAATAGTGCCTGTGCGTTTGATTATCGCTGATGACGGGATATTTATGCAGCGCCAGTTCCCGCAAAAGATTCAGCGACGTTTGGGGATACCCTTTGAGACTTTTCAAGGAGGTCACATGTTCCCTCTAGAGCAGCCTGATGCAGTGGCAAAACGGCTAAAACAACTGCTGTTAAACGATCCTGCCTAGACTAAGTCCGCTGCCAAAAAGTTTGAAAAGTGTTCAAGAGCTTGTTCTCATTCTATTGTTTTAAGACCATGCTATTTCTAAGGAACGCTGTTTTTAGACGATGTTAAGCTTGAGCGATAATGCCACGAAATAAAGATGCCACCTCAGATATCAATTAGACAGTGAATACCCCCATTATGACAGTACGCCGCAATACTTTAACAAACATATCAAATCCTAGCGTTAGAGATAAAAGCCCATTATTTACCCGCTTCAGCGCCGTCTTTATAGTGATCACTGTGATGTTAGGGTTTTTTGCCAGTCAGCTGTTAGGGTTGTATGGGGCAGCAAAAGCTGTCTTGCCGGCTGCTGACACCATGAGCACTAGTGAGCTGATGCTTGAAGGTGGTGAGCAAGGATTAGTGGTGAGCGTGTCTGTCCTGCTAAGCGGTGCATTGCTGGTGGCGATGACGTTCTTAATAATCCGCCTAAAAGCATCTGGTTTAAGGCAAGTGATGGACTATCTTGGAATACGGCACTTTGGACTGTCTAATCTATGGATAGGACTGGGATTATTGGCTGTCTTTACCGTGATTAATGAAGTGGTCACGGCAATGCTAGACCGAACCCCGATGGCATTCGTTGATCCGCTATTTGCTAGTACTGACGTTAAGTGGCTACTGATCACGGTCATCGTGGTGGTGGCGCCCTTGTATGAGGAGCTGGTCTTTCGGGGGCTGCTTTGGTCGGTCATAGCCGAGCAATTTACTAGGCCAAAAGGGATAGTTATCGCTAGCCTAATCAGTAGCGTGCTCTTTGCAGCCGTGCATTTGCAATATGGACTTTACGAGATGGCCGCTATCGTTGTTTTGGCATTGATATTCTGTTATATGCGCCTGCGTTCTAAGTCGCTTCTACTGCCTATTGTGCTGCATATGATTAATAATGCGGTGGCCATGATGCTATATCTATGGCTAGGCTCTGGCGCTTAAAGTCATAAGCATTAAGTCAATAGTATAATGACAGCTCATTAAACCATGACTCATTGCCTCGTGCTGAGGCCTGATTTATAAAAGGGTAGGCGTCATCTCCCAATCTTGCTGCTGCTCAATCAAAGCCAAAGTTGCCTCAGCGGCCTGCTCAATCTCAGCAACGCTCAAGGAGTGCTTGCCACTGAGTGCTTGACGCCATTTGCGCGCCCCGGGCAGTCCTTGGAATAGTCCCAAAAAATGCCTCGCAATAGACGGTAGCGGCTCACCTTTGGCCACTTGAGCACTTAAGTAAGGAAGCAGTGCTTGGATGACCTCAGCACGAGAGACTGCCGGCTCTCCCCAAAGGCTCATTGCCTCCGCCAAAATGTAAGGGTTTTGGTAAGCGGCGCGGCCAATCATTACGCCATCGACATAATGTAGATGGGTCTTAATCTCCTCAACCGTGGTGATACCGCCGTTAATCTCGATGGCAAGGGTAGGGAAGTCTTGTTTGAGGCGGTAGACATCCTCATAGCGAAGCGGCGGGATTTCGCGGTTTTGTTTGGGGCTTAGCCCTTGAAGCCAAGCAGTTCGAGCATGAACAATAAAGCGCTGACACCCTGATGCGGCTACGGTTTCAACGAACTGATGCATGAACTCATAGCTGTCAAAATGATCAATCCCAATGCGGTGCTTGACCGTCACTGGGATATCAACAGCTGCCTGCATATGCTTGACAAGACTCGCCACTGTTTCAGGCTCTGCCATCAAGCAGGCGCCTATTTTATTATGTTGAACACGATCAGAGGGACAGCCAACATTGATATTCACCTCAGCAAAGCCGTGGCTTTGGGCCAAAGTGGCGCAGTGGGTCATCTCATCGATATCCGCGCCGCCTAACTGCAGCACCAACGGCTGCTCACTGGCATCAAAGCGTAGATGACGCTCGGTATTGCCATGGATTAAAGCACCCGTACTGATCATCTCCGTGTAGAGATAGGCATGAGGATTAAATAGCCTGGCAAAGAACCTATAGTCGCTCGTAGTCCAGTCAATCATAGGAGCCACTGATAAGCGCTTGTTGGCCATAACAGCAGTGTTTATATTACTCATCTTGCGCCCATCCAAAAAATTCTAACCAATAATATGGTCTTAACATACGACGCTGATACTGATATAGACCACATAAACAACTTTAGAGCGTTTAAGAGGCCTATAGATACCAAGTTAATTTGATAAAATAGTATAACAAGGATTGCAAGCTCAATTATCAATTTAATGAACGGCATCCATGGGCTCAAACTTGGGTGAATAATAAATATATAAGCCTGTGATGATGCCAATGATACCCATAAAGCACAAATAGAGTGCTGGAGCAAAGCTGAGGGAATTAGTGGCATACATTAGGACGACTGGCAGCGCGCCACCCACTAAGGCATAAGTTGAGTTGTAAGTCACCGACATCGAGGTTAGCCGAGATTTGGTAGGGAACAATTGGGTCATAATCACTGGCCCTAACCCAATGACGCCAGCACTGAAGCCCAGTAGGCCATACATGAGCGATAAAAGTTGTCCTGAGCCATCTTGTAAATACGAGTAAAAGGTAAACGCTTGAATAGAGACCACCGCTGACCCGATAATCAAAGCTTTGCCAATCCCAATTTTATCGGCTAACCCGCCAAAAAATAGTGTGCCAAGTGCGATACCTAAAGTTCCTATAATATTAGCAAAGGCCAGTTGATCAGCGTCCACACTGAACTGCAACAATATCAATTTAGGTAAAATAAGAGCAACCACAATCACTAGACTGGAGACATAAAAGCTCAATAAAATGGAGATAAAAATAGCATGGAAACTCTTTAAGCTTAAATCAACGTCTTGGTATTTAGGAAGGTAGCTTTGTTCTGATTGCCGGTTCAAGAAAATCGGCGTTTCTTTAAGGTAGTAGCCTAAACTCAAAGAGATAAGCCCTAATATTCCTGAGGCCAAAAAGGGCAGTCGCCAAGCGTAATTGACCATCTCTTGGGTCGAGTAATACCCAAAGATAAATTTGAAGATGAATAGCGTGACCACGACGCCCACCATATGACCGACGGAGGCAATATTGGTAAAAAAGGCTTTTTTGGGGCGGGGCACATGCTCAGAGATAAATACCCAACCCAGTACTGAATGGGCGCCAAAGGCCATGCCTTGGACAAGACGAGCCATAATAAATAAGGCAGGAGCCAACATGCCCACTTGCGCATAGGTCGGCAGACAAGCTGTCAATAATGAGGTCGCCACCAAGATGCTAGAGCTAAAAAGATAGGCGGTTTTGCGGCCCTTAACATCACCATATCGGCCCAGCAGTAAGCCACCAATAGGTCGGGCTAGGTAGCCTGCTGCAAATATACTAAAAGTTTGTAGTTGAACCACGAGAGGGTCATTACTGCCCGAAAAAAAAGTGATACCAATCACTTCAGCCAAGTACAAATAAATCAAAAAATCAAAAAAAGAGGTGACATTACTAAAAAATATAATGCCTGATTGCTTTAAGGCAAATCGATTGGAGCGAGATAACATATCTGAAAACCTAAAAGCTAAACAATAAAATCTATATGCCTTACAAGAGATGTATTAATACCAACCTAGTCCCTATTAGACGCTTTAATTAAGCAAAAAGCTCAGTAAACGCTAAGGATATTTGATTAGTTATTCTTCACAATAATATCTTGTATTGTCATATTTCAGTACAATAACATAAATAAACAAAGTTTGAAAATTTTAGAAAAAACTATAGCCAAAAAGTTTTTATTAAAATAACTTAATAGCAGAGTGTGAATCGCAAATGGTTAGGTAGGTGAAGTCTAATGGCGCAATGGGTACTAAATAAACCGTGAAATCAGCAAGGCTATACAGACGCATTCAGCGGCTTAAAATCAGGTGTATTATAGATATAAAAGCCAACGGCAAAACCAATCAGACCGACAAAAATAACATACAAAGCTGGAGAAAAACTAACGATATTAGTCAAATATATCAAAGCAAAAGGCAGTATACCCCCTATAAAAGCAAACGTTGATTCAAAGGCTATCGACAACGCTGTCAAACGCACTCTGGTGGGAAACGACTGCAAAATGATAACAGGTCCTAGGCCTGCAACGCCTGAGAAAAAGCCAAGCAAAGCATACATAAAAAGTAGGTAATCGCCATAGCCTTGTGATAGTAAATAAAACATAGCAAAGACTTGGACAATCACTGCCACTGCTCCTAGCATTAAGACTTTACCTATATTACCTTTGTCCGCAATAACCCCAAAAAAGACATAACCAATCCCCAAAAAAATTATACCTAGGCCGTTTGAGAATTTGATAATCTCTGTATCAACATCAAAGCCAATAGGGATTACAATAGGCAACAGTATCATCACAACGAACATAATACTGGAGGAGAATATACCCAATAAAAAAGCTGTAAAGATAGCATTAAAGCGCTTAAGGGCTGACTGCAAATCGTATTGCTTAGGCCAGTAGCTCATTTGAGAGTCATCATTGATAAATATAGGCGTCTCTTTGATATAACTCCCTAGAAAGATGGCTAGCATATTAAGGACAGCACTGACGACAAAGGGGATACGCCAAGCGTACTCAATGAGCGCAGTGCGGGTAAAACTGTCAAATAACGTGCTAAAGAAAAGCATCGTCAACAAAATAGTCGCCGGGAAGCTGACCGTAAATATGCCGCAAAAAAATGCAAGCTTGGACCGAGGTACTTGTTCAGAGATTACCACCCAACCTAAAGGGGAGTGGGCCCCAAAGCCCATGCCCTGAATCAATCTAGCCACCACAAATAAAATAGGGGCTAAGATACCAACCTGATGATAAGTGGGCAGTAGCGCTGTGAATAAAGAGGCAATGGTAATCACGCTGGAGCTAATCAAAAAAACCGGCTTTCGGCCATAGATATCACCCATTCGGCCAAATAAAAACCCCCCTATTGGCCGAGCAAGATAACCTGCCGAAAAGACACTAAGGGCCAAGAGTTTGGACACTGTTGAGCTGGTATCATTGGCAAGGGGGAAAAAAGCGGCCACTATAATCTCTGCCAGATACAGATAAATTAAAAAGTTAAAAAAAGCCGCGCAATTACTAAAAAAAGTAATAGCAGACTGTCTATAGGCAAAAGTGTTGGGGGTTAAAGGCATTATAAAAATAGCTCAGTAGTCTTCAATAAAAAGTATGGCAAGCAGCCATTAATTTGTTAACTTGGTCATCTAAATGAGTTGCCCAAGCCAAGCGCTAGGCTATAGTAACCAATCAATAGGCAGCCATGACATGAGAGTCAGCCAAATGTGGTCAGTCAAATCGAGTTTAGGCTCTTGGTTATAGATGACCATCTTACCCTCTTCAATCGTACGCCATTGCAGTTTGCCCTGGTCATTGAGCTCGACTTCATAAGCTTGGGTTAACAGCTTATCGCTAAAAGCCCCATGAAGCTGACGTGCCAGCTCATCATCATTGATTAGCACCCCCATCTCAGTATTAATGTTGGCCGATCGGGGATCAACGTTATAAGAGCCAATGAATACTTGATGGTCGTCCACTGCAAAGGTTTTGGCATGCAAACTGGTAGAGGATTGACTGCGGGCGCGCCAAAGTTTGTTCTCTCTATCTTCTTCTGAAGCAGTGGCCTTTAACTCATAGATTTTGATGCCCGCTTTGAGCATGGTAGCGCGCCATTGGCTGTAGCCAGAATGAACGGCGGTGACATCAGTGGCATTAAAGGAGTTGGTCAAGATACGGATTTTTACGCCTTGATTGGCAAGTTTAACTAGCGCCTCAACGCCATCTTTGGTGGGGACGAAATAAGAGGAGATAATAGACAACTGCTGGGTGGGAGTGCCCAATAACTCACGCAATTGATGGACCAAATTGGTCTCAGGTGGCACAGCTTTTGTCAATTTGCCCACATCATCACTAACGAATTGCATGTCTGTCCAGCGAAAGGGAACTTGCTTATTGATTAAATCGGTATCAATAGTTGAAGTCTCAATCGCTTCTCTATAAATCGACAAACTGCTGCGAGGCCCACTATCTTCGTCACCCTGAATCTTATCCAAAGCCGCCAAAAAGTCAGTCTTGTCATCCGCCTTGACCAAAGTTTCGATATCGAATGATAAATTTGAGCCCCAATAACTATTAAAACTGTTACTGACCTCATCCACGACTCGGCCGATTAATAGCACGTCAAGGTCAGCGAATTGGCTGTTTTTATCATTACTTAAGTACTCATTACCAATATTTCGACCACCAATCACAGTAATCTGTTTGTCAAAAATCATGCTTTTGTTGTGCATACGCCGGTTGATACGAGGCAAGCCCGTCACATAATTAAGCGGCTGAAACTTGCGGTGCATAAGTGGGTTGATAATGCGAACGGCGATATTGGGGTGGTTTGAAAAACGAATCAATATTTGATCGAGCTTGGCATTGTTATTGAAGTCATCTAATAACAGACGAACCTTGACCCCGCGTTCAGCCGCGGCCCAAAGGTCTCTTAATAGCAGTTGGCCCGACTGATCATCATGCCAAATATAATATTGAACATCGATATTCTTTTTGGCCATGCTCGTTAAAATACTCCGAGCAGCAAAAGCATTGGCACCTGTGACGATAGGGTGATAGCCTGACAGCTCTGGATGAACTTCACTTTGCTCACTAATCGCTGCCCCCAAATCATAGTCAGTGATGGTCTGCGCGATAGTACGAGGAACAGTATTGACACTGTCATTGGCATTATTACTACTGATATTATTATTACTATTATTGTGACTATTGCCATTAGCACTGAGATTAGCATCAGCACTATCGTTTAGATTAGCGGTCTTGGAAGTGTCCGAAGCGTTATCTAGTGGCTTGTTATTGGCGGGTTGATAAAGAGCAGCGACTTGTTTCGTTAACCGCTGACTGGCTGGCAAATGGGCTTGCTCTGGTAAATGTTGACAACCGCCTAATCCAAAAGCCACGGCTACCCACGGCAAAAGTAGGACTGAACGATAATTGAGCATTGCCATAAATGAGAGCCTTTAATGAATGTTTGCCATTAGCGATGAGCGCTATCTTGGTTTGAAAATGTAAAACCACGACTACTTTAGCCAATTTAGCTTTAGGCAATAGTCCCAATAGAAAGTCTTTAATCGGGTTTAAAGAGCGCTGATGAAAGCTTGCATTAACCGTAGCAACGACTATAGTCAATCTTATTTAAAGCTGGTTAATCGTTACCCAGTCACCGATATAAATTTCTGATTGGCCAGCTGAGGCAGGTGCAAATATATCCCTGTAACTCTATATCCAATCCTAAGTGAATCGACAATATAAAAGCCAATAACTTATGATCGTTGCCTAAAATAGTCGGCCTAGCAAACGGGTGTTAAAACAAAAAATAAAATGGTCTCTATTTTACACGTTATTTGCTGTCATTTTGTTAAAAAAACAAAATTTTGTGTTCAGCTATATCTTGGTTAAGGTAAAAAAGACAGTTAACGCTAAATAATCGGCTCATCAGATGGGCAGTAGGCTTTGTGATAATAAATAATGGTGAAAACGGTGAGCACTTAATGAGCGCTCAGGACTAAATAAACCAGTACTATTGCCAATTTAGAATTTGGCAATAGCATGATGACGTAGGCATAAGACGCAAAAAACTGCTAAAGTACAGCCCTCAAAAGCGTCTAGTGATGCCTTGCCATTATCGATAACTATATTTCCTCTATTTTCAACACTATATTTTCAATTTGTTAAGGGGCTAAAATGACCCAATCTTCTCGTATTCCCTTAGACTCAACTGTATCAGCTTCTATAGACCCTAAGTTAGACCTCAATTGGCAGGACGATGCCCTAGACCTTTCGGCAGGTTATGGTATGCAAACCATCGCGACGAGAGCTGGTCATCACCGCACCGATGAGGGTGAGCATAGTGAGGCTATCTTTACCACCAGCTCTTATGTGTATGAGTCGGCAGCAGATGCTGCGGCACATTTTGATGGCTCCAAAAAAGGTAATGTCTACTCTCGGCACACCAACCCTAGCGTTCGCACCTTTGAGCGCAGGCTAGCAGCTCTAGAAGGAGGCGAGCGTGCGGTGGCAACCGCTTCTGGTATGGGCGCGATATTGACCATGTGCTTGGCTTATCTTAAAGCAGGCGACCATCTGCTCGCTGCCAAGCAGTTGTTTGGCTCCTCGGTTGGGCTATTTAATACTTACTTTGTCAAATATGGGGTGGAAGTCAGCTATGTTGACTGCTTTGACAATGACGCTTGGGCCGCAGCAGTTCGAGACAATACGCGCGTTATCTACTGTGAAAGTCCTAGCAATCCTTTGGGACAAATCGCTGATTTAAGCTTTTTGAGTCAACTTGCCCGTGATAACGGCGCGCTATTTATCGTTGATAACTGCTTTGCTACCCCTGCGATTCAAAAGCCCTTAGATTTAGGCGCGGATATCGTCATCCACTCAGCGACCAAATACATTGATGGTCAAGGCAGAGTGTTAGGCGGCGCCTTGGTGGGTAGCGAAAAGCTCATGCAGGAGGCCTTTACCGTGGTGCGCTCAGGTGGTATCAGCATGAGTCCATTTAATGCTTGGGTATTTACCAAGGGTTTAGAGACGCTTACACTCAGAATGAAAGCGCACTGTGAGAATGCCAATAAAGTGGCGCAATACTTAAGTGAACATCCTAAAGTGAGCCGAGTACATTTCTCGGGTCTAGGCGACCATCTTGCTCACGAGCTGGCGCGTCGCCAACATTACCGAAAAGACTGCTTTGGGGCCATTATGGGCTTTGAAGTCGCCAGCGATAACTTATCTGACAAACAAGCGGCGTGGCAGGTGATTGATAGTACACGGATGATTTCAATCACCAATAATTTGGGCGATGTGAAAACCACGCTCACCCACCCTTCGACCACCACCCACTTTCGCTTGAGTCCTGAGGATAGGCTAGCCGCTGGCGTGACAGAAGGGTTGATTAGACTCTCTGTGGGCTTAGAAGATGTTGAGGATATTATCCAAGATTTAGCCCGTGGTCTGAACTCGCTTTAGACACGCTGTTGAGATATAGGTATAATAGCCTTATCAAGATTTTGCGCATCATTTTGCCCCATTCAAAGCCCTTAAAGGAATCATCATGAATATCCAAGCCCTAATGCAACAAGCCCAAACCATGCAAAAGCAAGTGGAAGCCAATGTCGAAAAGGCCAAAAAAGAATTGGCCACCAAAGAAGTCCATGCAGAAGCTGGTAGTGGTCTAGTTAAGGTAACGATGACAGGCCGTCACGTGGTCAAGCGTTTGAGTATCGACCCAAGCTTGCTTGAGGATGAGCCAGATATGATTGAAGACTTAATCGCTGCGGCTATTAATGATGCTGTGCGTCAAGCAGATGAGCTATCAGAGACTACCTTGGCAAACGCTACCAGTGGTATGGGATTGCCACCGGGCATGCAAGGTCTATTTGGCTAATTTGGCTACGCTAGCTAAACTGCCAATAATCAATTAGCAGCGTGTAAGATTAGCCGTTAGACAAGCAAGTAGTGGGTGTATTGGGTGGGTTGTCATGATTGCAATCCCACCCTTTTGCCTTGAATAGGCTTAAAGCTTTAAAAATACTTGCTCGCACTATTTGACT
>JAUNVX010000036.1 GCA_030540615.1 Psychrobacter sp. | reverse complement strand
TATTTAATGAATCCATATTTAATGAATCACTGTTATTTAGCGGTCAAATCAATTATCTTAATAGCGATGATGACTCGCAAACCATCTGGTTAGAGGGTCAGCGACTCACTGTACAAAGCTGGATGAATGATGAGTTGGTCCATGTCTTTACCGACTCGGGCAGTGGCAAGATTACACTGATTGACCCCATGGCTCATATCGATGGGGATACCCAAGCCGTCGGCAGTCTCACCTCACCGATGCCAGGTCAAGTTGTGGCCTTTAAGGTTAGCGTCGGTGATCAAGTCAAACAAGGTCAGGCGCTGGCAGTGATTGAGGCGATGAAAATTGAGCATACTATCAATGCGCCTGCTGATGGCGTGGTGGCCGAATTACTCTTTGCCCCAGGTGATTTGGTGGCTGATGGTGATGAGTTATTGCGGTTAGAGGCGCAAGAAGCCAACGTCTAAAAGATATGACTTACCAGATAGAGTGACTGTCTTATGAATTATCCCGATAGCGTCCTAATCATCGATGTCAGCCCGCGTGATGGTCTGCAAAATGAGCAGCAAAATGTCCCCACTGAGATTAAGCATCAATTAATCAATGGGCTCATCGATGCGGGCATCAAAAAACTAGAAGTGACCAGTTTTGTCTCTCCCAAATGGGTCCCGCAGATGGGTGATAATACTGAATTGATGACAGCAATTAATGGTGGCGTGGGCCATCTTAACCGCCGAGAGGATGTCTGCTATTCAGTATTGGTGCCGAATATGCGTGGCCTTGAGAGCGCCCTTGATTATCATCCTGATGAAATAGTCATTTTTGGGTCAGCCAGCGAGGCCTTTAGCCAAAAAAACATCAACTGTAGCATCGATGAGAGTATTGAGAGATTTGCCCCAGTAGCCGCTGAGGCCAAAGCGCAAGGTATTAAAGTTCGTGGGGTCATCTCTTGCACCGCCGGCTGTCCTTATGAGGGTGATATTGCGCCTAGCCAAGTGGCCTATGTGACCAAGCGATTGCTAGAGATTGGCGCTGAGCATATTGGCATTGCTGATACCATTGGGGTCGGCACGCCTATTAAGGTACAAAATGCGCTTAAAGCGGCGATGGAGTATATCGATGTGGCGGATATTTCTGGTCATTTTCATGATACCTATGGGCAGGCTCTAGCCAACACTTTGGCGGCCTTGCAACTGGGTGTGCGCCAATTTGATACCTCAGTCGCTGGTCTTGGCGGTTGTCCGTATGCCAAAGGGGCCACTGGCAATGTCGCTACTGAAGATGTGGTATTTATGTTTCATGGCATGGGTATTGAGACGGGCATTGATTTGGGCAAGCTTGCCCAAGCGGGTCAACGCATCAGTGATTATCTAGGCCGAGCCAATGGATCGCGCGTCGCTCGGACGCTTTTAAGCAAAAAGTTAGATCAAGCAAAGAGTTAAATTAAACAAAAAATTAGTCTAATAGGGCTTACGCATAAGAACGCTATTTCAATTTATATATGCGACTGGGGATTATTTGTTGCAGCCTCTGCACTACTGTACAGCCAGCCAGACAAATGATTACCAGTCGCTAACCATTCAAATTTGCGTAAGTCCTATCTAAGTAAAAATTACACTAAGCAAAATAGCCTGTTAAGCGTTTTATTGACCTGAAATATCAACATAAAAAGGGAAGTTTTATGAGTTTATTAGGATTGGATTTTCAATTGGGCGAAGACATCAATGCCTTACGTGACAGCGTCAAAAGTTTCGCTGATAGCGAGATAGCCCCTCGCGCGAGCGAGATTGATAGCGGCGATGCTTTTCCGATGGATCTCTGGCAAAAGATGGGCGATCTTGGGTTGCATGGCATCACCGTTCCCGAGCAGTATGGCGGCGCGGATATGGGCTATGTGGCGCATATGGTGGCGCTAGAAGAGATTAGCCGAGCCTCCGCCTCTGTGGCTCTAAGCTATGGTGCGCATTCAAACCTTTGTATCAACCAGCTTAAACGTAATGGTAATGAGGCGCAAAAGCAGAAGTATTTGCCCAAACTTATCAGCGGAGACTTCATTGGTGCGCTAGCCATGAGTGAGCCGGGAGCCGGATCAGATGTCACCAGTATGAGCTTGCGAGCAGAAGAAAAAGACGGTGGCTATGTGCTCAATGGCACCAAAATGTGGATCACCAATGGCCCTGATGCTGATGTCATGGTGGTCTACGCCAAGACCAATCCTGAATTAAAGGCCAGAGGCATTACTGCCTTTTTGGTTGAGAAGGGCATGGAAGGCTTTGGAACGGCGCAAAAGCTCGATAAGCTTGGGATGCGCGGCAGTAATACGGGTGAGATGACCTTTAATAATGTCTTTGTGCCTAAAGAGAATATTTTGGGTGAGCTAAATGGGGGCGTTAATGTATTGATGAGTGGCCTTGATTTTGAGCGAGCGGTATTGGCAGCAGGGCCAGTGGGCATTATGCAAGCCGTGATGGATAATGTCATTCCCTACATTCATGACCGCAAGCAGTTTGGCCAATCTATCGGTGAGTTTCAACTGATTCAGGGCAAAGTCGCTGATATGTATACCATCTTGCAGGCAGCCCGCAGCTTTTTATACACCGTCGGTAAAAATTTAGATATGCTCGATAGCCAAGGGGTAGGACACAGCCGTCAAGTGCGTAAAGACTGCGCCAGTGTGATTCTCTGGTGCGCTGAAAAAGCCACTTGGATGGCAGGGGAGGGGATTCAAATCTTTGGTGGCAATGGTTATACCAATGAGTATCCGCTCGGCCGATTGTGGCGTGATGCCAAGCTATATGAGATTGGCGCAGGCACGAGTGAGATTCGCCGGATGCTAATCGGCCGTGAGTTGTTTAACGAAACCAGATAATTTGAATTAGTATAGCTGCTCTCTTATATTGCTGGTATTCATTAGTTTGGGGCGTGTTGACTGATTAACACGCCCTTGTATTTGACTGGCCCTTACCTGCCTCGGCTTCAAAGTTTTGGAGTAGCACCCCTAATTTAATTTGGCGAGCTTATCCGCGTAACGTTTGGCCATCGCCTTATCGCCCAAAGCTTCATAGACGTTTTGAAAGCCTTCGTAGATACTGGCCAAATAGAAGGGGTCGACAGTTTTGGCTTTGCTGATACTCGCCTCTGCCTTTTTAAGGTAAGCCAACGACTGGGGTAGGTCGTCTTGATTATAATAAAAAATCGCTATGTCATTATAGCTTGAAGCAACCAGCTGATGATGCTCACCAAAGAACTTCTGATTGACCCTCAACGCCTCTTGGTAATATTTTAATGCCTCATCAGGCTTATCATTGGATTGATCAATGATTGCTAACATACTATAAAGCATGGCGGTATTGCTGTCTTCGATATAGTCAGGCTGTTGGCTTAAAGTCAGCGCCTCTTTAAGGTATTGCTCGGCACGATCATAGTCGTTAAGGCCCATGTAAGCAGCAGCAATGTTGGCCTTATCGACCACCCCAGTGAAATAATGACGACCATAAGCCACTTTGCTAAGGCGCTCTGAAGCCTGCAAACTATCAAGTGCGGCTTGCCAGTCTTCTCGGTTGATATAGATACTACCAAGATAATTATAAATAGTGACCACTTGCGGATGATTGGGAGCGATATCTTTCATAATAGCCAGCGCTTTATTTAGATAAGGCTCAGCCTTATCATCTTGGCCCAAATTCATATGACTGAGACTTAAATTGGTTAGGATATTGGCTGTATCGATTTGATGGTCATTGATGACGGGCATGGCCAACACTTTTTCAAAATAAGTGATGGCTTTGGGTGAGTCTCCTAAAGCATCATAAACCATAGCCAGATTATTGAGTATCATAGCCTGCTCATAAGTATCTTTAATCTCATCACCAAAATAATTTTGAGCGCGTGAAAACTCCTCCAATGCCAGCTGATAGCGAGACAGATTGAAGTAGGCTAGGGCGATATTGTTATGCAACTTGCCAAGATAAAGAGGGTTTTGATTAAAAGCAGCGCTGGCATTGGCTGCCGCCTTTTCTGCTTTTTTAAAATAGCTTAATGCCTCATTGCTATTGCCTATCTGACTTTTAAGCAGACCGATATTCAGATAAATGACCGAATTTAGCATGGCTCTGGTTTCGCGGTCCTCAATGCTGGCAATCGAACTAAGGGCTTTATCATAATAAGATTGAGCCTGTTCGTAGTTGCCCCTCTGCTGCACCACATTCCCTAAGGCTGCTAATGCCGTATTGTATTGTATGGTGTCTGTCATTTTGAGCTTTTCAAAAGACTCAATTGAGCTGCTAAGCAGGGTCTTGGCTTGGTCAAGGTCACCTGCTTTCATTTTTAGGGTGCCCATATAAAACTGTGCATTGGCCGCTTCTGTTAAGCGATCTTTTTTGGTGATAATAGGGCTAGGGGCACTGTCTACATTGACACGATTGATGCTCGTATTAGGGCTGTTGGACTTAAGCGTAGCGTCGTCACTATTTGGATCAGGTTTGGCATGAGCAGGCGATGTAAAAGTAACAAGCGCCAGTAAAGGTAAAATTAAGGCAGGGGAGCGTATTTTTGAGGGTACTGAAGCAGAGATGAAGCTAGGCATAAAGAGTCCTTGAGCCAATGTTAATCAGCATGAGAGCTAATGATTCAACCCGCTATTGGGTAGTGACTCTTATCTTACAAGCAAAGTATGTTAAAGACAAAATTATGTTCAATAAATGGCTTAGGTGGATTAATCCATGATTTATTTCACCCAAAGCTGTACCTCTTTGGCTTGATTAAAACGCCCAATAAATTCGCCCGTTTTTAGCGGAACGGGCATACCAAATGAGCCAGACGATACTACCATACCCGCCTCAAGCGCTAATCCATGCGAGGCAAGCTTATGAATTAACCATTGAACGGCTTTGGCAGGATGCGCCAAAACCACGCTCGCAGGTTCGGTCAGTAGCAAATGGCCATTGTGGGTTAGCTGACCGACCTCTTTAGCGATATCCTGAGCACTCATAGAGACCGCTTCTCCCAAGCACAGATACCCGCCCACCGCACTGTCTGCGCACAGATGCTCTTTACTCATATTGGCAAACCAGTCTTGATAACGACAGTCGGGGATTTCAAGTGCTGGCGCGACCAGGCATTTATGACAGATATCTTCAATACTGTCTGTTGGCAATAGAGGGTGCTTAACCATAAACGCCAGCTCAAGCTCAACCAAAGCATCATTGACATCGTCAGCCAAAGACAAAGAAGCGCCAGATTTTAAGAACTGTTGATCAGTTAATTGACCATACATCGGCTCTTTAGCGTCAAACAAGGCCATGGTTTGTGCGCTGGTCATACTGATTTTATAGCCGGCTAATTTAGCACCTGAGGCTACTTTAAGCGCCGTCACTAGGTGCTGAATCTGATAGGCTTGCTCGACATCTATCCCCTGAATAAAGGTGTCTTTGGGCAAGGGGGCATGTTGACGATAGGCATTAAATAATTGCTCGGCCAGTTGAATGGAAGTCATGAGCTTATCCTAAAAATTATCCAAGTCGCTTATGAATACAACAAAGGCATGTTAAAGCTGATATTTTAAATCACGCAAATTAAGGCCTATAGATTAAGACCTGTAGATGAAGCTATATAATAAGGTAGGCCGATTAACCAAAAAATCTTGCCAAACCATCTAATAATAAATCATCACGAATTAAGACAGGACGATTGATATGTTGAGCAATAATGGGCGCATCTCCTCCTGTGAGAATCAGCTCAAAGTTAGGATGGTGCAAGCTAATCTCATTGATAGCGCCGACGATTGATAAGAGAATACCTCGGTGCACGGCATCTTGAGTACTGATACCAGGGGCGATACTATCAAACGCGCCATTGGAGATGGTGATTTGCTTAGTACCTGAGAACAGCGACTCACGTTGCAAGTAAATACTCGGAAAGATATAGCCGCCCAAATGATGGGCATGATCAATCAAGTCGATGGTCACTGCTGTACCGCAGCCGATAACACATTGGCGCTTTTTGTGATCTACCACGCCTAGCATCTGTAGCCAACGATCAACGCCCAGTTGATTGGCGTCGTAGTTGCTTCGCATCAGCCTATGTTCAGCATCGACATGGACGAACTCAAAGGTGATGCCGAGCTGACTTAAGGTTTGGGAGACGGTGGTATTAATCTGCTCACCCAGCACCGAGGAGATACCGATAAAGTCAGGGTCTAAGCGCTCAAAGCGGTCGGTCAATCCTATGAGTAGCTCAGCGGGCGCTTGCAGATGCTGGCGGGCTTCATGAGTGACGACTTGACCAACCTCATCAGTTAGCCAGTATTTGAGGCGGGTATTACCAAGATCCAGCCAGAGCTTTGACATAGGGCAGTGGTCCTGTTGATAAGTGACTGAGCTTGCACGAAATACGATTTTTATGTCTTTATAAATGACTAGAAGTTTTTTTTGGGTCGGCTGGCATCAACTGCATACGGCGCAAAAAAGATTATCAGTTGTCACCCTATCTTGCTAGGCGAAAGGTCAGTAAGTAACAAAACAAAGCTTATAACAATAGGCTATCAGAAAAATCAGCCTATCAAGGCCCAGTAAGTACATCAATGCGTCCGGTAAAAAGCGGTATTAGCGTAGCGTCATCGAGACGCAATTGCAAACATCCATGACAATCAATACCACTGGCATACCCCGTTAACACTTCTTCTGACCCTTGAATTTGCCGCGTCACTTGCATGCGCTTACCTGACAAGGCGTCCACTTGAGCAAAAGCCGTTAAAAACTCATGGATGGTGTCAGGCGCTGTCATAATGTCGACAAAGCGCTGATGAGCGTTGAGTAAAGCTTGAGCAATCTGCTCGTACAAAGTCGATAACGCTGGTATAGCAGATATAGACTGGCTATCTGCACTTAGATAGAAATCCTTGAGACTTACCGCTTGGTAACTCATGCCCTCTCGTGTCTGCGTCGTCAATAAAGGCGTAGTGACAACATTGAGGCCGACCCCAATGACGCAGCCGAGCATCGCCCCGTCTTGCCAGACCGGTTCAATCAGGATGCCTGATAATTTATGGAATATGAGGGGCGTAATAACACTACCATCTCCAGTCTCTTCGCTGACGGATTGATTGCCATAAAAGCCCAAATCATTGGCCCATTTGACGCCAATCTTGGGCAAGTTTTGCTGTATTCGAAGCTGATTAATCTCTTGGATGACTGGCATCAACGCCAGTTCATGGCCCACGATTAATGACAATAACCCTGTAAGGGGTAGACTCATTGGCAGATATAAGGAGAGATAGACATTGCCATTTGGCGACTGCCATTGACGACCGCGTTGGCCTCGGCCTGCGCTTTGGGCAGATGCTGTGAGCAGATGCTGAATTGAAGCGTCTAGTCTTGCTGCCTTAATGGTCTCAATCAATTGCGTATTGGTCGAAGCTGTGACAGCAAGATGTTGATGGTTAAGGGCCGAGAGTATAGACATAACGGCTCAGCTAAGGGGCTGGATTGGCAGTGACTTCTAAAGTGGGCGAAGCGCAGGCGGCAATGCTTTTGCCATTAAAGGTGATATTGGCTGACCAAGGCAGGATATTGTCTTTGTATTGGCAACTGCTCTTGATAAGGTCGATGGTCATGGGTGAGGTTTTGTCTGAGTCATCCATCATCTCAAACTGATAATGGGTCTGAGTATCATCAAGGCCACCTGGGGTCAAGTCGCTGTTATAAGAGAGCTGTTGGTCCGTGGTTTGAATCAGTAGAGCTATGCTGTCTTTTTCACTTTTGCCAGCTTCGATATAGTCTGAATCAACCACCAACTGCCAACCATCTGAAAAAGCATATAAAGTATTAAATGGCGCCGCTATACTGGCACTAAATGGTAGGGCAATGGTCAATGCCGCCAAAGTGCGTAGGGCGATTAAGCGGGTATTAAATGAACGGGTTTCAAGCAGTTGAGATAGCATAGTGACCATGCCTCCATGAGTGGAAATAGAATAATAGAGCCGATATTAGCACAAAAGCGGCTTCTAAAAGTGGACTATAGCACTGAATATTTACTGAAGTTAGAGGGCAACGTATGGTGAGTGTATTCTGCATAGGGTCTTATGGCCTGCCAGTAAGGTTTGCTATACTGACCACGCCAAAGAGGGTAATTGCCATAACATAAGTGTCATAAATAGAATTAACAATAGCATTGATAATAGAAGTCATAATAGCTCTGAGACAGTGACGGATTGGCCGTCAATAATAGATGATTAATAAGGTGGCGATGGCCATGATGACGATGGTAGTGTGGTTTGTGGTAGCAGGTGCCTTTGCTGGCGTGTGTGCTGGCTTATTTGGAATTGGCGGTGGCATGATCATCGTCCCTGCA
Source organism: Psychrobacter sp. (assembly GCA_030540615.1). Classification (GTDB taxonomy): domain Bacteria; phylum Pseudomonadota; class Gammaproteobacteria; order Pseudomonadales; family Moraxellaceae; genus Psychrobacter. Next base: position 11,413 of record JAUNVX010000036.1, on the reverse strand, counting down.
TTGATTTGGATATTTACAGCCTTTGGCTATTCGCCTGACGTGGTGGCGCATATGGCGGTTGGCACTTCGCTAGCCACTATTGTGGTGACCTCCATTAGCTCATTGATGGCACATAACAAGCGTGATGGCGTTCGCTGGGATGTCTGGAAACATATGGCAGGGGGCCTAGTCATTGGTAGCCTTATTGGCGCGGCTATTGCAGATCAAATCAATGGTCATACTTTGCAGGCTTTAATTGGGTTAGCCGCTCTAATGGTCGCCTTTAAGATGTTGTTTTTGTCCAATAAAGAGCAGGTCGGCAAGCCTTTGCCTTCAGTGCCCGTGCAGTTTGGCGCAGGCTCTGGTATTGGTCTAGCCTCTTCTATTTTTGGTATCGGCGGTGGTAGCCTCACGGTGCCGTTCTTGAATTGGGCGGGGCTATCGATGAAGCAATCGGTCGGCACTTCAGCCGCTTGTGGTCTTCCTATTGCTATCGCAGGCGCGGCAGGCTTTGCTTGGTTCGGTCAAGACGTGGCCAATTTGCCAGAAGGCGCTATTGGCTTTGTGCATATTATCGCTTTTATTAGCGTCTCGGCGGCCAGCTTTATCACCGCCAAGCTTGGGGCAAAGTGGGCTCATCAATTGCCTGCTGCGACGCTCAAAAAGGCCTTTGGGGTATTGCTCGTATTCGCGGGTGGTCAGCTCTTATGGTCGGGGCTTGCTGGTATGGGCGTGGTTTAAAAGTTAATGGTTAGAGTATTAATTAAAAATAATAAGGTAATAAGTTAAGGAGATAAGCCATGAAAGTCTCAGAAAAATACCGCCAAGTATTTGGCTCGATTAGCCATCTCAAAGAAGAGATTCCATGGACGACAGGATTGTCTAATATGGTAGAGTTCGTTGCTTGGAAACCGCAAAGTATTTTAGGCGTTAGTAAAAAAAAGTACGCCGACCAAATTATTGCTTGGACAATTGAGTTAAAAAATCAAGGCAAAACACAAACAGAGATTGAAGACTTAATTAGCGACAGATTAAGTAAAGAGATGGAAAAATCTGAGCAATTAGATACTTATTCCACCAAAAATACTGGTATTTGCAATGTTCGCGAAGCGGTTCGACGGGTTAAGTTTTTCTCAGAAGACTACCTAAATAAAGAATTTGATATCTTTTTAAATCTTTGCAGTGACTATTATTTAGATAAGCTCTATCAGCAGTTTATGACTATATCAGAGGGCGGGTCATGGTCTACTCATGGCAATAGTGGCCTATTTGAGAATAGTACTGATTTTAGGCAAATGTCTATGGACAATCTGGCCTATAACCATCAAGCTAATATCTTAGTCGCAAATGAGCTTAAGCTCAATGGTGATAAGAACGTTGATCAAATTTTAAAGTATTGTCTGATGTATGCTCATTTGGCCAATCATGGGTTCATCAATCATGATGCTAAGTTTTTATTGTTATTTATTGGGGGGCAGGCATGTCAATACGATACCGAATCAGTCATCAAGCAAGAGTTAGCAAGATGTGCATCACGAGCAAATAAAGGTCACTTATCTACCGATGAGATTTTGGCAGTGACCAAAAACATCCAGATTGAAAGCATGACTTGGCAGCAGCTGTGCGAATTTAACGAAGAATATATTAAGCATAATGAGGTAGGTCAAGTTGAAAAAAAGCTGCTCATGGGTTTTAATCAAAGCCTAAAATCTAAGTCATTTATGCACCTATGACTCAATAGATTATCCTTGTTATCTTAATGAATAGGCCAGTGATTTTAATCTCATGGTGACAAGTTATCTCACTGAAATATCACTAGCAATATTTTAACCCCCAACTCTACCCAATCTAAGGTAAAATACGCCACCTTAAATTTCCAAACTTATAAGTTCTTTAAAATTATGCAGCTTCCATGCGCCTAAAATCTCTCAAGCTTGCAGGCTTTAAATCCTTTGCCAACCCAACCACCTTTACCTTCCGACATGGTATCACCGCCATCGTTGGGCCAAACGGCTGCGGCAAATCCAATGTCATTGATGCCATTCGCTGGGTATTAGGGGAGTCCTCGGCCAAGCAATTGCGTGGCGGAGCAATGAGTGATGTCATCTTTGCAGGGACACAGGACAAAGCGGCCAAAAGTATGGCGAGTGTTGAGTTGACCTTTGAGCACACCCAAGATGAGAGTCGCGGCATCCGCCATGAGCTCAACCTCTATCACGAGCTGTCTATCCGCCGTCAGATTAACCTTGAGGGTAGGTCTGATTACTTCATTAATGGCACTCGGTGTCGCCGCCGTGATGTGATTGATGTGTTTTTGGGCACAGGACTTGGGTCACGCAGCTACGCCGTCATTGAGCAGGGTATGATTGGGCGCATCGTTGATTCAAGCCCCATGCAGCTACGAGAGTTCGTTGAAGAGGCCGCAGGGGTATCTCGCTATCAGGCTAGGCGCGAAGAGACCCAAAAGAAATTAGAGACCACTCAGGAGAATTTGGCTCGATTAGACGACATTCGTAGCGAGCTCGCCAGGCGGCAAAAAACTTTAGCCAAGCAAGCCGAAAGTGCGCAAACGTATCAAGCGCTAAAAGATGAGCTTAATGAGGTTCAGCAAAAGCTCGCCATCACTCAGCTGCGTGATGCTAAGCTTCAAGAGTTGGCGGCCAAAGCTGAGCAAGAGCAGTTGACCCAGCAGCTAAAAGTCTCAACAGGCAACATGACCACCCTAAAGGCCAAGCTTAGCAAGTTAGCGTCCCGAATCAGTGAGGCGCAGTGGCTAAAAGATGATGCTCAAGAGCGCTATCATCAGGGGGAGCTAGCCTGTCAGCAGGCCAGTTATCAGTTGACCAGCCTACAAGACAAGCTGTCGCAAAGTGAGCGCCGACTGGGGAGCCTGCAATCGCAACTTGAGCTCAGCCATGCAGAGGCGGAAGGCTTTAGAGAGCAGCAATCAGAGCAACAAGCTAAGCTTGAGACCTTAACGCCGCAGGTAGCAGAGCTTGAGCATCAATTATCAGTGCAGCAAAAATCCCAAGCGCCTTTGGAGGCTTCATGGCAAGCGCTGCAAACTCAGATAAACGAGATTCAGAGCCAAATTCGCCAACATGAGCAGCAGCAAGCGCTACATAAGCAAGCCCAGCAGCAGCTCAAGCAGCAACAAGATAAATGGCAGCATCGAGAGACACTTTGGCACCAGCAAGCTGCTGAGTCAGGATTGTCAGTAACTGTTTCAGAAACAACAGCCTTGACGGTCAATCTGAGCGCTAAAGAGAATGTGTCAAATCAGACTGAGTCAACAGAGCCATCGTTAACTGAGCAAATTCAGCAAATGAAAGCTTCTTTGGGTAGTATTCACCGGCAGCGTGAAGACTTAGAGGACAGTCAAGCAGCAGCGCAGCCGAAGCTAAATGAGTTGGCGCAGACCTTAGCGGCGCAGCAAAAGTCGCAACAGGTGTTAGAGAAACGCCATGCAACTTTATCAGGTGAATACGACAGTCTGCACCGGATGCTTCATCCACCAAAACCTGCGGCTAATAACACAGTTGATATTGAGCATGACGAAGAAGCTGAGAGTAACAGTGGGTCAAATTCTTCAAATGACAGAGAGACTGAAAAAAGTACTGCGCAGTTAGCAGTCCAGTTAAAGCAATTGCCCAAGCTTAGCGAGCAAATTGAGCTTAGTAGCGCTGGGAAGCCCTTGGCTAATGTGTTGGATTATTGGTTAGCGCTTTGGTTAAATAGCTCAATTGGTCAATCAGCGATTATCCCTGTCTCAAATAATACTGATGAAAGCAATTTGACAAGTGATTGGCTACCAACTTTACTGGCTTTAAAACCAGAGGCGAAGTCCAGCACTGAGATGCTGGTTAATAGTATATTGTTTTCGCTGCAACACAACGTGAGCCAGAGCAATATTGATCAAAAAGCAACTACCTTTCAGGTGCCAAATGCTACGCCGCTAAGTCAGTTGATTACCAAGCCTAATCTAGCGATTTGGCATCAGTGCTATTTATACACTGCCGATTTGGCGGTTAACCTTTTAGATGAGACAACGGTTAAAGTTAATAAAGATGCTTTACAAGCGACTATTCAAAGCCTGCCTAAAGGGGCAATATTACTCACCGCAACGGGCTGGCTAATCAACCAATGCGTTGCGGTGCATTTAAGTAAATTAACGGGTAAAGGCGATAGCGCTAGTCAGTCACAGTTTTTGACCCAGCGATTGCAGCAGTCTGAGCGCTTGGCAGTATTAGAAGCGTCATTGACCCAATTAGAGGACGAGTTAGACGCCGTTAGCCAAAGTATCAAGACCACTCAATCACAATATGATGAGCTCAACGTTACTGCTCAAGAGTTAACCGCGCAAGCGACCACGCTAACGCACTTAGAGCATCAGCAGCAGCAGCAGTTAACGGTGATGACCGCGCAGTTAGACCGCCTGCAGGCTGAGCAGGCAAGATTGCAGGCCGAGCGCTTGGGCTTAGATAATGACTATCAAGAACTGGCAGATGCTCAGGCAGAGTTGACTCAGCAGATACAATCGATAGAAGCGTTATTGGCAGAGCAGCAACCACAATTTGAAGCGCTACAGCGTCAGCTTGAGCAACTGAGCAGTGAGCGTGAACAGCAGCGTAATGTGATACAAGCTAATCTGGAGAAACTGCAACATTTACGCTTTGAGATAAAAGAGGCTACGCTAGCGGCTAACCATGCCAAGGCACAATTGAATAAGAGTAACGCGCAGCAAGAGCAATTGACGGGCGCATTGCAAGCTGCCGAGCGTCAGTTTGAACAAAGTCAGGTCAAGTTACCTGAGCTTAAAGCGGCGCAAAAAGCAGCGGACATGGCCAGTCACGAGCAGCAAGTTGCTTTAGAAGAGTACAAAGCGAGCTTGACTACGCTTATGTCAGAGCACAGTAGCCATCAAAAGCAGTTGGATGATATGGCGACCGAGATTGAGTCGCAGCAAGCTCAGCTCGCAGACTACACCACTCAAGTCGCTATCTTTGGTGAGCGTATTCGTGATGCCAGCGAGCGCTTAGAAGCTATTGGCTCAGACGTCAGTGCTTCGACTATCTTGACCGAAATTGTGGTGTATGGCGAAGGTCACGCTCGCCGATTGGGTCAAGGTTCAAGTGGCCATGCTGAGGTTGCTGAGTCAGCTCAGCAGTTGCATCAACTTGAGGCCCAGCTTGCGGCCAAGCTTGAGCGTATGGGAGCGGTGAATCTGGCTGCGGTTGCTGAATTAGAGGAGGTTAATGCTCGGCTAATGCCTCTTGAGCAGCAAATAGAAGACATTGCTGCCAGTATGGCTACCTTAACCGATGCCATTGCCACGATAGATACCAAGACCAAAGCGTTATTTATGCAGACGCTTGAGGCTGTCAATGACGATATGGCTAGCTTATTCGCCAAGGTATTTGGCGGTGGTCAGGCCAAGCTAAGCTTGCAAGATGATGATAGCTTAGCTAGAGCTGATAAATGGCGGGCAGGGATTGAGCTGATGGCACAGCCCAAAGGCAAAAGGAACAGTCGGTTGGCCGTGCTCTCAGGTGGCGAAAAGACCTTAACCGCCTTGAGTCTGATATTTGCCATCTTCAAGCAGCATCCGGCACCCTTTTGTGTGCTCGATGAAGTTGATGCCCCGCTTGATGATGCCAATGTAGCACGCTTTACCAGTCTCATTCATGAGCTAGCGGACGAGGTGCAGTTCATCTTTATCAGTCACAATAAACTGGCCATGCAAATCGCTGATGAGCTTAAAGGCATTACCATGCCGCAAGCTGGCGTGTCAACGCTGGTGAGCGTTAGCCTCGAAGAAGCGGAGCGTTATATTGATGCTTAGCCTAAAGGTTCTATCGCTTAATAGCTCCGCCTAAGCAAGATTTTTTCTTGCTTTGATGACGACACCTACCAGTCATGATAGACTATTGCCAATTTCTGCTTTTTTGATTTCACTTTTAATTTAACTGCCCATTTGTTTTTAGGCGCTAGGATACAACGATACCATGGTCACTACCGTTCAGATTATTTTGATTGTCATTGCGGCACTGATATTTTTAGCAGGGTTATTTATGGTTATCCGCAGTCTCAAGCGCCGAGGTGGCAATGAGGCAGGGGCCAATGTCGAATTTGACAAAAACGGTATTCCTATCATTCCACGTCATGAGCGCAATCTAATCGACATCCCAGACTTTGACGATCCTATTGCGGGTGAAACGATTATCACCCCCGATCGTCATCATCTCGCAGCGGTGATTGAAGAGGGGAATGATGATTTTGGGCCAGCTTACCATCATGAGTCAGATAGCCATCAAGAGTTTATGCCGGATCAGACGGCCTATCGCCGTCATCAAGCCCAATCAGGTGAGGCGGCTTTTGATACTTGGCAGGCTCAAGAGCATGGCTCCGATGACCAAGAGTTTGCTCATATTGCTAGCGATATAAGCAGTGATGATATTGACGCGAGCGAACATGACGCTTTTTCAACATTAGTATCCGCTACTGACCACCTCATGCCAGTGATTGAAAAGGCAGATGAACCCGCCTTTACGGATAATAGTCCTGTGCTAGATCAACATCTTTTGGCGGCTGCAGACCAAGACCAAAATAGCCCGCTTAATAATGCCCAAGACAACATTAACATCACCATTTTGCCTGAGCAGTTTGAGGGCTATGCGCCCAATATTATCCGTGGGGAAGACTTGCTTAAACTCGTCGATAAATTTGGTCTCAAATATGGTGCGATGAATATGTTTCACCGTTATGAGAACAAAGATGGCACAGGTATCTTGTGGTTCAGTATGATGGGCATCACTGAAGAGGGCATCGCGCCTTTTGATCTAAACGTAATGCCGCACACAGCCTATACGGGTCTAGTGATGTTTTTATCTTTGCCCCATCCCAAAGCGCTGCAAGGCTTTGATAGCATGATTAGTATCGCAGGACTGATGGCTCGCGAGCTAGGTGCTGTGGTATTGGACGAAGATAATGAACCGATGAATATCGACCGCAAAACACGTCTGCGCGTTCAAGTTCAGAACTATCGCGGGTATTAGATTTAGTCGTTAAGATTTTCAAGCTAAAATTTATCGTAAAAAGACTGACGGCTTAAGCTATCAGTCTTTTTTTATGGCGCTCGTTTAAGAGGCACTAATCAAATCCAAACCCCATATCATCTAGCAAATCCATTTCTCTAAGCCAACAGGCCACCATCGACGATGACACAAGAGCCAGTGGTATAGCTTGATGCATCGGAGACCAAATATAGCACTGTTCCTGCCATCTCATCAGGATGGGCAACGCGGCCTAAGGGAATAGATTTGAGCGCCGAATTTAAGATTTTATCATTGCTAGTGAGGGCAGAGGCGAACTTGGTGTCTGTCAGGCCAGGGAGCAGCGCGTTGACCCGAATATTTAAAGGTCCACATTCTTTGGCAAAGGATTTGGTCATGCTAATGACGGCTGCCTTAGTAATAGAATAGATGCCCTGCATATCGCCCGCCACGATGCCGTTGACCGAAGCGGTGTTTAAAATCACGCCGCCGCCTTGATTACGCATCATTTTGCCTGCAGCAATAGACATAAAGAAGTAACCGCGAATGTTGACCTCTACGGTCTTATTATAAGCGGCCAAATCCGTGTCTAAGATATGACCGAAGTAGGGATTGGCGGCTGCGTTATTCACCAAGATATCTAATTTTCCAAAGGCATCTTGAATATGCGCAAAAATGGCATCGATTTGCGCTAAGTCGCCCACGTGACAGGCAAATGCACTCGCTTTGCCACCCTCTGCAGTAATACTGTCAGCGACCTTTTGGCACGCCTCTATTTTGCGACTAGAGACGATGACATGAGCGCCTTTGTCCGCTAGCAATCGTGCTATGGACTCGCCAATGCCACGACTTGCTCCGGTTACCAATGCCACTTTACCTGTTAAATCAAATAAGTCTTTCATCTTGCTTCCTTGTAGCTTGAAGTTTTGGGATGGTCCCTTAGCACTAGGCCATCATGCCACCATCTAAAGTAAAAGCATGCCCATTCATAAAGCTGCTCTCGTCGCTGGCAAGCCAAGCAATGGCGCTGGACACTTCCTCTACGCGGCCCAGTCTTCGCATAGGGCTGGCCTTGATGATGGCTTGTTGACCACGCTCGTCTAAATTCGCCATTGTATTTTGCACCATAGGCGTGTCGATAAAGCTAGGACAAACTGCGTTAAAGCGAATATTGACCTTGGTATATTCTAAGGCAGCTGACTTAGTTAGCCCCATCACGCCATGTTTAGCGGCACTATAGATAGATAAGGTAGGAGAGGAGCGCAGACCAGCAATAGAGGCAACATTAATGACATGACCACCACCATTGGGTGCCATGCAGGCAATCGCTGCCCGCATACAGTGCCAGACCCCTTTAAGATTGACCGCGATATTACGGTCAAAATCGTCATCACTCAGCTCATGCATGGGGGCAGGCTTATGGTCGATACCTGCATTGTTAATGACCACATCTAGGCCGCCAAGCTCTTGCATGGCAAAGGCAAATAAAGCGCGTACCTCATCGGCATTGGTGACATCCACTTTGTAAAATACTAGCGTACCACCAGCCTCTTGCCCTTGCTTGGCTACCTCTTGACCTAGTGACTCTGCCAAATCGGCAATGACAACTTTAGCCCCGCGGCGGGCGAGTAACAGGGCACTAGCAGCACCAATACCTGATGCACCGCCTGTGATCAAAATCCGTTTTTCTCTGACATCCGAGGCCAGTGTTGAAACAGGTGTCATCATCATTATCCTTAAGTTATTTATACTGCTTATGTTAAAAGCGCTGTGAAAGTATGAGCATCGTCATCAAAATTATGCTTTAGCCGTTCAATAGCACTTGTATCGTCTACTAACGATAAGGGCAACTCTATATCAAGTCTGATAACTTAAACCTCAAGTGGATGGGCGAGGCATTAAAACCAGTCAGGCTGCATATCAGTACAGACAGTATTGGTCTGGGTCAATAGCTCAATATCACGTTGGATTAGGGGTAGCTCCCAATCGATATAGTATTTGGCCGCTTGGATTTTACCTTGATAGAAATTTCGCTTTTCTAGCGAGACCTCTGAGCTTTTATTGCCTAATAGCTGTTCAGCTTTACTGACTTGGCGTAGCCACATCCAACTGACCACGATAGTCGCGAACATCGTCATCAACGCTTGCGCATTGCCCGTTAATGCTAGGGCCTTATGGGTGCGCAGCTCTTGGCTTAATTGTAGCAATACTTGCTGCAGTTGGCCCAAATAAGGGGTCAGCTTGGCCGCCAGCTTGGCAGCTTCGGGGGTGTCAATACTCGCCAAATCATGAGTAATCTCACGTTGAAGGACTTGGATGCCCAGACCATTATTTTGCCATAATTTGCGAAAGGCTAAATCTAGGGCTTGGATACCATTAGTGCCTTCATGAATAGGGTTAAGACGATTGTCGCGCCAAAATTGCTCAGCAAAGTACTCGCGAGTGTAGCCCGCCCCTCCTAATATCTGAATGCCTAAGTCGTTGGCTTTAGGCCCATATTCTGAAGGCCAAGCTTTGAGCACTGGGGTCAATAAATCGAGCAATTCTGACAGTTCGTTTTTGAGCGTCTCATCCTTGCAAGTGTTGATACGGTCAATCAGGTGAGAGCCATAAAGACACAGCGATATGCCGCCCTCAGTATAAGCCTTTTGTGCCAACAGCATACGCTTGACATCACCATGATTGATGATAGCCGTGGCCGGGTCCTCAGGTTGATTAAGAGGAGCAATGCGGCCCTGCGTCCTATCTTTGGCATACGCCAATGAATACTGATAGCCGCGATAGCCAATCATCGCTGCCCCAAAGCCTACAGCGATGCGCGCCTCATTCATCATCTTAAACATATAGCGAAGGCCAAAATGTGGCTCACCAATAAGGTAGCCATGACAGTCGCCATTATCACCAAAACTTAGGACGGTAGAGGTCGTTCCGCGATAACCAAGCTTATGCAGTAGTCCGGTTAACTGCACATCATTACGCGGTCCTACTGACCCGCGTAAGCCATTGTCTTTCGTCAATCGATATTTAGGCACAGCAAATAGTGAGATGCCCTTAACGCCACTAGGGCCACCTGGGATTTTGGCCAATACCAGATGCACGATGTTGTCAGACAGTTCATGATCGCCGCCGGAGATGTAGATTTTGTTGCCTTTGATACGATAGCTGCCGTCATCTTGTGGAGTGGCAGTGGTACGAATATCGGTGAGCGAAGAGCCGGCATGCGGCTCAGTTAACGCCATCGTTCCGGTAAATTCGCCGGTTAGCATGCGTGGTACAAAGGCGTCTTTGATGGCATCGCTAGCAAAATGCGATAGCACATTAATCGCCGCTGAAGTCAAAAATGGATAAGCCGTGGTGGAAGGATTGGCCGCCATAAAGTAGCCGGATAGCGCCGTCATTACCGTCTCTGGTAGCTGCATACCGCCCACTGACAAAGGATAACGACCTGCGATAAAGCCTGACTCTCTAAACGCATCAAAGGCGATTTTGACATCCTTTATCATACTGACGCGTTGACCATCAAATTGCGGCTCGTTTTGGTCAGCGATATGATTGTGCGGCAAAAACAACTCAGTCGCTATCTTTTTGGCAGTCTCTAAAGTGGCGTCAAAGGTCTGCCTATTATGCTCTGCAAACTTAGGGTGCTCGCAAAGCTGCTCAGCGTCTAAGACATTATACAGCTGAAAGGGTAGTTCAAAGTCGTGGATAAGAGTAGTGCTCATAGGAGTCTCGCAGATAACGGAATAAGCCAAGTGGGGAGCAAGGTTATATCATGAGTTAAACATCGACTGCCAAATAACTGGTTAGCAGCTTTATCAATCTCTGACAAGCTTCGCTGCAATACTCCGTACAAACAGCACATAGTCAATACAGCTCTACTGTCAACTTAAATTGATTGAAGCGACGGCTTGCTTTATCTTATTCAATGAGTAGGTTAACTCTTATTTATCAAATATAAGCTAACCCTCATCGCCTATATATAGCTATAACTAGCATTAAAAAACTGGCATTAAATGACTGACATTAAAAAACTGACATTCAAAAGCTAGCATTAAAAACTAACCTTAAATAATTGGAGACATCATCATGGTAGAGTATCAACATAAAAGCTTTCAAGAGTTATTTGACTTATCTGGCAAAGTGGCCATCGTGACAGGAGGCGCTAATGGTATTGGTAAAGCCACCGCTCTACGATTAGCACAAGCAGGTGCTGATATCGTCATCGCTGACCTCAAAAAAGAAGACGCAGAAGAAGCCGTTCAAGAGATTGAGAAATTTGGGGTCAAAGGCTTGGCGGTAGAGTGCAATATTTTAAAAGATGACAGCTTAGTGGCCCTAGTGGATACCGTGATTAAGACCTTTGGTAAAATCAATATTTTGAT
>JAUNVX010000277.1 GCA_030540615.1 Psychrobacter sp. | reverse complement strand
AGATGCTTTTTACGTGATGTATAAAACAGAATACGCAGGTTATCAGCCTAGCCCCCTTATCTAACTATTAGATGAACGCCTTTAAAGCTTGATATAAAATGTTTGAGGGCCAAAACTACAAAGACCATGGCGTATGGTCAGGATCAGGGCAAGATAAGAGTTTTAATATCTATTGGCAACCGGCTATTTTTGTTAATGCCTCATAAGCTTTAAACCATCCCTAAAAAAGCCACCCTAGCGGTGGCTTTTTTGCATCTTGGAACACCCCCTAAAGCCATATTCAGTGACGTTTTACCATAAGCCTATCGAGTTTTACCAACCCTCCATAAACTTTATAGGAACCATTATGGATAAACAAAGCGTCCTTAACTATGTTGCCGGAATCCAATCTGATAAGCATAAGCTTGAAAATCTCTTGATTGACTTGTCAGATGCCAAGCCCCATCAAGAATATCAGGTTTTTGACAGCATACTAGCCAATAAAACTGGTGATCGTGAGACAGCAATTGATCTAATGCCTGAGCCAATGGTCAAGTTACTTACTGACGAATCAATTGTGGCAGGCAATAGCCAACAATGCGTTTTTGACGGAATCCGCCTAGGCGTTGAAGAGTTTAAAAAACGTAATGGTGGCGAAGCGCCCCCAAGTGAAGTCATCTTGTCAGCGCTTTATCAGGCAACCATGTTTACCGACAAAGCGCCAGCTGGGGCAACTGGTGATAAGCTTTTTGATAGCTTGTCATTTGAACACCATGAAGCCTTGTCAGTAGTACCAGCGGCCGTTCAAGTGGTGCTTGCAATGGGTATTGCAAACGCCATCCCAATCGTATCTATGTTGCCTAACCCAACTGGCAGCAATGAGGTGCCAATTGTTTATGGTGACGCGGTAGCCTCATCTTGGATGGGCGTTATGAAGCCGGGCGATCTTATCGACGGCGACAAAGCGGGTATGCCTTATCTTGAAAACCGCCATACTATTGTAATGGAACAGGATTCAACCGATACGGCTAAATTCTCTCTAACTGTCCGTGTCGCTTATGACAAAGTGGTACGAGATGACTTAACCACCAAGTTTGTCTCTAACAAAGCATCTATGCCTGCACCATTCCTAGGCGGCCGTGTCGTGGTCACAGTCAAGGGCGTTGAAGTCGCTAACGATAAAAACCGTGACCATCCGACCAAGGGCGGCGTGAGTGTGTTGCAACCAGTGGGTAAAGTGACCATTGGCGCAGACACGTTCTTAGTTAAGCGCGGCACTGCAAGCCTTGATAATCACACTGTTGAGGTGGAATTTGACACAACCGAAGGCGTGGCCCCTGAAGCAGACGACGTAGAAGTCGATATCATTTTTGACTATGAGCGCAAATATCAAAACGGCCATCAAATCCTACGTGAACCCGGCACAGACGTTGAGTTTGCTCATTCATCTGTTTTTGCATATCCGAGCCGGGCGTTAAATCACGCTACCATTGACGCTATTACTCAATTAGCCAATGAGTTGAATATCAACTGGTACGGCGCTGCATTAAGCATCGTTCAGCAAAAATACTACTTTGAGCAAACAGCACGTTTATTGCGCCAAGCTGTCAATCGTGCGCTACGCGGTGGTGAAAACCGTCGAATCGTATTTAATGCTCAGAAACAGGGCCTCTCTCCTAACACTATGGCCGATATGTTCTCTAACCTAAAAATTACTTTAGGTATTGGCCGTACCGAGCTGTCAAAGTCGCTTAACTTTGGCGTTGGCAGTTACGACTTGTATGTTGGCGACAATGGCGCCGCTATGCTAAGTGGTTTGCCTGAGTCCATGTTCACCCCGACTGGTCAGACGTTTGGCGACCAGTACAATATTTACCGCATCGGCACCTTAAACGATGGGGCGAATGTTTACTACGTGCCAAGCTCAATGGGCGTATTTAATGAAACCCGTGAAGGCAACGCCGGTACGGCATTAGCGCTAATGTGCCCACGCCCATTAAGCCCAGCTAAAGCGCCATTTGTAGGCCATATCGCAGTACCACCTACAGTATTAGCGCATAAGCCAAACGCATTTGATGATTCAGTTGGCGTTTACTCGCGTCAAGCCGCTGATATCAACCCGGTCAAGCGCTACTCTAATCAGTTTATGATTATTGAAATGATTAACCTTCCAACCCTATAAGCAGTGGCTAGGATAGGTTGTATATTTACCAGCCCTTGTTACTGCTAGTCGGTAACAAGGTTTTTTATATTATTCTTATGAGGTTTGTATGAGCACTATCAAAGAAATTCCAAGTAACTTGTCTGAGTTGGCTAGTACCCAAAGCTTTAAGGCCATTGATAAATCAATGACAGCTAGTGATCTTAAAAAAGCTTTGAATGTTGAAGGTTTGGGCGGTTATCAGGTTAAAGACAGCAAGACCGAATTAGTATGGCGTTACATGGACGCTAAAAACATTCCTTTTACTAACGATACCGCTGAAACGCAGCCAAGCGAAAGCACCGAAGTTAAAGCCGATGTTGCCAGCGATGCTACTGGTACCACTGGCAATACTTCTACTACTGGCAACACTGATGCTGCTACTACTGGCGCTGATGCCGCTGCTACCACTGACGCTGGTGCTACTGGCGACACTTCTGCTACTGGCACTGCTACTGGTA
>JAUNVX010000276.1 GCA_030540615.1 Psychrobacter sp. | reverse complement strand
TCTATTAACCAATCCTAGCGAAATAATGCCCTATGCGACATCACTTGACGCCTTACTCTAAATCTGTACGAAAGCTACCAGAAGATTTGATTTGATTGACTTAACTGCACTCTGCTTCGAGGAGTAGAAGGAGAGTAAAATAGCGAAAATATCGTATTAATCTTCTTCTGCTTCTCTTTCTACTTCGCTCACCCTACCCATCATCGCCTTTTTGCTTTATAATCGCGGCCTCTCAGGTTCCCTCAACCCTGATTCAAAAAAAGGACCATCATATGAGTACCCAAACTTCGGCCCCTGCTGCCGCCTCTTTAAAAACCACCCAAGTCCCCACCCCCTTTGATAACCGTGCGTTATTTTGGCTAGCGGCGCTGCATATCTTTATTATTGCCATCAGTAACTATTTGGTGCAAATGCCGCTTGAGCTGTTTGGCTTTATCACCACTTGGGGGTCAGTCACTTTTCCCTTTATCTTTTTGGCGACTGATCTCACCGTGCGTATATTCGGCCGTCAGTTGGCTCGGCGCATTATCTTTTTTGCCATGCTGCCTGCGCTGATGATCTCTTACTACTTTTCGGTAGTGTTTGCCAACGGTCAATTTATCGGTCATGAGCACTTGCTCGACTTCAACCTATTCGTGTTCCGCATCGTGCTCGCCAGCTTCTCAGCCTACGTTATTGGCCAGCTGCTCGACATCAAAGTGTTTGACCGCTTACGGCAGTTAAAGACGTGGTGGATAGCGCCACTGGCCTCCACATTTTTGGGCAATTTGGTCGACAGTCTTTGCTTTTTTACCATCGCTTTTTACCGAAGCCCTGACCCCTTTATGGCCGCAAACTGGGTAGAGATCGGTGCTATGGACTATGGCTTTAAATTGCTAATGGGTATATTTGTTTTTTTGCCGCTTTATGGGGTGATATTGGCAAAGCTGCAAAAGATGCTGGCAGGCAAACTTAAGCCCAGTGGTCTAAAATAAGGGTGAAACCGCACTGGGTTAACAATTTAAAGACTGATAACTGTCTTTAGCTTTGTCAAAATGGGATACCACTCATAACCAAGGATGCCTGATGACTTTTATGCCGATACATTATAGCGAAGGCTGTAACTGCTCAAAGTGCAACTGCTCTAATACAGCCACTTGTAAAAAGTGCCATATGTGCAACAAATGCTGCTGCTGTGGTGCTTAATCAATCATATTTATATCTTAAAAAAGCCCTTTAAACGGATGTTTAAGGGGCTTTTTGTTGGCCGTAATCCTTTAGTAATCCGTTACAAGGCAGCCCAAGACAATATGTCTTAAATTGAGCGGCCGTGGACGCTATGATGATGGTCGCTCATTGCCTGTGATGCTAGTATCTATGAGTATTATCTAAACCCATTCCTCATTAAGGCCCTCGGCATGAAAATATACTTTCTTATCTTTGATAAAGTGGAAGAGCTAGACTTGGTTGGCCCTTGGGAGCTAATAGGACTGCTCGCCAATAAAGGCTTGTGCGAGCCGCCTAAGCTCATATCGCTAAACACGATGACCCCAACAGGCACACATGGATTGCGCTTGTCAGCGGACTGTCATTTTAAAGATTATTATTCGACGGCTGGCGATGTTTCTAGTAGCGATGTTTTAAATGGCGAGAGCATTAAGACGGACTTTCCCGATATTATTATTGTACCGGGCGGTAGCGGCGCTAGAATAGCGATGCAAGACAAAGAGGTGCTGCAATTTTTGCAAGATTGCGATAAATACTGTCAGGCACTGTTGTCGGTCTGTACGGGACTGCACTTGCTACAAGCCGCTGGACTGCTAAAGGGCCGTAAAGCTACCACGCATTGGGCGTTTTTAGAGCAATTAAAAGCAGATAAATCGGTGACGGTAATTGAAGAGCGCTTCGTGAACGACGGTCATATTTGGTCATCGGCTGGCGTGTCTGCTGGTATGGATATGCTGCTGGCCTTTATCAAAGACACCTTTGGTGAAGATATCGCCGCCGCCATTCAGCTGGCCGCCGAGTATTACCCCTCGCCCACTATTTATGGCTCGCCGCAGGACAATCCCGAGGTTTCGCAGTATATTAGGGATTTGGATAAGTGACTGAGTGATTGGGGCTGAGTTAGGAGTCATAAGAGAAAATAACCAATGAATGAGCAGCACTTGATAAGCGGTGAGAAAAATAAAGAGGCGCTAATTTGTATCAAGTGTCATAAGTCCGTTGAGAGGCACCGAGCCGACTATGAGCTATTTGAGAAGATGCATTGGCTATGCTTTCATTTTGAGTTTGAGCATGAGGGCGACCCAGATTCGCCTTGCTCTGACCCATCATGCCCGCAATGGCGTTTGCAAGTTTACCGTGATAAGTTACGCTCGTTAGGGGTTGACCCTGATGCTTTGGTGCCTGCGGCTGGTGATGCTCGGGATGATGATAAAAGGTAAACCGTAGACTTCGACGAGATTGATTGAATAAATAACTTTAAGGTAGTGCTTTTAACTTCGGGTTATATTTTAGCATTGGCTTCTTTATCGTATTTGAATATCATAAAATCCTCCCCCAGTACTCCGAGCATAGCTCTACGTCTTGCACTTCGGGCAAGTGTCCACTGGACACTTGCTTATCCTAGTTCATCCTTTAGAAAAGGAGGGGTGACTCAGTTTTTGAGTCTATCT
>JAUNVX010000275.1 GCA_030540615.1 Psychrobacter sp. | reverse complement strand
AGGTATTCCTGCCTATACCATGATTGCGGACTATGCAGAAAATATTGATTTATGGCGCGGATTTCAATTGTCATTTTTTTTATATTCCGTGTTTTGGTGTGTTCTATTCACTGTTGTTCACTTAAAGTATTTTAAAGACAATAATCTCAGTGGGTTTTTATTGAAGACTCTGCTCATATTAACCAATGCTTATTTTGTTTTTGGCTTTGGGGTTTTCTCCAATCGGTTTGGATTCTTTTCTTGGCTGTTTTTACCCATTATTCAGGCGTTTTATTTGGCTAATTTTACCGCTTATTATGTTAAAAATAAAAATCTAGTCTTTATCATTGCGGTATTTAGCGTGTTGCATGGTATTTATAATTATTACTATATATTAAGGCCTGTCATATGAAGTTTATGATTATTGCTAGTCACTTACCCTCTATTTTAAATTTTAGAGGCAAGCTTTTGGAGCGAATCGCTAAGTTAGGCTATGACGTTCATGTGCTAGCCCCGCATTTAGAAGACCATCCCCAAATCCATAGCGCTATAAGCGACCTTGGTTACCATGTTCATCAAATACCCATGCAAAGGACGGGCACTAACCCTATAGCCGACGTCAAGACCTTGCATGCTATCTATGGCCTTATCAAAAAGGTGAAGCCAAATTATGTGCTTGGCTATACCATCAAGCCTGTTATCTATGGGATGTTAGCCGCCGCCCATGCCAATGTGCCACATCGATTTGCGTTAATCACCGGCCTTGGCTATGCCTTTGCAGGAGCAGAGGACCGGGTCTATAAAAAGTCAACCCTGCAAAAGCTCATGCATTACCTCTATTCAAAAGCCTTGGCGAGTACTCAAAAAGTATTTTTTCAAAATCCAGATGATGAAGCCTTGTTCAAAGAGATGGCGATAATCCAGCCAACGCTTGCGACCAAAGTGGTCAACGGCTCAGGCGTGGATATTGACAAATTTGCTGTCGAGCCAATTCCGATGGCAGAGGGCGAACCGCTGCCTAGGTTTTTGTTAATTGGTCGTCTTTTGCAGGCCAAAGGCGTCCGTGAATATGCTCAAGCTGCCGCAATCATCAAAGCCAAATACCCGCAAGCTCAGTTCGATTTGGTGGGCTTTTTGGATGAGAACCCAGACGCTATCTTGCAATCTGAACTCGATGACTGGGTTAATCAAGGCTTATTGACATTTTGGGGCAAGCTTAAAGACGTTCGGCCTGCCATAGCGGCTTGTTCAGTATATGTGCTGCCGTCCTACCGAGAAGGAACGCCGCGCTCGGTACTAGAAGCGATGGCCATGGGACGCGCGGTGATTACCACCGATACCCCAGGCTGCCGAGAGACTGTCATCGATGGCTATAACGGCTATCTAGTCCCAGTTAAGTCTGTCGAGGGCTTGGTGGTAGCCATGGAGCAGCTGATTAAGCAGCCTCAGCAGATAGCCGAGATGGGCGCTGCTTCTAGACGCTTGGCAGAGGATAAATACGAGGTTCATACCGTCAATAAAGTGATGATAAAGGAAATGGGAATTTTGGAGAAGAATAATGTTTAAACGACTTTTTGATATGACAACGGCGCTGGTGGCCTTGATTATTTTATCTCCTGTCTTGGCGATTACGGCTTATCAAGTCAAAAAGCACTTAGGGTCGCCTGTGCTATTTCGTCAGACGCGTCCTGGCCTGCATGGTGAGCCTTTTGAGATGATTAAATTTCGTACCATGCTAGATGCCTATGATGAGCAGGGCAATCCATTACCGGATGATGCAAGGTTAACCCCATTTGGTAAACGGTTAAGAAAGTCAAGCATTGATGAGCTGCCAGAGCTTTGGAACATCCTCAAAGGCGATATGAGTGTCGTTGGTCCACGGCCCTTATTTATGAGGTATTTACCTTATTATACCGAAGAAGAAGAAAGACGTCATGATGTGCGCCCGGGATTGACAGGGCTTGCACAAGTGTCAGGGCGCAATGCCATCACTTGGGAAGAAAGATTGAGTTATGACTTGCAGTATGTCGACGACCAAAGTTTCGCCTATGATTTAAGTATTATTTATCGAACCGTCGGTAAGGTATTCCATGGCAATGATGTCCTCGTAGAAGCGCCACAAGGCCCATTAGATGAATATAGGAAACGATTGAATGAAAGCCAAGTATAAGTTTGACCTCTTCTCGCCAAGCGATGTGTTGGCACGCGTAGCAGCCGTTAACTCTTATGAAGTGCTGTCTGGTATATTTTTGGAGGTACCCATTACCACTGACAACACTGCGGCTTGGCAGGCGGCTATTAACGACAATCCAAGCCGTCGTGATTTTGTACTACGGGACCAAGTAGCGATTGAAAAAACTAAAGAAACAGAGTTGAGCACGCAAGATAAGGCTATTGGCTTCTCTGGATTGGTCAATATCAATCAAAAGCATGGTTTGGCAGAGTTATACATTTTTATGGCTCCTGAATATCTAGGTCAGGGCATGGGCAGTCTCTTGATGCAATACACCATTTTATACGCCAGAAACGAGCTCAATCTAAGAAAAATCAACCTGTATGTTTCTGAAGGTAACCATAAAGCGTGTCATTTTTATGAGAGATTAGGCTTCGTTAAAGAAGGTGAATTAAAAAAGCAAAGTTGGCATAGAGGGCGTTATGTGGATAGATATATATACTCAA
>JAUNVX010000274.1 GCA_030540615.1 Psychrobacter sp. | reverse complement strand
CATTGAAGACATTGTCTATTTAAGAGACTATCTAATACACTTTAACAAGAAAAGGGATTTCTTATGACTGAAACAGCTTATATCTATGACGCCATTCGTACGCCACGTGGCAAAGGCAAAAAAGACGGTTCGCTGCATCAAGTGACGCCTATCTGGCTCGTGCGAGGCTTATTAAAAGAGATGCAACAGCGTCATAATCTTGACACCAGCTTGGTCGATGATGTGGTATTAGGTTGTGTCACCCCCGTTGGTGAGCAAGGCTCTGATATAGCGCGAGTCGCTGTTATCGATGCTGGTTGGGACGAGAGCGTGGCGGGACTGACTCAGTCTCGCTTTTGTGCGTCAGGACTTGAGTCTATCAATCTAGCAGCGGCCAAGATTATGTCGGGAATGGAAGACATGGTCGTCGCAGGCGGTGTTGAGTCAATGAGCCGTGTCCCAATGGGATCTGATGGCGGCGCATGGTATATGGACCCCCGGGTTAATAGTAGCACTCAGTTCGTTCCTCAAGGCGTGGGCGCCGATACTTCAGCCACGCTTGAAGGTTTTAGCCGTCATGATGTGGATGAGTTCGCTAGTGAGTCACATCGACGTGCAGCCAGTGCTTGGGAGAAAGGCTACTTTAGCAAGTCTGTGGTACCCGTCACTGATTTAAACGGTATGGTTATCTTAGAAAAAGACGAGACTATCCGTCCTGATACCAATCCTGAGAAGTTAGCCGGTCTTAACCCTTCATTCGCTATGCCAGGCAAAATGGGCTTTGATAGTGTCATCTTAAGTAAGTACACCACCATCGAAAAAGTAAATCATGTGCATCATGCAGGTAACTCTTCAGGTATCGTGGATGGTGCCGCACTGTGCTTAGTAGGCAGTAAAGCCGCTGGCGATAAAGCGGGTCTTAAACCGCGTGCCAAGATTACTATGGCAGCGGTCGTAGGGTCTGAGCCTACCATCATGCTAACGGGTCCTACTCCAGCCGTTCATAAAGTCCTCAAAAAAGCGGGCATGCAAGCTTCTGATATTGACCTTTGGGAGATCAACGAAGCCTTTGCCGCTGTGCCCCTAAAGACCGCAAGAGACTTTGGTGTATCACTAGATATCGTCAATGTGAATGGCGGAGCAATTGCGATGGGCCATCCCTTAGGAGCAACGGGAGCCATGCTGCTCAACACCGTTCTCGATGAGTTAGAGCGCCGTGACCTAAAGACTGGCCTTATTACGCTTTGCGTAGGGGCAGGCATGGGCATTGCGACCATCATTGAGCGTGTCTAGCTATTGGGCGCCTCTAGTCATTGAGCGCAGTCAGTCACCTATAGTGACGGTTGCTCTTATGAACTGGTTGCACTCATGAATGAATGAACGTCGGATAATGATTATCTGATTACCGGTTAAGTAAGATTGGACAAACAAAATATAAAAGGGACATAGGATGACTACAGATAACGTAACTCAAGACAGCGTCACTGCCATTAATAGCTTGGCAAACTTTTCGGCTGAGCGTGACGATGCCGGCATCATCACCGTTACCATTGATCAAAGCGATCGTAAAATGAACGTCATCGGTGATGGCTTTACGCAGTCTTTTGCGAGCTTAAGTGACAGCTTTATCGCTGATGATACCGCTAAAGGTCTGATTTTGACCTCAGGCAAAGACACCTTTATCGTCGGTGCTGATATTGATCAGTTGGGCCATATCGAAACGCCAGAGCAAGCTTATAATTTGGTTGAAGACCTAAAAAGCAGCCTTCGTAAACTTGAGACTTGCGGCAAACCTGTGGTTGCAGCCATGACGGGTACGACGCTAGGCGGTGGTCTTGAGATTGCTCTTGCCTGTCATTACCGCATTGCGATTGACTCACCTAAGACCAAATTAGGACTGCCAGAAGTTAAGTTAGGCTTGTTGCCTGGCGGCGGCGGTACTCAGCGTCTACCGCGTCTGGTAGGTATTCAAAAAGCTTTGGAGCTTATGACCCAAGGTAAAGAGCTACGCCCAGGGCCTGCCAAAGACATCGGCCTCATTAACGAAACAGCTAGCGACAAAGATGACATGCTAGCCAAAGCTAAGGCTTGGATTAAAGCCAATCCTAAAGTGCAGCAACCTTGGGATGTCAGAGGCTTTAAAATCCCAGGAGGCGATCCCAAGCATCCTAATGTGGCGCAAGTATTCTCTGTTGCCCCTGCGATGGCTTATCAGAAGTCTAATGGCAACTATCCTGCCATTGTCCATATTATGTCGTGTGTGTTTGAGGGCTGTATGGTCAATATCGACACTGGCCTTGAGGTTGAATCACGCTACTTTGTGGCCTGTATCTTATCGCCTGTTGCCCGCAACATGATTAATACCTTATGGACTCAGCTGAACAGCATCAAAAAAGGTCAGTCACGTCCTGATGGCTTTGACAAGTATCAGACCAAAAAAGTCGCTGTTTTGGGCGCTGGTATGATGGGAGCGGGTATCGCTTATGTCACTGCCAAAGCAGGAATGGAAGTGGTTTTATTAGACCGTGACATTGAGGCTGCTGACAAGGGCAAAGACTACTCTGTTAAAATTTTGGACAAAGCCATCAGCCGTGGCCGCTCGACCCCTGAGAAAAAACAAGCCTTGCTGGATAAAATCAAAACCACGGTCTCTTATGATGATTTAGAAGGCTGCGACTT
>JAUNVX010000035.1:2774-20910 GCA_030540615.1 Psychrobacter sp. | reverse complement strand
CCAGTAGTTAGTGGCCCGAATAGCGGCAACCCTGAGACCGTCCTACGTTATCCATGTAACTGCGCTATCAATGTATCTACGGTAACAATATAATTTTACCGAAGCTGTCGCCCTGCTCTAGTTCTCGGTGAGCCTCGGCCGCCTCGGCTAAGGGATACTCGGATTGAATCTGCAATTTGATATCTCCGTCAGCCAGTTTATTTAGCATGACTGCCAAATCATTGGCATTGGGCTGGGCGATAAACCCTTCAACCTGCAAGTTTTTATCCGAACCGGCCTCTTTAAGCTTATCCGCCCAAATCGATGGCAACACCACCACTCGGCCTTGTGCTTTTACCACTTTGAGCGCCTTAATCCCAGCCTCACCACCGACCAAATCAAGCAACAGGTCTGCCTGAAGCTCTGGGAAGTCATCCTCTTTGGTATAGTCAATCCAGCCTTCTAGCTTATTAGTGTCAATTAAAGCTTCAAGCTTTTGGTACTTTTGTGGAGAGCAGATTAAAGTGAGTTTGATGTCTTGGTCAGCTATCCTCTGCATCAAGAGTTGCACTGCCAGATGACCTACCCCACCTGCTGGCGCGCTCATCACCACGTGCTCTCTTTGCTTAATCTGCGCAAAATCAATTAGCTGCTTGGCCGTGATGCCAACACAAGGCAATGCCCCTGCTAGCTTAAGGTCGACAGATTCTGGGACTTTGGCCAATAGCTCAGCCTCGACAGCATTGTACTGCGAGTAACAGCCACCATTAAAGGTTAAGGCAGCGACTTTATCCCCTGGCTGAAAGTGATTTGATTCACTGGCAATGACCTCTCCTGACAAATCAAAGCCCAAAACAGCTGGTTCATCGTGAGCGAATTGATTGGTTTTAATCTTTTCTGCGCCCCAACCTAGACCTTGACGGGTCTTAAAATCGACAGGATTAATCCCAGCACAAGCGATTTTTATCAAAACCTCATTGGTTTTTAATTCAGGTATGGGCCTATCATGATGATAGGTTAGGACCTCGGCATCACCGAACTTGGTTATGGTGACTGCATCTTGAGTAGTAGGGATATTCATGGTGGGCTCCTTGCCTGTACCGCTGATAATGGGTGAATTAAAGGCTCAATTAAAAAGCTCAGGGGTGATGATTATTACGCCATATTTAAGGGTTGTAGGCAAAATGTGAGTTAAGATTAACTTTACGGACAGAGACTAGTGGCTCTGCTATAGTAAGCATTGGTTATTAGTCAGTGCCGATTATTCAGCGTTTGTTAGTCAGTGAATTTCCGGCTAGTTCTAAGGGTCAGTATTAAGACTGACTTTCAAGGCTAACTTTCAAGATTGAACTAATAGCCGAAGTTTAAATAAGCATGACCCTCATTGTAGATGCCGCGTTCATAACATCACTATTTTATTAATAATTACACAAGGAAGATATTATGTCAGTTGCAAAGAATATTGAAGTCAGCAGCACCTCAACCAAAAGCTTTGAAGATGCTATTCAAAAAGGGGTTGCTGAAGTGACCAAAACGGTCAAAAATGTCCAAGGCGCTTGGGTAAAAGAGCAAAAAGTTGGCATCAATGATGGCAAGATTAATACTTATCATGTGGTGATGATTGTCAGTTTTGTCATCGATGGCTCAGCGGATATGAGTTAAGCAATAGGCGCTATTAGTTAGCTTATACTATGAGTGCATGTCTCAAGAGTTTGTATTGCAAGCTCATATTGAAAGCTCATATGAACAATACCGTTATCTAATCGATAGCGGTATTTTTTTGTTTGCTGTTTTAAACCGCTATTTAACACCTCAATTTGCTATTAACAGCTCTACCTAATGGATTAATACTACCCAGCCTTAACGTTTTAGGCGAGCTGTTATCTTAGGCAGACTTCTGCACTGATGGGCAAATGATCTGACAGCGTTGACCAAGGTTTGCCTTTATGCACCCAAGCGCGATTGACTTGTAGATTGCGCACATAAATACGGTCTAGGCTCAGCACGGGCAGCTTGGCCGGAAAGGTAGGCAACAACTTGTTATGACAGCTCATAAAAGCCTCTGTCATATTAATCCGTCCTGCCAAACGCTCACAAGAGACTTTTTTCCAATCATTAAAATCCCCTGCCAATATCAGCGGCTGATCTTGGTCTATGGCATCATTGACGTATTCAGCGATGGCGCGGTATTGTTTTTCTCGATCATTCTCAAGCAAGTTAAGATGAGCACACAACACCACCAAAGGCGTCTCCCAACCTTCTGGCTGAACCTCACAGTGCAAAACCCCGCGCTGCTCAAGCTTATTAACAGTGATATTGATATTGTGCTTGGGGTCTAAGGGATGGCGGCTTAATACGGCATTGCCATGATGACCGTTCTCGTACTCACAATTTTTGCCATAGCTGTTTTGCAAGTCTAGATACTCACCAAACCATTCATGCTGCGATTGGTCTGGGTATTCATTATATTTGACAGCACGTTTCAGATTTTGACCCTGAACCTCTTGCAAGCATAAGATATCTGAGCCAACGCTTTGCAAGGCAGCGCCAATTTGCTGCATCTTCACTAGCCGGTTTAAGGGCGACATGCCTTTATGGATGTTATAGCTGGTGATGGTCAAATATTTCATAAAGGTGCGATACCGTTAATAAAGGAGAATATTAATAAAGGAGTATATGGATAAAGTGAAATAAGGTAAGTCAGTACTTACTTGCAGCCTGATGGCAGCGCCTTATAAATTATAGATTATTATAAACCCCTCATCATTATAAATCATAATAACCTAAATCAGTGCTAGGGCTTTATTATAGTGGGCCACTATCAATAGTTATGTGGGATTATAGGCGGTCACTGTTAATCATTGTGTGGGTTAGTAGATACTGACCAAAGACTACAATGTAATAAAAACATTAGATAATTTTGATTAATACCGAAAACCAGACCAATTTTAAGAGATAGCCTATATTAATCTATAAATCTCTATCGAATCAGCGTTGAGCATACTTTAATAAGGGTAATAAGGTCAGTATTATTTTAGAGCAAGCGTTATCGATGGGTCAAAAAAAAGCATTGGCTCAATTGAACCAATGCTTATTGCTACCCTTGTCACTAAGGCAGCTATAACCGCCACTGACAAGCGAGATAGCTAAACCATAACTTAGTAACGAGTCACTAGAGCGATGGGTTGATTTTCACCCATAATATCTTGTGGTAAGAACACCACTTCACCGCCATTGTGAATCACATGTTCAATAATCTCGCCAACGGCATCATCAGTGATTCCTACACCTGAGGTATCTTCAACGATTTGCAAAGTTTGCGCTTTTTCATCAATCTTGGCAGACTGGATATAGCCTTGACGAACATATAGAGTCTCGCCAGCGCCTTGGAATGCCCCTTGATAAACCTCTTGCAAATCAGTACGAAGTAACTCAGCACCACGGGCTTTATCGATTTGGCCTAAGGCTGCTTCGTGTAATGATTGACGGTACTCTTCAACGGCTTCTTGAACCCCATCAACGATATGCTGCGCTGAACCATCGTCTAAGTCAGTGACATTATCAACGGTCGCAATGATATTCTCAGGACGGTCACAGACTTCTTTATAAAAACTGATGTTACGAGCATCGCCAACGATGACCAATGGCATTTTATGCTCGCCCCAAAGCTCTTGAACGCTCTTATCTACTCGGTTCAAGAACTCTTTAAGGTAGTTGTCTTCGTTAGAAGCGGCTGAGCTATCTGCGCCACTGGTGGTGTACAAAGTAGTATTTTTGATAGGGAACGGGATATGTTCCATATGATTTTGCGCATCGCTGTCTTTATCAAACTCAACTACCACACGGTCATTTACTGCTTCAATCAAGCGAGCATATTCACGAGTGACCACTACCGTATAATAATGAACAGCGCTGGCCATATCACGAACCAAGTCACGAGTAGCAAAGCGGTCAGAGATGACCACACGCTCTTCCGTGTCTAATGGCATACGAATGATTTGCGCATCGTCAACACTAGCAAAGATAGCCAAAGTATCTAGATTATAGTTATGATCTAAGTCATCTGTTTTGGCATGGATATTTTCCATGATAGCCGCCGCTGTGCGTTTGTCGTACTCATTAGTGACGCGCTCTTCGACGACTTTTAATTGATTTTTTAAGGCAATATGGTCTTGTTGGTTGGCAGGATGCTCTCGGTGAGTTTTAACAAAAACGCTAACCGCTGGGTTGGCAGTCGTGGCTCGTAAGCTCTTTAAAGTAGCTTTCATAAATGATCCTTTAATAAAAATAAAAAATTAAAATAATAAATTTGACTAAAAATAGTCCTACCAAAAATACTTTATAGCTAAATGCTTAATACCTTATACTTCTCAAATAATAGGCTGATTACTATAGTAGTTATGGCTTATTAATCAAGTATCTTTATACTGTATCAAGCTCAAACGCCATAATCCATATCCTGTTTGCAAGCATTTGGTGACCCTTTGTAATATTTGTAAAAGGTTGTTTATGATTGAGCCATTCGTTGTCGACTAGCGATTATTGATTTTCATAGGTTAAATTTAACTTATTTAAAAGTGACTCAAAAGCAAAAGGAGCTTATCCATCTAAAAGCTCAGATAAGGGCTTTTAAAGATTGCGCTACTTGCAATTTCTAGGCGGCGCGTCCATCATAAAGCTAGGCGGGTGTCACTGAGATATTGCAAGTTAAGCTGGTCATTTATTTAAGCTAACTATCCTGTCAACTGACTATCCATTTAAGCCAAGGCTTAAATAAGGCTAGCTATCATACTGGTCGTTAAATACTGTTTCACACTGATAAAAATTCATCATTTTTACTATTTTAGATAATTTAGGATATGTCATGACTGCTCCTTTTGCTAATAGCTCTATAAGCACCCCCTTATCTGATTTTGACCCAACCCTTCGCCTAGTAGATTTTGCTGATACTGCCCCTATTAAGCTAAAGCAGCAAATCAATGAAGCTATTGATAAGGCCAGTGCTTATTTAGACAACCTAGATAAGCTGGGATTAGATAAGCTGGAAACAGCGGCTCAAGATGCCTCAATAGAAGCGACGAGCGCCCTAGCGGACATTACCGAATTTGACCATATTAATTTGGCCCTTGACCGCAGTTGGGGCATTTTATCTCATCTTAATAGTGTGACTAGTAATGATGAGATTCGTACTATCCA
Source organism: Psychrobacter sp. (assembly GCA_030540615.1). Taxonomy (GTDB): domain Bacteria; phylum Pseudomonadota; class Gammaproteobacteria; order Pseudomonadales; family Moraxellaceae; genus Psychrobacter. The sequence goes on along the minus strand of JAUNVX010000035.1, from coordinate 15,735 downwards.
TCACGAGCTGCTGCCCAAACTGTCAGCTTATGGCTCCCGTGTCGGTCAGAACAAACCTTTATTTAATCGTTATCAAACGATTAAAAACGATGACAAGCTTTTTGCCGCGCTTGAGCTTGCTCGCCAGCGTGCTATAGAGCTGGCCTTGCAGCGTTTCGAGCTATCAGGAATAGCCCTACCTACCGATCAGCAGCGTCAATTTGCTGATATTCAAAGTCAGCTCTCTACCCTCTCAGCTAAGTTCTCAGACAATGTACTAGACGCAACACAGGCTTTTGCTCTGCCTTTATTAAATCATCAGTTATCGGGCATTACCGACAGTGGCCTTACTATGCTAGCGCAAGCAGGAGAGCAGTATAAGGCTAAGTTGCAGCAAGACGGTCAAATGTCAGCAGAGGAAATATCGGCCCTACCGACTCCCTATTATGTGGCCACGCTTGATATACCCGTCTATCTGGCCATCATGACCTATGCCGATGATAGAGAGTTGCGTGAGCAGATTTATACCGCATTTGTCACTCGTGCCTCTGAGCTTGACCCTCATACCAATAATAAAGGCGAGTCATTAAATAACGCTGATATAATGGTACAGATATTGGCATTAAGAGCACAAAAGGCGCAGTTATTAGGCTTTGATAATTATGCCCAAATGTCCTTATCCACCAAGATGGCTGACAGTAGCGAAGTGGTAGAGACCTTCTTACGGGACCTCGCGGCAAAGGCATTGCCCGCCGCCCAGCGTGATGTTGATCAATTGACGCAAGCCGCCAAATCTTTAGACATTAAATCGCTTCAGCCTTGGGACACCGCTTATGTGGCTGAAAAAGTCAAACAAGCTAGATTTCAGTTGTCCCAAGAAGAGATTCGGCCTTACTTCCCGCTACCCACAGTCATTAACGGACTGTTCGACATCGTTCAAAAACTTTATGGTATCCGCTGTGAAGAGCATAGCTCTGAGGTCACACGCTGGCATGAAGATGTTCGCTTTTATCAGTTGTACGACGCGAATGGCAGTTTAATAGGTGGCTTTTATTTTGATCTCTATGCCAGACAAGGCAAACGTGGCGGTGCTTGGATGAGCGGCTTTCAACCGCGATATGACTATCAACCTTCAGCCAACTCTAATAATGAGTCTTATGCTCAATTGCCAGTTTGCTTTATGGTGGGTAACTTCACGCCGCCGATTCGCTCTCAAAGTCTTGAACAGCCAAGCCTACTGACTCATGATGAAGTCTTGACTTTATTCCATGAGTTCGGTCATGGCTTACACCATCTTTTGACTGCCATTAATGTCGGTGATGTCGCTGGGGTCAATGGGGTAGAATGGGATGCCGTGGAGCTGCCCAGTCAGTTTATGGAAAACTGGGCTTGGGATAGCGAAGGGATAGCGTTAATTAGCGCTCATGTTGATACTGGTGAGCCGTTACCTAAAGACAAGCTTGCAGCACTGTTGGCTGCTAAAAACTTCCAAAGTGGCATGCAAACTTTACGGCAGATAGAGTTTGCCTTGTTTGATTTGCTGATTCATTCGGCAAACCCGGCGCCCCATTACCAAGGGGTTTTAAATACGCTGGACGAGGTGCGAAAAGACGTGGCTATTATGGCAACGCCCCGCTATAACCGCTTTGCCAATAGCTTTAGCCATATCTTTGCAGGTGGCTACGCCGCAGGTTATTATTCCTACAAATGGGCCGAGCTCCTATCAGCCGATGCCTTTAGCAAATTTGAAGAAGAGGGTATTTTTAATGCCGATACTGGTCGCCAGTTCCGTGATTATATTCTAGCTGTGGGCGGTAGTTTACCTGCCAAAACTAACTTTGAGCGATTTATGGGTCGATCTGCTAGCATTGAAGCCTTACTTCGCCATAGCGGGTTTTTGCCTAGTGGCGATAATATCAATGCGAATACAAGCTCAGCTAAGAATACGGACTCTGCTATACATAGGGAGGCTTGATGCGCTATCAATCCAATGCGCCTAAGCGCCGATTTTTGGCTGGGGTCAAATGTCCTAAATGCGCAGCAATAGATGCGGTGGTTCAGGTTCAGCTATTTGACCCTGAACCTGATGAGTATATCGAATGCACCCTTTGCAGTTATTCTGAGCGCCGACCAGACCCAGAACCCATTGTGCAAAAAAACGCACAAATTGACGCACAATCATCAATAACGGGCACTAGCGGAAAAGTTAAATTTATACCATAAAAATTAATACAAACTTACAATTGCTTTTATTAGTAACTAATACTAAGTTGTTAGATTAGCTGATATTCTATAAATATCATAAGTTGCGTTTGTTATACCCTTATTTGCCGCCGAGTATCTTACTCATTTAAACATCATTTACCAAACACTACTATAGACTTATCTGACTATGAAGAAATCCTTAACTAAGTTTGGCCGTTTTTCAAAAAAAGGAAATAATAGCTCTTTACCAGATATTGATGAGCTCAGTGAGATAGGCCTAAATGAGCCAAATAACGACACTCATAAATCTAGTGAACCTAAGCGTTTGGTAGAGAAACGGCCAAAGCCTCAGAATAATGCTAAACCGCTATTGTTGGGGCTGGCTTTTTTAACGCTAGCTGCATTGGCTTACTTTCTATTTAAGCTTTTAGCGCCGCCCGCTACTGTATCTCCTATTAGGCAGATAGCATCAGAGCGTCAGCAAACTACTGAGTCGGCAAAGGTGTCAGAGACCACAACTGCTCAGCCCCTCTCAACCTCAGATTCAGCTCAAGACAAGAGCGACTTAATGATTTTTGACCCAGATAGCATCCCTGACCCTAATGAGATTTTAAACGCGGAACTTCCTGCTAATGATAGTTTGGCCAAAGAAGAGATTGACCGACTCAACGATGAACATGATAGGCTAATAGCTCAAGAGAAATTGGCCAAACAACAAGCCGACCTGATGGCAGAGCTAACTCAGAAAAAAGAAGAGCAAATCAAGCTGTTAGAGAAACAAATAGACCAATTACAATCTTCTCAAAACGGCACTAACTAATGACTGTGACTCTTAAATTAGAATCTTAACTTATGGCTACCTTGCAGTTTACTGAGACACCTATTTTGCAACATCCTGCTCAGATACTTATTTTGCCAGTGAATAATGCAGGGATTATCTTAGACCCTGTGATTGCACGATGTAAAACGCTCTATCCTGATAATTATCAGCGCTATCGCAAAGCCTGTATGGATGGTCAACTGCAGGTCGGTTCTAGCTTTTTGGTCAAACGCCAACGTGATCATGCAGGGTTATCCGCTAGCAGCAATGGCAATCGGCCTAATCATATAGCTAATTTGGTGGTTTGTGACCACCCTTACCACCCAACGCGTCGAGCTTGGCTTAATAGCGCTCTTGATGCCCTAAAAGCTCAGTTGTTTGAGCTGATGCGTTATGAAGGGATTCATAGTGCTGCCTTATTAGCTCGGCCTTTAATATATCCTAGTCTTAACAAAGACCCTTCAATCTCAACTTTTGATTCATCCCAGCTTAGCCCCTTATCTTCAACCCAGCTTTCAACTCCCCCTTCCGCTGAGCTCAATGCCCCAGTGTTAGAGTGGCATAAAGATATAATGCCCTTACTAGAGCAAAAGTTATCGGATTTACCCAAGCTTCGTATCGATATTCACCTTCCCAAAAACCTTACGACATAACCCCTTATAGCTATACTCTATCGCCACTCATTTGCTTGGCTGTTAGCCCCTCTTTTTTTTATTACCCCCCAATCTCCCTTTGATAAGCGCTTACGCCCTAATTTTTTAACGCCATAAAAAACCGCCTTACGAATAAGACGGTTGGTGTAGTATGACTAAGAGGCTGCCTAAAGCTTTACTCTTGTTCCACACCTTTCATGGTCAACTTGATGCGGCCACGATTGTCAACATCTTGCACCAATACTTTGATGCTTTGACCTTCTTTGAGATAATCAGTCACATTTTCTACACGCTCATCAGCGATTTGTGAGATATGAACTAGACCATCTGTTCCAGGCAACACAGTGACAAAGGCACCAAAATCAACAATACGAGCAACCATACCTTCATAAACTTTACCAACTTCTACTTCGGCTGTTAGCGCCTCAATTTGACGAATGGCTTCTTTAGTAGCCGCTTTGTTTTCGCCGAAGATTCGGATAGTGCCATTGTCATCGATATCAATAACCGCGCCAGTATCTTCAGTTAGCTGACGGATAGTCGCGCCGCCTTTACCAATGACATCACGGATTTTGTCAGAGTTAATTTCCATGACCGCATAATTAGGGGCATGAGCATTAATCTCTGTTCGGCTGGTTGGCAATACTTCATTCATGGCGTTAAGAATATGGATACGACCGGCGTGCGCTTGCTTAAGGGCTTGTTCCATGATATCAGGGGTAATGCCTTCAATCTTGATATCCATCTGAAGGGCGGTGATACCATCTTTTGAACCAGCTACTTTAAAGTCCATGTCACCTAAGTGATCTTCATCACCTAAGATATCGGACAATACGGCAAAGCGCTCGCCTTCTTTGACCAGTCCCATCGCAATACCAGCGACTGGGGCTTTTAAGGGTACGCCTGCGTCCATTAATGCAAGGCTAGCGCCGCAGACAGAAGCCATAGAAGAAGAACCATTAGACTCAGTAATTTCAGAAACCACTCGAATCACATAAGGGAAGCGATCAGAATCAGGAAGCATCGCTTGAACACCACGACGTGCTAAGCGGCCATGACCGATTTCGCGGCGTTTAGGCACACCTTCACGGCCTGTCTCACCCACAGAAAAATGTGGGAAGTTGTAATGCAACATAAAATGGTCTTGGATAGTACCGCCTAGTGAGTCAATTAAGTTCACATCGCGGCTACTGCCCAATGTCGTGGTCACTAAAGCTTGGGTTTCACCACGGGTAAAGAGTGCAGAACCATGAGTATAAGGTAGAACGCCTACTTGAATGTCAAGCGCACGAACAGTATCTAAATCACGACCATCGATACGAGGTTTTCCCGATAGAATATTATCGCGAACGGTGCGATATTTTAGAGTATCAAACAGCTCTTTGACTTGGGTCTCTTTCTCAGCGTAGCCTTCTGCTTCAGGCTCTCCTGCTAAGGCGCTAATCACAGCTTGCTTGATTTCATCAAGCTTGGCATAACGCTCTTGCTTATCCGTAATGGTATAAGCGTCAGCAACTTGATTTGCAAACTGCGACTTCATTTGTGATTCAAGATTTTGATCAACTGCAGGCGGGGTAAACTCTTGTTTGGCTGTGCCTATCTCTTCAGCCATTGATTGGATATTATCGATGACAATCTGTTGTTGCTGGTGGCCATATAATACCGCGCCTAGCATCTGATCTTCTGAGAGCTCACGAGCTTCTGACTCAACCATTAGAACCGCTGATTTCGTGCCCGCCACTATCAAGTCTAAATCACTAACTTTTAGCTGTTCAATAGTAGGGTTAAGGACATATTCACCATCGATAAAGCCTACGCGGGCCCCTGCTATTGGGCCATTAAAAGGGGCGTCAGAGATTGAGAGTGCCGCCGAAGCACCAATCATGGCAGCGATGTCAGCATATTGAGACTTATCTGAAGATACTACAGTCGCTGTAATCTGGATTTCATTGACATAGCCCTCAGGAAATAGCGGACGGATAGGACGGTCAATCAAGCGTGAGGTTAAGGTCTCAAACTCAGTAGGACGACCTTCACGTTTGCCATAAGCGCCAGGGATTTTGCCAGCGGCATACATTTTTTCTTGATAATTAACGGTTAATGGAAAAAAGTTTTGACCTTCACGAGCATCAGACTTAACCACTACTGCTACCAATACAGAAACGCCGCCCATGTGGACCAACACAGAGTTAGCTTGACGAGCAATGCGGCCTGTCTCTAGTACCACCTGTTGATTGCCATATTGAAATTCACGAGTAACCGTGTTGAACATTGTCTTATCTGTCATATAAAGTTCCTAAGTTTTATTTACCTGTTTTAAGTAATGGGAATGATAAAGTTATTGATTCAAAAAGTGTGGCGCCATCTTGAAGATACGCCTTATTAGATAGTCCTATTCATTAACCCTACCAGTATCCCATCGAACGCGGAGAGTTACAACGCTGCCAGGTATACCTATATTTGTTAATGGACTTGAGTCTATTATCAATTCTTATCATAAATGAGGCTAAAAATATGGTTAGTTTTATTAGGGTCTTAAAATAGCCCTTATAAGAGATGGGGCAAACCACGCTAAAAAACTAAATTGCGTGTTATTTTACAGTGATTTGTGGCAATTGACCAATGAATCATTGTCTAGCTTGACGCCCAACTTTAATATTCTAGAGTGATAGCCAAAAAAAACGGTGCGACATGAATCGCACCGTTTTTTAAAAGTCATAGCACCATACTGCCTAATATCTTGAACTAAAACAAGATTAACGACGTAGGCCAAGCTGGCTGATAAGTGTGCTATAACGGCCTAAATCTTTTCTCTTTAGATAATCAAGCAGTTTACGACGCTGGTTAACCATACGGATAAGACCACGGCGGCTATGGTGATCGGCTTTGTGCTCTTTAAAGTGGTCTTGAAGATCATTGATTCGAGCGCTCAATAGAGCTACTTGTACTTCAGGAGAGCCTGTATCGTTCTCGCCACGTTGATATTGGGCGATGATTTGTTGACGGTCAGTATTGGTTAGCATAAGATTTCTCCAGCAATGCTAAAAATAATAGCTAATATAGCTATTATTATGGTTAGTAAATCAATAATTCGGGACAACCCTGCATTACTAGAGTCGACCTAGTTACTGATTGAAAAATAACGTTTGAACTTTAATAAAGCCTCAGACCTTACTGTTAACGCTTAAATTAAGACTTAATCAATCAAGGCGTGAGACTAAAGCGGGTATTATAGCAAAAAACTGCTGAACGGTCAGCAGTTTTTATAAACTATCGTCTTTATAAACCACCTTATAACTTACCTTTCATAAAGCCTAAGATTGATAGAACCTTTTCCATCAAAATGATAGTGACCTTAATGATAAAGCTGACTTATATTAGGTATCTGGCTTATTGATTGACTTATCTTGCGATTATCTTACTTAGCGTCATCTTGAGTAGCATGACCGCCTAAGGCATCATCATCTAAAGGAGCCGTAGTGGCCTCTGCGAGACTATCAGGTACTTTGTCTTGAGGATTAATAGGGTTGTCTTCTGGTCCATTCTGAGGAGCTATTTTGGTAACTGACTCGTTATTGGTCATTATAATCTCCTAATCGCTGTATCAAGAATCTAATAAAAATAGTCATACGACTATTGAGATATAGGCATCAAAAGCTATTTATTGCCTTTAGCATCATCAAGATTTTCTGCAATATTATCAGCAGCTTCTTGGCTATCTTCTACATAATTGCCTTCGACTTGATTCTTAAGCGAAGCCACTTGTGACTCTGATTTTTGTTGTTCGAAAGTTGAATCGTTGGTTTTATCATTAGATTGGGTCATGATTTTTCCTTAAATGTATAATGAATTAAGTGTCGAATGTTAATGTTAGGCTAGCGCTTTATCGATAGCGTTTACAAAATCTGGGATATCATCTGGTGTTCGCGAAGTAATCAGATTGCCATCTTGCTGAACGGCCTTATCAACAAAACTAGCGCCAGCATTTTCTAAGTCTATCTGCAAAGATTGATAACCTGTTAAGGTTTTACCTTTAGCGAGCCCAGTGTTAATAAAGGCCCAAGGAGCATGACAAATAGCAGCTATCGGTTTGTTTGTCTCATTGAAAGCTTTAATTAAACGTTGGGCTTGCTCCTTACCGCGAAGCGTATCAGCATTCACAGTTCCACCTGGCAACACCAAAGCATCATAATCTTCAGCCTTTGTCTCTTTGGCAAATAAATCAGCTGTAAAAGTATCGGCTTTATCCGAATGATTCATACCTTGGACGGTTTTGGAGTCATTGGTCGTGATTAAAGTGGTTTTATACCCTTTGGCTTTTAGTTGGTTATCTACCTCTTCATACTCAGCTTGCTCAAAATCGGTGTGCAATAAGAATGCTATCTTTTTCATCTTTTTATCCTGTTTAGATTTCAAATAAATGATTAATAACCGTATTAATTTGAATCCATAAACAGTATAAGTGGATTATTAATGGCGATATAGACAAGAGATGCAAGGAAATGTTTGAGTCTGTTAGTTATGTTAGTGACTAGTAACTTAAGCCATTAGTTAACAGGTAGAATTTTCTTTGGCTGCAATCGACCACTCAACCCCAGTTCAGCAAGGCCAATGAAAACCCCTTTTTCACTGATTAAACGGATGTCTTTAGTGACCTCTTTATCTTGAGATTGATTGTCTTGATAAACAGATACGAGCATGCGGCTCGAATTAGGCTGGTCGTCACCTCTATTTGTTCCAGAAACATATTCTTCTAAAACGTTGTCTTCGGAGCTGTTAGTGACCATTAGGCTAGAATCTTGGTCATTCAAATAGGCCAAAACTTGTGGAGAGATTTGATTAAAGACATTAAGCCGCTGTCCCACCAGCACTCGCTGCCACTGATCATCGTTTAGCACCAATGTAGGGATATGATTGATACACGCATCCACCGGTAACAGGTGAGAAAAACGCTGCTCTAAGCTCATATTCTCTAAGGACTCAAGTGATATGGCATCTTCTAAGTAAAACTCTCCCACACGGCTGCGTCGTAAACTTGTCAGATAACCCAGTGTTCCTAAAGCCTGAGCGATATCTTCCCCTATGACCCGTACATAAGTGCCTTTTGAACAAGTGACCGTTAGCTTTAGCGTATCGTTAGTCATTAGGATTAATTGTAGCTGCCGGATGTTAATGGGTCTAGCAGAACGATCTATCTCTATGCCCTCTCTGGCATATTCATAAAGTTTTTTGCCGTCTTTTTTTAATGCCGAATACATAGGCGGTATCTGTAACTGCTGACCCAAAAACTGCTGGGTAACTCGTAGCAAATCAGCTTCCGTGACAGTAGGCACAGTAGCGCTACGAATCACTTGTCCTTCGGCATCACCGGTGTCCGTTTGACCGCCAAGCTGAATGATTGCTTCATAAGACTTGTTGGCTTCTAACTGATAATGACTAAACTTTGTCGCCTCACCGAGACACACTGGCAATAAGCCTGTTGCCATCGGGTCAAGGGTACCCGTATGACCAGCTTTTTTGCTGTCATGATGAGGTGATTTGAACAGATACTTTACTTTTGATACCACCTGCTGAGAGGTCAGTCCTTGCGGCTTATCAATCAAAATGACCCCAGATACCCGTTTTTTAACCGGCTGATTACTAGTTATACTCATGGTTTAGCCTTAGTCATCTATCAAGGTTAATCGGGTGCTTTATGGGGTAAGCTTGCCATAAGAACGAAGCCGTTAGAACAATGTCATTAAAGCGATATCATTCGAGCAATGTCATTATTTATTGGGTTGATTAGCTAAATCTTGACTAGAGCTAATTGAGTCAGACCCAGTTGAGTTAGCCTGATTAGCACCAAGCTCATCATTAATATCATGGTCCATATCCGTGATATTATCTTCATCACTTTTGGCCACAGCTTGATTGATTAAATCCATCATATAGTTACCACGCGCTGTGACTTCGTCGTAATGAAAGCGCAGTCTTGGGGTAGTTCGAGTTTTTAATCGATGGCTTAGTTCAGTGCGCAAAAACCCAGCAGCGTTCGCCAACACTTTCAAGCTTTGCTCATGGCTGCTCTTGGTCATTGAGTCATTAAGCTCTGGCTCCATGATGGTCACATAAATATCTGCATAGCCCAAGTCAGGACTGACTTTGACGCTAGAGATGGTGACAAAACCTGTCAACCGAGGATCATTAACCTCGTCACGGATAAGAACGGCAAGCTCACGCTGAATTTGATCAGCCAATCGTTGTAAACGCTGATTCATGATAATTCCTAATGTTAAAAAAGTTTATGTTAGTGCAAAAGATGACTCTAATTTATCTGTTGCGCTTATAAAGCAGCCTATAAAAAAGACCTAGCAGGATTGACCTGTTAGGCCTTTAATCAAAGAGACTAGAGAGAGTTAGATGGTACGTTCGAACTCTTGAATCTCAAACACTTCAATCTTATCGCCTGCTTCAACATCGTAGCCACGAACCGCTAAGCCACATTCCATACCAGTTCTCACTTCGTTTACATCGTCTTTATAACGACGTAGCGATTGCAATTGACCAGTGAAAATAACTTGGTCATTACGTAGCACTCGGATAGGCTTGTTGCGATAGATAGTACCTTCGACCACCATACAACCTGCCGCCGCACCAAACTTGCTTGAGCGGAAAACGTCGCGGACTTCTGCAATGCCCAAGATTTGTTCACGGTGCTCAGGTGATAGCATGCCACTCATCGCCGCCTTGACATCATCAATGAGGCCATAGATAACACTATAATAGCGAATATCTAATTTGGCCTCATCGGCTTTGCGGCGGGCAGCCGTATCGGCACGAACATTAAAGCCTAATAACACCGCTTCACTTGATTCAGCAAGGGTCACATCTGACTCTGATATAGGACCTACGCCTGAACTGATGACTTTCACTTTCACTTCATCAGTAGACAAGTCATTTAGAGCCGCTAATAAGGCTTCTAGTGAGCCACGAACATCTGTCTTAAGGATAATATTTAAGAACGACACATCGCCCTGGCCCATCTGATCAAACATCGTCTCAAGACGGACTTTATTTTGGCGATCAAGCTCACGTTCACGCTCACGAGTGGCCCTGAAATCTGCCACTTCACGCGCTTTTTTCTCATCACTAACGACTAGGAATTCACTTCCTGCCGCTGGCGTCTCAGGCAAGCCTAATATCTCAACTGGAATAGAAGGTCCGGCAGATTTAATACGCTGACCATGCTCATCAATCATCGCTCGAACTTTACCGTAATGCTCCCCTGCTAGCACCAAGTCACCTTGCTTAAGCGTGCCTTTTTTAACTAACAGACTGACCACAGCACCTCGACCTTTTTCTAAGCGAGACTCAATAACCACACCTTGAGCAGCACCATCAGTAGGTGCTTCAAGCTCCATCAGCTCAGCCTGTAGACTAATCAGCTCTAGTAGCTCATCGATGCCTTCGCCCGTTTTGGCCGAAATACGCGCCATAGGAGTATCACCGCCCCAATCTTCTGACACCACTTCTTTACTGGTCAGCTCATTTAATACACGATCAGGATCAGCGGACGGTTTGTCCATTTTATTAATAGCGACAATGATAGGAGTACCAGCTGCTCGTGCATGATCAATGGCTTCTACTGTCTGAGGCATCATGCCATCGTCAGCAGCGACCACAATCACTACAATATCAGTTGCTTGAGCCCCGCGAGAGCGCATAGCACTAAAGGCAGCATGACCTGGTGTGTCTAAGAAAGTGATGACACCGCGCTCAGTTTTGACATGATAAGCACCGATATGCTGAGTAATGCCCCCTGCTTCACCAGAGGCAACTTTAGTTTCACGGATTTTATCAAGTAGTGACGTTTTACCATGGTCAACATGACCCATGATAGTTACCACAGGAGGACGCGCTTGAACGTTACTACTACGTCCTTCTACCGCTTGTTGAAGTTCGTCTTCAACACGAGTATCACTAACCGGAACAGGGTTGTGGCCCAGCTCTTCTACCACCAAACTGGCTGTCGCTTGGTCAATTGAATCTGACTCTGTGACCATCTCACCCATCTTCATGAGCAATTTGACCACTTCACGGGCTTTGACCGCCATGCGCTGAGCCAAATCTGTCACCACGATTTGCTCGCTGATTTCAACATCACGAACGATTTTTTCGACTGGTTTTTCAAACTTATGCTGACCCGCTTGCGAAGAACGTAGACCATGACGGCGATTTTTCATCTCGCGCTCTTCTTGGTTCTTACGGCGACGTCCACGTGCGGCTGTGCTAGTAGAACCCCGCTTAATCTCGCGGCGCTCTTTCTCAAATGACTCTTCGAGAGCATCGCCTACTAAGCCTTCTGCTAATGGCTCATCTTTACGAACTTCAGCTACTGGCTCTTTATCAGAGTATTTACCCGCCATTTTGCGCATCTGCTCAAGAGTACGCTGTTGAGCCTCTTCAGCCTGTTTTCGGCGAGTCTCTGCTTCTAACTGACGTAGACGCTCTTCTTCTGCCTCGCGAGCTTCACGAGCTTTTCGTTCTGCTGCGGTTTCAACCTTAGGTTTAGTTGGAGTGGCTTTTTTCTTCTCTTTTAAATCTTTGGTATCTTTTGTGTCTTTGCTCTTAATCTCAATGGCTTGCTTACTGCCTTTTTTGACTACCACAGAGGCAGTGACTTCTTCATCACCATTGTCTTTATTCCTACTGCCGCCAAGACTCGCTCGCATAGCGGCTAGTGTAGCAGCTTGACGTTCTTCAGCTTTTTTCTTAGCTTGTTCACGCTCAAGTGCCTCTTGTTCAGCACGAGCTTTAGCCTCTAAAGCAGCTTTTTCACGTGTTGCCATCTCTTCTGCTACTTTAGCAGGGTCTGGTTTTTCGAATGTTTTTTTCTTACGAACCTCTACATTGACGCTCTTTGACTTTCCAGAGGAGCCAGTCACTCGCGCAGTACTTGTCGTCTTAGATTTTAGGCTAATACGGCGTTTTTGCTGCTGACCGTGGCTTTGTTTTAAATAGGCCACCAGTTGCTCTTGCTCGAGTTCGGTGACTAGGTCATCCTCTCCGCGAGCAGGCATCCCAGCATCTACTAGCTGCTGCTGGACAGCGCTAATAGATTTACTTACCATGTCTGCCAGTTCTTTGACGGTCTTATCTGCCATTGATTGTCACCTACTATCTATTGTGTGCTATATATTTAATTCAGCGTTAAGCTGATGTGTTTGCGTACGGTTATCTGTTGTCACTATTATAAATTGTCAATATTTCAAAATTTTATTAATCGATATGTTACTAAGCTTTGTTATTCAAAATAGCAATA
>JAUNVX010000035.1:0-2674 GCA_030540615.1 Psychrobacter sp. | reverse complement strand
AGCTCTGGGCTTGGTTCTTTCATATTTTGTTGCTTCACTAGCTCATCAGCGATAACCACTTCTTTAGCCCGATCTTGAATCATAGCGATAGCATCATCATCTAATCCATCGATGTCATAAAAAGTCTCAACTGGCACATACGCGATTTCTTCAATGCTAGTAAAGCCTATATCGACCAAGGCCTGAGCCAAATCTTCATCGACTTCTAAACGCTCATAAAATAACTCAATGAACGCTTTGGTTTCATTTTGCTGACGTTCAATATACTCTTCTTCTAACATCATATTGAGCTTATAGCCAGTTAGCTCTGATGCCAGTCTAACGTTTTGGCCTTGTGAGCCAATAGCGCGAGCCAACTGATCGTTGGTGCTAAAAATAATATCCGCAGTTTGAGCATCTTCATCTAAAATGATGCTGTTGACATCGGCTGGTTCAAGGGCACTAATAATATATTGCGCCGGATCATCTGACCATACCACCACATCAATCCGCTCACCATCAAGCTCTTGTTGTACGGCTTGAATTCGAGTGCCACGCATCCCAATACAAGCCCCAACCGGATCAATTCGATGGTCATTGGTCTTCACCGAAATTTTAGCTCGGGTGCCCGGTAATCGTGCCACATTACGAATTTCAATAATTTGCTCAGCGATTTCAGGCACTTCTTTTTGCATCAAAGCTGATAGCATTTCTGGATGAGTTCGAGAGAGCAATAACTGGGCACCGCGGCTGTCACGGTTAACATGATAAAGAATGGCATTAATACGAGACTTCGCTCGCAACTGCTCACGTGGCAGCATCTGATCACGAGATAGATAACCTTCCGCATTCTCACCTAAATCAATGATATAACCATCACGCGTTTGCTTCTTGACTTCACCAAATAGCATCTCACCTATTCTTGGCTCAAAAGCATCAGCGACTAGCGCCCGTTCTGCTTCCCGAATTTTTTGGATGATTACTTGTTTGGCTTGAGTCGCCGCGATTCTACCGAATTCAATTGATTCAATCTGTTCTTCTTTGATATCGCCAATAGACCACTCATCTTGATCCAAGTCAGTAATAGCCAATTGACAAGCAGGCATTTCATGGTCTTCATCCGCCACCACTGTCCAATAGCGATAAGTATCATAATCACCAGTATCACGGTCGATTTGAACCCGAATCGCAACTTCTGGCTGCTCAGTATAGACTTTCTTTTTGGTCGAGACGACTAAAGCTTGCTCAATCGCTTCAAATATATCTTCTGGATTTAAGCCTTTTTCATTGCTGACGGTCTCAACCACCGTTAAAATCTCTCGACTCATGCTATACCTATCCTATACTGACGTAAATGGTTAATCATTGACGGTTAATAATTAAGCGGCTAATGATTAAAATGTATCAAAATTACTGAACAACGGTTATTTATAATGTCTTAAAAAATTGACTGCTTGTTTCTAAAACATTTAGTTTTATCTTAAAAAATTAAAATGCTAAGTGGCTTTTATATAGGGATTTCTTATCTAAGTATTCCCAGTCAAGTCCTTATTTTTTGGGTGCTAATTATAATCAGCACTTATCCAATCGTGTTTTCAATAGGCCTTTTAACGTCTGCAGCGCTAAAATAAGGCATTAGTACAACAATTTGACGACTTTATTTATTGTCTTGATAAATAAGATTGGCTTTATCGATATTTGAGAGCTCAATAGTAACCACTTGCTCGTCAGAGGTCAGTAATACAAGCGTAGTGTCAGTCATAGCTTGTAACAGGCCTGCTATTTTACGGCGCTTTTGACTGCCTGACCCTATCGCATTAATCAACCTTAAATGGATAGATTGCCCTATGTATTGACGCATTTGGGCTTCTGAGAAAAAGCTTCGATCAAGCCCTGGAGAAGACACCTCTAAAATATATTCGCCAGCGATAGGGTCATGAACCTCTAATACACCGCTAACTTGATGCGTTACTGCGGCGCAATCTTCAATAGTGACCTGCTTACCTTCGGCTTGCTCTTCAGGCAACGATTCAATAAATATGCGCAGTAAAGATTTTCGGCCTTGAGGAACAAACTCAACTCCCCACAAGGCCACATCGCAAGCGGCGACAGCAGGAGCGATTAAGCTCATCAATTCAGTTACTTTAGTAGAGAGTTTCATACCAACCTTTCATTATTTTTTAACTGCTTTTATCAAGCACCTATTTTGGCCTATTCTTTCAATAAGCCCATTAATCCTATCAATGAGATGCTAAGTTTAAAAGTTATTAATAATAATATCTCAAAGTACTGATGGTGATTCTAGTTGAGTAGAACCATTAACATAGCTGGCCAATTCTAGTTTAACTAATTTTAATCTAGGCAGGCTTTGGGCTAACTTGAAAAGATGATAAACAATCAATAGCTATAGCTTATCATAGACCCTATATCATACCTACGTTAACCAAAAATCACCAACATTTAGATACAAAAAAACCCACAGACATAATGGTGGGTTGGATCGTGCTGAGACTTTTTGATCTCTAAACAGATTAATATTGTTAATATTATTCACCGAATACTGGTGAATAATTTCAATATTACCTAGACCAATCAAGATCAGCTATGTCTGAAAAAAGTGGTAGCGGGGGCTGGATTTGAACCAACGACCTTCGGGTTATGAGCCCGACGAGCTACCAGACTGCTCCACCCCGCA
>JAUNVX010000273.1 GCA_030540615.1 Psychrobacter sp. | reverse complement strand
CCTGCAAAACTGCCTATATTGCAGGCCACTTACAAGGTCACTCCTGAGACATTTATCGTCAATGAACAAATGGACATTGATTTCACAGGTGAAGGTGAGCATCTTTGGGTGTTGATTAAAAAGACGGGGATGAATACTGGCTTTGTGGCCAATCTACTCGCTGACTGGGCAGGCATTCCTGCAAGGGATGTCGGCTACTCGGGGCTTAAAGACAGGCAAGCGGTGACCACCCAGTGGTTCAGTTTACGGATTCCTAATCGCACTTTGCCCGATACTCCCTTTCATCCCGCCTTAAAAGACTTTGAATCGATAGAAGTGGTGGAGCAGCATTGGCACAATAAAAAACTCAATCGAGGCACTCATAAATTTAACCAATTTATCTTAATATTGAGTGAGGTTCAATTGGATAGCTTGGAGGCAGTAGAGTATCGATTGCAGCAAATCAGGGATTTAGGGGTTCCCAATTACTTTGGCACCCAGCGCTTTGGGCACTACGGTAATAATATTAAAGAGGCATTAAGATGGTTTGATACCCTGCTGGCCGCCACCTCAAATAGTGGGTCATTAGCACGCTCAAACGATAAAAGAAATAAGAACAAACGTATTAATAAGCGCGAGCGCGAGCAACAATCCATGTGGATTTCGGCAGCTAGAAGTCTGATATTCAATAGAATACTTGATACTCGGGTTCGCAATACCACTTGGGACTCAGGGCTGGCAGGTGATGCCTTTAATCTAGATGGCACAGGCTCGATTTTTTGTAGCAACCAAATCGACGATGAGTTAGTTCAGCGATTATTATTGAAAGACATTCACCCTACCGGCTTGCTTTGGGGTATAGGAGAAGCGCAAACCTCGGGTGCTGCTGCCCAATTAGAGCGTCAGCTGGTCTGTGAAGATGGTTTATTGTCTCAATTAGCAAGAGGTATAGAGGCGCAAGGCGTCAAGTCTCAAAGACGTAGCCTTCGATTGGTGCCCAAAGACATGAGATGGCGCTGGATAGATACTCAGAGTCTAGAGTTGAAGTTTAGTTTACCTAGCGGTAGCTATGCCACTGGCGTGCTCTATAGTTTGGTTAAGCGATTAGAGCTTAGCTAGCGTCCTAAAGCAAAGGCATTTAAACCAGCTCAAATGACGGTACAGGGACCTGGTTTCTGATGACCAATAGATTGGCACTCACCACTTGGTTTCGTCCGTTATGTTTGGCTTGATATAAGGCAGAGTCTGCCAAATCAATCAGGCTACGAATGAGCTTTTCTGACATCTGATAGCTTCTTAAAGCCTTTATTTTATCGGCACTGATAATCTGTAAATAAGTGGCCTGAAGCCTTTTTACCTCATGATGAGGCAATGTGGCAACGCCAAAGCTGGCCGTTACTTGGAATGATTCATCAGCCTCTAGGTGAATCACCATGGCTTCGATTTCTTTTTTTAGCGCTTCTGCGATGAGTAGAGCAGTCTCGTGGCTGGTCTGCGGCAGTGCCAATAAAAACTCTTCTCCGCCGTAACGGCTCACCACATGTTGCCGTTCCATGGCTTTCTCTAACAGCTGAGCGACTTCCTTGAGCACTTGATCGCCAACTTGGTGACCATACGTGTCGTTAACCGCTTTAAATGAGTCTAAATCTAGCAAAATCACACTGTAGTGTTGGTTGTCACTGTTAACATTGGCTTCTTTAAGCAAGGTCTGATGAATCCAGTCCAGCACGCAACGACGGTTTTTGATGCCTGTTAGTGCATCATGATCGGCGTTATATTGGATATTGAGTTTGTTACGCTCAATAATCGATAACATGGCTCGAAACACACTGACAATGACGATTGCCTTAGGCATCGCAAAGTAAAAATAGGTAGCGAACCAAAATAATTGACTACTTTTAAAAGCCTTAATCTGAGCAACTTCCTTAGCCGTAATCGACAAGCTATCAAGGAGCTCTGTGGATGGCTTAGTAGACAGTAATACCTGATTGACTAGGTTGCTTGGGCTGCCTTGACCAAACAGTTGTGAGTAATACTCATGGTATGTTGAGACACCAGGGTACTGGCGCATGCTAGGCAAATGAACCCCATAAAAAGGCAGAATGGACACGATCAAAATGAAACAAAAATAGCTGATGAAAGACAACCAAACAATTTTTCGGTCAATTAAAATCATCGCTAACATGGCACTACCGACCAAGGTTACCCCAGCCATCAATTCGTTGTACCCTAGCATTGCTGTGGTAATAAACATATGCAAGGTATAAACAGTGGCTAACAATGTCTGCCACCCAAAAAGGTTTTTAGGCAAAGTGGCGTACTGATTGAAACGGATGAGCAGCCAGCTATAAAACAGCACTGCCACGGTTACCCAAAGCCATAGCAGCTCAAACTGAGAGCCATTATAATAATTATTGAGCTGATTATGGTTGAGCCAAACCATTAAGCACCATGCCCATTGAAGTGTGACCTCCAACAGGATGAATGAGCATAGTAATGATAGACGATCGATATCCTGCCACTCAAAAATAATCTGAGTCAGCCTTTTATAACTTTGACGGTAGAAGGACATACTCATCGATCAAGAGTTTCCACTTGTTATTATCTTTTTATTAGGCATCGTGAGTCTTAAAGATATATCCAATAAACGCTTCTGATAATAGATGACTCCTTATCATTATCGATTATCCATGATACAGACCAATCATAGCAGT
>JAUNVX010000272.1 GCA_030540615.1 Psychrobacter sp. | reverse complement strand
CTTGAAAGCTGGGGCACATAGCAAGCAAAAAGCGGCTCAAAATAACGTTCAAACTGTTTTATCAGTAAATTCGGCGTCTGCTAATGGAGAGACAGGTTCTAATGGAGAAGCAGAGCAGGCCCAAACGGCCGCTCAATCACTGAGGCAGTCAAATCAGCAATCACAGCCATTACCCTTTGAGCGTGAGATAATAGAGAGTCAGGCATTTCAAGCGACTTTGTTAACCACAGATTCGCCAGACACACCGCATAATACTAATTCCAATTCCAATTCCAATACTGAATCTGCTATCAAGTTGCCGTCTAATAAAGGACAAGCTAATAATGACAAAGCTTTAGACCCAGGCAGTAGCAATAGGCGGCAAGCCTCAAGTCATCAGGATAATAATGGCGTTAGTGGCAGTGATAGTAATACTGCTAACCGCACTAATAATACGACTAAGAAGAACGTTAGTAATATCCCTGCTAGTGATGGCTCAAAAGGCAATGATTCGGCTATATCGAGTGGTCCAGTAGACTTTGGTGAAAGGGAGGCTCAGTGGATAACCAAGCCGAATATTGATAAAGAGTTGTCAAAAGCTATTGTCGCTACAAAAACCCAAGGGGATGTCATAGTTAGGCTTAGGATTGTCGTTAATATAGAAGGTCAGCCGCTAACGGTATCCATAATTTCAGGGCTGAGAAATCCGCGACTGGCTAATCAATTAGAACAAAAGATTAGAAAAGCTCGGCTCCATCCTTTTAGGCTAGGGGAGCAAGCTGTAGCAGGGATTGTCACTGTTCCTATGAGATTTGAGAGGTAATGAAGAGCACTAACTTATACTTTATGCGTCAAGCCAGCCTTGTGAGCGCGCCAGATGGAGCTGCTCTGGTGTATCAATATCATGGGTCAGCTCAGGCGCATCTATAGATTGGACTGCTTTAGCTGGCAAGGCTCGGATAAGATGCCGGAGACCTTTATCGCCGCTTAGACTAGACTGCCAGTCTTGTAACATTGACCCTTTTACCACCAACGGTAGACCAATAATATCTTGATAGCGGCTTGTCGTCACTATGCTATTAGCATTGTCCTGTTGAGTCGATAATAGCTGTTGTAAATGAGCTGGGTTCATCCGAACTTGATCGATGCTCATTATCAGTACCGATAAGTCGTCCGTATGGCCTGTTGACTCTGAGACAGGCCATGATGACATACTGGTTCTAAGGTTATCGATGGCAAGGCTTAAACTCAGCGCCATTCCTAATTGGGGGGTAGGGTTTCTGACGATTTTAATAGGTAAGTCAGTGCTTAGCTTATGTGCTAACTCAGCACCCTGAGTAACTGTCAAAACCTTTAAAGCCGCTGCTATCTTAGAATCGTTCTGAGGAATCACGACTATAAGGCCTTGGGGCTTAGTGGCTAATGCCAACTCAGCCATATGACGAATGAGTGGCTTGCCTTGAATGGTTAATAGCTGCTTTGGCTCGCCTAAACGAGTACTCAATCCTGCAGCTAAAATAATAACCCAGTGCTGATAAGCTGCTGGGCCATTTTGGATTGAAGCGCTCATTAAAGAGTGAGAAAGCAGGTTAGGATTAATAGAATCTGTCATAAACAGTGGTCTCGGCAAGCCAGTAAATTTGCAGATATTTGAGCATGACCCTATAAGCACAATCAGACCTTAAAAGGCTGCTGCTCCAGCTGACAGCGGTAAGCTTTCTGCTACCAAATCAGGACTTACAGTATCTTGCTCATACATCACAGCACTAATCTGAGCGATAATACCCAGTGCTAAAGCCTCTGGACCATCGCCGCCAAGCTTATAACCAATCGGAAACTGCAGCCTAGTAATACCTTGGCGTAAGATAGCAGGATTGGGCAGCGATTGGGCGATTTCGTTAATCAAACGCTCGGTACGATAGCGTGGTCCCAATTGACCTAGATAAGCCCAGTGGTGATTGGGCAGTGGCAATAAGGCCTTGAGCCTAGCCCTATCTTGGGTCAAGCTGTGCGACATCAAAGCGACAGCTGCGCCTTTGCTCAAGCGCTGTAGAGTCTCTTGGTCATCCAGTGCCACAACTTGAACCAAGTCAGCGTCCATAAAGCGTGCGCGAGTGGCATAATGGGAGCGACTGTCAATGATGCTTATGCGCCAATCAAGCATTTTGGCCAGCTTAACCAGTGGCACAGCATCATTGCCTGCACCGCAAATGACTAGGTGAATGGGCGGTATCAGATACTGCACCAGCCAGTCATAGCTAAACTGCTCATCGCTATAATGAATGTGCTGATAACGGGCCTTTGCCCCAGACTTCAACCTAAGGCCATCTATAGCTACTTGCAGCTGTTGAAGTAAGCTTGAGTTTTTTGGTCGGTTCAATTCAGAAAGTAATCTTAAAGGGACATCGTTAAGTAATGAGATTTCAGCTGAACTAGGAGTGAGGCTAAACCGCGCGCCACAAGTTAGCTCACCTGATTCATTTTTAGGTTTAGTGTGGTCAATATCGAATGATGAATCGTTGACAGTGGTAGGCGTCATGGCTAACAAAGTAGCCACACCGACAGGTTGCTCAGCATTTCGTACCGATTTAAGGGTAGCCAAAAAAGCTTTGGCAGTAGACAAACGCTCAAATAACACATGGATGCTACCATGGCAACCTAAGCCAAAACTCATGCTGTCATAGCTTTCCTCTTCGTCATTATCTTCATCTTCATAG
>JAUNVX010000034.1:20369-21027 GCA_030540615.1 Psychrobacter sp. | reverse complement strand
GGCATGGTCGAGGAGTTGACGAAGCGAAATCAAAGCCATAGCTTGCTCTCTTAATAGATGAATAATAAATGAATAAGTAATAAATGGTATTAAGATAATCCTAAAAGATAAATTTTGGCTATCAAAGTTGCAGACCCATTACCGTCAGCATGATGCTTTTTGGCCGCAAATACCACCTAGTAATAAGCGCCTAAGTATAGCAAATTTCTATCCCAATTCGAACCTCAGAAAAGGCCGATTGCCATGAAATAATTGTTTTAGAACAGCTGCTTCATTTTGGTTATATTTTTTTTGGCTGTTTAAAGACTAAAGCAATATCAAGGCAAACGGTTAAAAGTGATGTTTTGAATGATTTACTCTAACTTTATGGCGACCTATAAGTGCTACCTTCTATAATTTATAACCCTCTAAAAAGCAAAAAGCCCTGGCAACTGCCAAGGCTTCTTTAACTTAATCATCAGTCATTTAACCAATGTTAAGTTTCATTATAAGTCAGTCTTATGATAAATCAGCATCCATATAAAGCGACCAAAATAGCCGCTTTATCAAAATGCCTTAATACTGTTGGTCTTCAGATACTGCTTCTTTTACAGCAGGAGCAGCTTGCAAATCAGTATTGGTGTTGTTAGCGGCATCAGCAGCGACATTTTGTGCACCA
>JAUNVX010000034.1:1706-20359 GCA_030540615.1 Psychrobacter sp. | reverse complement strand
CCAGCGGTCCAGCAGGTCGGTGCGCACGAAGGTCAACAGCAGCAGCGCCATCAGCAACTGCACCAGCAGTAGCAGCAACAGCGGTATTAGCGCCATCAACAATAGCTTCACCAGCATTAACTGTCGCGCCAGCAGTCACAGCAGCAGCAGTTTGAGCGCCACCAGCAACTGTAGAGGCAGCTTGATCAGCTTCAGCGGCTACATTTTCAGTATGAGCTTGCACATCTGCACCAGCTGATTCAGCGGCTGCTTCTACATTACCCGCATCGGCATGCTCTTCAGTCTTTTTGCTACAAGCAGTAACAGCGACAGTAGCACCAAGAAGAGTAGCTAGCAGTAAATGACGTTTTAACATAATTGACCTCGTTTATTGAATACATGTAAATACATGATCGGCTATTTTATAGACTGTCCAACCTATAGACAATACAATGTTTAAAAAATATAACAAATTTCAATACGGACGGCAGCGTTATCTGATAGAAGGTCGTATAACTATCAGATAATCTTTAATTTTTAGCCTTTTACTCTATTTTGGCTCTCATTAGCTGATAACTTTAGCGCTTATTCACCATTTTTTGAGCATTTATTGCTTACATTTAATCTTTTATAGCCCCACTATCATTTATCAATTTGCCCTTCGACTCACTTTATATTTTAAATGCCAAGATTTAATGACTTACCTTTAAAGCTTAGGCCAATTAATCCAATAAGCGGATATATGAGCAATGCTAAAAGATAGCCAATATATGACACACTCTGCTAGTCAAGCGCTAATGCGGCAACCGCAGGCAGGGTTTTACCTTCGACAAACTCCAAAAATGCACCGCCGCCTGTCGACATATAGCTTACCCCCTCGGCCACATCAAATTTATCTATAGCCGCTAGTGTGTCGCCGCCTCCTGCAATAGAGAATCCAGCACTGTCGTTGACGGCTTGGGCTATGATTTGGGTACCGTGAGCGAAATTATCTGCTTCAAATACGCCTACTGGGCCATTCCATAAAATCGTTTTTGCCTGAGCAATATGCTTGGCCAATAGTTGGGCACTTTGTGGGGCAATATCAAGAATCATCTCATTATCGCCAATATCACTGACCGCCTTAATTTGAGCCCTTGCCTTAGTTAAAGACCCTGTAAAGTCATCAAAGTCTATCTCTTCTTTAGCTGCTACTACCACATAGTCTGGCAGCAATATGCTGGTCTGCTGCATGATTTCTTTTGCGGCCTCAATCAAGTCAGCTTCAAACAAGGAAGCCCCTACCGAATGGCCTTTTGCCGCCAAAAAGGTATTAGCAATCCCTCCGCCCACAATGATTTCATCACACAATTGAGCCAAGCTATGCAGTACTTCAAGCTTAGTGGAGACCTTAGAGCCTCCCACTATAGCCAGCATTGGCTTTTCAGGTGTCTCTAAGGCCTTGCCAAGTGCATCAAGCTCAGCGGCCAATAATGGCCCTGCACAAACTGACTTGCCTAAACGCTTCATCGCACTAGTGACGCCTTCAGTAGAGGCCTGAGCTCGATGTGCAGTCCCAAACGCGTCCATTACAAATACATCAGCAAGCTCGGCATAGTGAGCGGCTAAGTCACGGGCATTGGCCTTTTCGCCTTGATTAAAACGAACGTTTTCTAGCAGCGCCACCTGACCTGGTTGCACCTGAACTTTAGCAGCGTCCGAAATATAATCAGCAATAAGCTTAACCTTACCTTCAATCTGGTCAGCTAGCTTTTCTGATAGATAGTCTGCGACTGGTGCCAAGCTATAAGCTGAGTCAAATACACCTTCGGTAGGACGGCCTAAATGAGAGGCGATTAGCACTGCTGCGCCCTTTTCTAAAGCCAATTTTATGGTGGGTAGGCTCGCTTGCAATCTTGCATCACTGGTGACGACGCCGTCTTTAATTGGGACGTTTAAATCCTCACGAATTAAGACAGTTTTGCCAGTTAGGTCTAAATCAGTCATTCTTATAAAGTTCATCGCTCAGCCTTATCCAAAGTAGGGAGAATAAAATCTAGGGCTTAGGATTGCCCGCTCATTATTTCAGACGATTTTATCACAATTTATCTCTACCTAGGCAGCTATCCTCCTACCTAGACACTCATAGACTGGCTTCTTGAGTACTGCTAAACTGGGTCTATTCTGGTCAATAATATTACATATATCAGTGGTAAATCATACCGATGTTGCCTATGATAGAGCTGTCATAAGCCACTGTTTTTGGGTGGTCTTTAGCTTATTTAAGGAGAGATAATATGAGTTTAGATTTAGAGCTAGCCAAAAGCCAACTACTGGCGCTAAAAGAAGAGTATCAGACGAGGATTGATAAGATTGAAGATCATATTCAGCACCCTCAAGATGATCTCAATGAACACTGGGATGACCAAGCTATCTCCATGCGCGAAAACGACATGAGAAAGAATCTATTGTTTGAGGCCAAACAAAGCCTAGGCCATGTTCAACATGCCCTTAGCCGACTAGACAATGGCACTTATGGCGAATGTGAAGTTTGCGGTGAGGATATTGAAGAAAAACGCCTTCAAGCTTTGCCTTATGCCACCTTATGTATGGAACATGCTGAGTAGTTTAGCGCCTTGCACGCTAGCTAAAGTTAAACCAAGCTTATGACCGGTTAAAGTATGCTGTCAGAGCTTGGTTTTTTTGTGCCTATTAAAAATGATTAAGCGAGATTAAGGCCAGTGACTGAGGGCTTGCTGCCAAGCCAAAGTTCGACTGTGAACTTGATCAATAGGAGCACTTAATATATCTGCAACCACCGCTATGTAACGAATGGGCAAGCCAGATAACTGGGTAACATTCTGCGAGCTGATACCCCCAATGACGCAGATATCAATATTTTGGTCGCAGCCTTCTTTTAAGGCGTCCACTGAAACAATAGAGGCTTGAGGCTTGGTGCTTGAGGCAAAAACTGCTCCCATCGCTGCATAGCTAGCACCTTCTAATTCAGCCTGCTTGACCAAATCAGATGACTGATGACAAGTTCGTCCGATGATTGCCTGACGGCCAAGCTGCTGCCGGGCGTCAATCACCTTACCATCGCTTTGGCCTAAGTGAACCCCTATGCCTAGATTTTTGGCCATCTCGATATCGTCATTCATAACCACTGAAACGCCATAGCGCTCTGCTAAAGCTATCAGCTTTTCTGACTCTTGGTATAGTTTTTTGCCGCCCTCTGGCTGCTTTAATAGTTGCTTACGCCGGATTTGTAATAGAGCAACGATACCACTGTCAAAAGCAATCTCAAGCTTTTGATACAGCGCTGCAAAGTCATCATCATTGGTCAAAAGATATAGTTGTGGCACCATACATTAACGCTCCTTTCAAGCCATTAATACCATCATCTTATTACCCTAATCAGTCCTATCTCTCAATCAAAAACAGCCAGATTTCCCAATAAAAAAAGCTGTTATCATTGAATAACAGCCTTTTATAAAGCTTCTAGTTACAAAATCTAGAGTGATTAATCGTCTAAGGATAAAGTCTTTAGGAGTAAATAAAGCGTCAAAAACGCCTTATCCTCTTGAGACTTTAGACACTTATGTCTTTAGACACTTCTGCGTGCAAGGCTTGACAAGATGTTCTTAGCGTCATCCCAACGAGTCGAAGAACTATTGGCCCCTAATATGACAATGACGGCTGGACGATTATTGACTCGCGTTTCCATCACCACGCAGCGCCCTGCCTCGTTAATATAGCCTGTCTTTGAAATACCGATAGGATAATCGCCTGAACGGACCAGCACACTGGTATTATTGGCTTTATAAACGCGGTTACCAGCAGAATAGTTGGCCACATAAAAGTCATAGCTTTTAGTGGTTGAGAAGCGGCGAATCACATCATAGCTACCAGCGGCTTTCACCATTTTGGCCAAATCAGTGGGAGATGCAACATTGCGCTTATCGAGACCGGTTGGGTCACCAAAGAAAGCACTGGTCATGCCTAGAGACTGGGCTTTTTGATTCATCGCCCGCATAAAGGCATCATAACCACCTGGATAGTGACGCGCTAAACTCTTCGCCGCTGGATTTTCTGATTTCATCAAAGCCATTAATAGCAGCTCTGCTCTATTCATTCTATCACCAGATTTAAGGTTGGAGCTGGCACGTTTTGGTCCCACGAAATCAATGGGTTCAAGCACAATCTCTTCACGCATATCCTGACCACTATCGAGAACCACCATCGCTGTCATCAGCTTAGAGATTGAGGCGATAGGACGAGCGATATCTGCGTTTTTTTCATAAATGGGCTGACCCGTCTCAAGATCAAGTACCACCACGCCGCGCGAGTCGGTACTGATGGGTAGCTTATCATACATGCTACCACTGTTATAAGAAGGGGCACTATATGATGGAGCGCTATAAGTACTATTGTAGCTAGGCGCTGGGCTTTGGCTATGGTCATTGGTAATGACACTAGCGCCATAACCATTATCAACCGTTTTAACTGCCGTTCCTGACTTATTCGCATACATGATAGTTCGCGCTTCGGACAGACTGTCAGCACCGCCCCACCCAATCTTAGCAGTAGAGGAGGCCCCTTCATTGATGGTCAATCCTGCTTGTGCCAACCCGCTTAAACTTAATGAAATTAGCGCTATCGTTAACTGATGTTTGTTCATTGCCATAATACTTGCGTCTCCCCGCTTGACTCGTGCTGCGATATAGAGGTCAGTCTGTACCTAGTTAGTCAATTTGTATAAATAAAAAATGAGTATCTCTGTCTAAAAAGCTAAATCTAATCCACTTAACGAAAACAATTTACTTAACTATAGGTTAGGGCTATTTACAAGGTTAAATTGGCTTGGATGGCTCAGCTAAGCTATCAATATGAATCAATAGCCTGTTTTTGTCCTATACCTAACTGTCAAATCGCGTTAAAATCAGTGATTGCAGCTAATTAGTGAGTTTTTGTATTTTTAGTGTATCATGGTTTGCCTAAGAGTTTAATGTTTGAATTTGATGGATTGGCCTAATTTGCCCATTGAGCAAACTTTACTACATTATATTGATGTTGACGTAAGATTGGTTAACACTCTAGCAATATCTAATGTTAATTGCCTAGCGGCAGATAGCTTCCTACGCTTATTAAAGGTTGGATGGCTTGCTTATTAAATAGCGGTTTAGCGGGTTGTTTAATGAGCTTTACAAATCAGTGACTTTTAGATACCCCGTCTTAATTGAGCCAAAAGATGCTCGAACGATAGCTTTAATTAAGGGATGATATGATTCGAGTCTTAGTAGTGGACGATCACGATTTAGTAAGGATGGGCATCAGCCGGATGCTCGCTGATAGTCCAGACATTGAGGTGGTTGGGGAAGCTGATAGTGGTGATATGGCCTTGAAACTGGCCAAGCAGCTCACCCCTGATGTGGTGCTATTGGATGTCAATATGCCTAATATTGGTGGACTCGAGGCGACCAAGCGTTTGGTTCAGCTCGATAAAGGCATTAAGATACTGGCCGTTAGCAGTCTGTCTACTCAGCCCTACCCCTCTATGCTATTAAAGGCAGGTGCTCACGGATACATTACCAAAGGCACGCCTTTGGAGGAGATGATCCGTGCGATTAAAAAGGTTCATCAAGGCGGCCGATACTTTAGCAATGATGTCGCTGAACAACTGGCTGAAGTGCTGTTGTCAGACCACAGCTCTCCATTTGACTCGCTCAGTGATAGAGAAAAGCAAGTGGCGATGATGGTGGTCAATTGCCAAAGCCCTCAGCAAATCGCAGATCAGCTGTTCGTGAGTGTCAAAACCATTAACACTTATCGATACCGAATTTACGAAAAAGTCGGGGTGGATAGTGATGTAAAACTGACCCATCTTGCTATCCGTCATGGCCTAATTCAACCTTAGCGCGATTTAATTTTTATATTGTCATCCGTTTAGCTCAGCCCTATTGCCCAGCAAGGACGCTCATTTTAATCTTGGTTTTAAGCCACTATATACCAATAAACATATAAAAATAATGCGCTTATTTTAGCGCTTGATAATACAAACCTTATGAGGAATTATCATGACGCTAGCAACGTTTAAGCAGAGCGCCATGCAGCATCTAAAAGGCTGGTACTCATCTGAGACATTGGCCTCCCCTCAACTGCGCAAACTTGGCTTTATTTATAGTATTTACCGCTTTGTGGTCAGTGGTTTTTTGATGATTACCACTTATGCAAGTTTCAAGAACAGTGCCGATCATATCCTGCCCACTCTACTGCAACAAACCGCCCTTAGCTTTTATGTGTTATTAAGCCTGATATTGCTGGGCATCCTTTATACGTCTCCTAATAGACCGCAGCGACAACTGGCCTTTGGGCTAGCCATTGACGTGATTATTTTAAGCCTATTACTTTATACCAATGGCGCACCTGATCTTCAGCTGACTATGCTATATATGGTAGTGGTGGCAGCCAGCTTTATGCTACTTCGTGCCCCACAAGCCTTTATCATCACTTTAATGGCCATTATTTTCGTTATTTATCAGCAGTTTTTTTTCGCTATAGCCAATAGTATGAGTCTAACCAATTTAGGAGACGCGCTATTGATGTCAGCGAGCTTTTTGGCAGTGGGGTTTTTGAGTTGGTCTGTCTCTCAGCGTCTGGTTCAAGTCGAGAGCGTCGCCGCTATACAGGCTCAAGAGGTGGCTCGCCTTAATGCCATTAACCAAGAGGTTATCAGTAAAATGGTCAATGGCGTGATGGTCATTGACCATCAAAAAGTCGTTTTGGCTAATCAGGCAGCTTGTACCTTACTCAATATCAACGCCCATTTTGATGATGATATTGGTCTTGAGCTGCTACAGCATCAGATTACCTCGTTGCATCCTAGACTTTGCGAGTGGTTTATCTCTATTCAAAACGATGCCAATGCCGCCTTAAAATCTCGATCAGACACCGTCGATAATAACCAAGGCAACCTCAATAGAGCTTTTCCTTTTACCTATATTTATGATTTACCAAGATTCGCCAGTACAAGCATTATTGATAAATTGCGTGTTGAATTAACCCCTTTAAAGAACCACAGCCAACTGTTGATACTCGAAGATTTGCGCCGTGAGCAAGCCGGCGCTCAGCAGTTAAAGCTTGCCTCACTGGGTCAACTAACCGCGAGTATCGCTCATGAAATTCGTAACCCTCTAGCGGCCATCTCACAAGCCAGCCAATTGCTAATTGAAGATGCCGAGGTCTCTGATAGCAATGCAGAGCTGTATCAAATGATTTTTGCTCAGACCAAAAGGGTAAATCGTATCATTGAAGATGTTTTAAAATTATCTCGACAACAAAAACCCAAACGGCAAGCCCTCGATATTGCCGCCTGGCTAAAGCAATTTTTGGCCAATCATTTTGGCTCGCATGATGTGTTCTTGGACGTTAAAGCCTCTCCTATACTTTACTTCGACCCTCATCAGCTTGAGCAGATACTGATTAATTTGATTAATAATGGCTTAAGATATAGCAGCCGCTCCCATCCTCACGCTTATGTCGAAGTGGAAGTATACACGGCTGGTAATGAAGCAATGATTGACGTTATTGATGAAGGTCAGGGGGTTAATCCTGCTGATTTACCAAGACTATTTGACCCTTTTTTTACCACCGATGTGGATGGCACAGGATTAGGCTTATATCTATCACAAGCGTTTAGTGAAGCCAATCATGCTCGCTTGTTATATGTGCCTGAGCACCCTAAGACTTGCTTTCGATTAATCATTCCACTGAATTCTCGGCATATTGAGAGCCTAGCCTAGGCTTTGGGCTTAGCCTGACGATCTAAACAATCATTTAATTGCCATTTAACCTATATAGCTGTGCTAAGCACCTTGTTAGCCCCCTCTATATAAGCTCTCAGTCAGCAATACAGTGGCTGATATAGTACAATAAACCTTAAAGGCTATGCCTAAAACTTTATATTGATGTTTGATTATTTTATTGAGATTCACTATGACTGCTACTGCACTTGTCGTTGATGATGAAGTTGATCTTTGCCGACTGATGCAAATCACTTTGACTAAAATGGGTATCAAAAGCGATATCGCTTATGATTTAGCCTCTGCCAATCAGTACCTTGATAACTTAGAATATGATTTTTGTCTCACTGATTTACGCCTTCCTGATGGATCAGGATTAGATTTAGTGAAACGTATCAGCAAAATGAGCAACACACCTGTGGCGGTGATTACCGCTCATGGCAGTATGGATTTGGCGATTGAGGCCCTTAAACTTGGTGCTTTTGATTTTGTAAATAAGCCTCTCGAGCTTCCTAGACTTCGCCAATTGGTTGAAAACGCTTTAAAAGTAGTGGCTCAAGCCAATGAAGCGCCTAATGCTGAGCAAAAGACGCCCGAGCAGCAACTATTAGATGAGCGCTTAATCGGTGACTCAGCCGCGATGCAGCAGCTTAAAGCCACCATTATTAAATTAGCTCGATCTCAAGCGCCTGTGTTTCTTTGGGGGGAGTCTGGTACGGGTAAAGAAGTAGTGGCCCGATTGATTCATGATCTTAGCCCCCGCTGTGATGGCAGTTTTGTCCCTGTCAACTGCGGCGCTATTCCCTCAGAGTTGATGGAATCTGAATTTTTTGGTCATAAGAAAGGCAGTTTCACTGGCGCGACGACAGATAAAATTGGCTTATTCCAGCAAGCCAGTGGCGGAACTTTATTTTTGGATGAGGTGGCTGATTTGCCCCTTGCTATGCAAGTTAAGCTGTTACGCGCTATTCAAGAAAAAACAGTTCGCGCCATTGGCGATACCAAAGAGACTGCTGTGGATGTGAGGATATTATCCGCCACTCATAAAGACTTAGGGCAACTGGTACAAAATGGTACTTTTCGCCAAGATTTGTTTTACCGTATTAACGTTATCGAACTAAAACTGCCTACTTTGAATGAGCGAGAGGCAGATATCCCGGCTTTGGCACAACACTTTTTGACCTTAATCGCTGAGGACTGGCAGCTAGCATCGCCATTTTCTTTGACAAAAGCGGCTTGTGACCGATTAAAGCAGCATGACTTTGAGGGCAACGTTAGAGAGCTTCGTAACCTTTTGGAGCGAGCAGTCACCCTGACAGACTCTCCAATAATCGATGTTATGCATCTAGGTATCGAGCAAGAGACGACACTCACGCCAGCCATCAATCACCGCTCTAGCGAGAGTTTAGCGGCTACGAATCATAGCCATTCTGCAATCTCTAGTGCAACCTCTGATATGGCCTATGCTAATGCGTCACCAGAGCAGCACCGGCCTTATCGAGTAGCGGGAAATCAGTATTCAGCGGTACTCAGTAAGACGCCTACCTTGACCAACACGGATACTGCTCAGCAGATTAATAAAGCCCACCTGTCTAGTGAAGCAGAGAGTCAACAAACGAGCAGTCAACAAAACCAGCAACCTGCTACCTTAACTTCAAATCCTGCTCCTGAAAATCGGCATTCGAATCTAGACCAGTCTGTCAGTAATAACTTAATACCGACGTCAATCATCAACAACCCAGAGTCAACACCGACTCATCTGTCAGACCAAAGAGCTGACCATCCATTAGAGACTGATGAATTGGGCTTAT
This sequence comes from Psychrobacter sp., assembly GCA_030540615.1. Lineage (GTDB taxonomy): Bacteria > Pseudomonadota > Gammaproteobacteria > Pseudomonadales > Moraxellaceae > Psychrobacter. Next base: position 10,788 of record JAUNVX010000034.1, on the reverse strand, counting down.
CGAACCCTCCTACTGAGGCGTTATTGCCCAAAGAAGGGTTAGAGGTTTATCTACAAGAGCAAGAAAAAGCCCTAATTATTACGGCGCTAAATCAAACAGATTGGAACAAGACCAAAGCAGCTCAGCTACTAGGCACTACTTTTCGCTCGTTAAGATATCGCATGAAAAAGTTAGGAATTGAAGAAGAAAGTTAGGCTCTTAATATCTAAAAGCCCATTATCAAGAATCATTAAAAGTGTTACGGAGCGGGCTGATTTAAGACGAACCTAATCCCTTCTGGCAGTTTTTTGTCTTGCATGAGCGTTAACGCCTGCCACTCCCAAGTGGACTCCTCACCTTGTAGCCTAGTATCGGGATCTACGCCAATGTCATCTATAGTTCGACCATCTGCAGTAAGGTAATAAGCCACCGTCAGTTTAATGGCCTGCTCGTCATTAATAGGAATCACTGATTGTACTGAGCCTTTACCATAACTGGTCTCGCCAACCACTTGCGCGCGCTTGGCCACTTGCAAACTACTGGCCAAAACTTCAGCAGCAGAAGCTGAATAGCGGTTTTGTAAGATAATCATAGGCACAGTGGCCAATATAGCTTCAGGGGCTGTTTTTAGTGTCTTTGAGACCCCTCTGCGGCCTTTAACTCTGACTACCTCAGTGTCTGCCATGAACAGTCCTGCGATATCAACCGCCGACTCAAGCACCCCACCTGGATTGTCCCGAATATCCATAATGATGCCTGAAACCGGAGCATCTAGGCCTGCCAATGCCGTGAGTAGCTTTTGGCGGCTGGTATTCTGAAAGACCGGTAAGTTAATAATCGCGACACCGTCTTGTAGTCGAATTCTAACCTCTTGCTCGCGGCGTTGGTTTCGCTGCAAAGTCACAGTACGCTTGCGACGACCCGCACTTGATACCACTAGCTCAACTTGCGTGCCAGCGATACCCGACAACATCTGCTCAATGTCATTGGCTGTTTTGGTATCTGTCAGCTTAATCTCATTGATTTGGTGGATATAATCGCCGACTTTGATACGCTCATTAGCGGCAGGAGAGCCTGCTATGACGTTGGTGACAACCCAATACCCTAGACTTGGTTGAAACTTAGCTTGCAGCCCTATCTCACCGACATCTCCTTGGGTAAAAGCCCTAAGGTTCTCAAACGCCTCTGCATCCAAAAACTCTGCATGACTATCAAGCTTGGTGAGCATGCCACTCATGGCATCATTGAATAACACCTCATCACTAACAGGCTCTACATACTCGCGGCGTACCAAGTCAATCACTTCAACAAAAGTCTTCAGCGTCGTGGGGGAGATTGCATTTAAAGGGACTTGAGACACGGGCTCTGATAAGGCGGGCAACTTAGCTGTGGGCGTGCTTAGATTGCTATTATTTGGCGTAGCAGCATTTAACGTAGCATTGTTTAACGAAGCACTATTTGACTTAGTATCATTGGGCGCACTAAGCGCCGGATTAGAGACACTTTGTTCCCCATTATCCACCCAGGAGTTATTGGGTGGTATAGTTTTTTTAGGCGGCGTTAGAGTGACCTGATCGGGCTCGTCATCTATAAAATCATCCGCCCCATCAAACTCTGGTATCTCATCAATATTAGATTGGGGAGCATTTGTGATAACAGAAATGGGCATTGTCGTGTTTAGAGGGACGGCTGACTCTTTTACCGTGACTGTTTGTGCCCTTAACTGATCGCTACCTTGCAAGCTACTGCTACTGTTCCCACTTGCATTGGCAAGCGTACTATTTAACAGTAACGCCAATAGCGCTGAGGCTACCAAAGCCCCTTTAGCAGCTTGAGTACCAAAATCTAGGTGATTGTCCATGGCATTAGACAAAGATTTGTAGTTTGGCAATGATGATAATGGACGCATGATTCAACTCACTGCAAATGGATACATTAAAACCTGATTTTCAAATAACAAAGCCGCCTGTGGGATTAGGCTTTAAATCCTAAGCAGGCGCGAGCAGGTTTATCCCTGTCATCTCTTTAGGCGGCGTCAGTCCCATTATCATCAATAATGTCGGTGCGACATCACAAAGTCGACCACCAGTACGGATTTGAACAGGTCTGTCTCCAACATAGACTAGCGGCACATGCTCAGTGGTGTGCTGGGTATGCACTTGCCCATTGTCATAATCGTGCATTTGCTCACAGTTGCCATGGTCTGCTGTAATGAGCATATGACCACTCATTTTCTGAACACTCGCCACTACTCTACCCAAGCACTCATCCAAAGTTTCTACGGCTTTAACCGTGGCCCCAAATACCCCAGTATGACCCACCATATCACCATTGGCATAATTAACAACTAAGACATCATATTTGCCTGATTCGATAGCCTCTACCAGCTTATCCGTGACCTCAGGTGCGCTCATTTCGGGCTTGAGATCATAAGTTGCAACATCAGGAGATTGAATTAAGATGCGATTTTCACCTTCATACAACTCTTCTTGACCGCCACTAAAAAAGAAGGTCACATGAGCGTACTTTTCAGTCTCAGCAATACGCAATTGGGTTTTGTTGTTGGCAGCCAAAAACTCACCCAATGTATTGGTAAGCGCTGTCGGATAATAGGCAATGGATGTCTTAGCATTGGCCTCAAGCTCATCTGAGTACTTGGTCAGCATGACAAAGGCTGACAGTCTAGGCTGTTTGCTTCGAGCGAATCCTGAAAACTCATGATCAGGTAGGACAAAAGCCTGAGCAAGCTCTCGAGCACGATCAGCCCGGAAGTTCATAAAGATAACGGCGTCATCATCATTGATAGTAAAGGGCGTCTCACCATGTTCAATCACGGTAGTCGGACTAACAAACTCATCAGTCTCACGCGCTTTATAAGCGGCCTGAATCGCGCCATCTGCCCGTGTTGCCATGCGCTCTGCCTTACCTTCGGTCATCAGCTCATAAGCTTTTTGTACCCGGTCCCAGCGTTTGTCACGGTCCATCGCATAATAGCGGCCAATGATACTCGCAATCTGTACTTTGCCCTCATAATGAGCATTGAGCTTATTGAGGTACTCACGTAGACGGTTAATATATTTATCAGCAGACTTTGGCGGCGTGTCACGGCCATCTAAAAAGCAATGAACATAAACGCAGCCTGCGCCATGAACGAGCGCGGCATGACACATGGCTTCGATATGGTCTTGATGAGAGTGAACCCCACCATCAGAGAGCAGTCCCATAATATGGACATTGCCCTCCATCTCTTTGGCGGCATTGATGGCATCAACAAAAGCCTTGTTTTTGTAAAACTCTCGACTTTCAAGCTCACTTGAGATTCGGGTGGAGTCTTGATAAAGGACGCGGCCTGCGCCTAGATTCATATGACCGACCTCTGAGTTACCAAACTGACCATTTGGCAGACCAACATCCTCTCCAGATGCCGAGATAACCCCATGCGGATAAGTTTGATAGAGCTTATCGAAGTTGGGCGTAGTAGCCGCTGCAATTGCGTTGTCTTTGTCATCCTCCCGGTAGCCAAAACCATCTAAAATCATTAACACATGAGGTACTTTTTTAGACTTATTATTGTCATTGTTGCTGGCTTGACTACTTACCATAGAATCTTACTCCCACTTACGATACAAAGTTTAATTGAGCTGTTTTATATTAAATTATCTGATTCAAAGTACTAAATCATCTTAAAAGATATTTTATTTTTCAAGTCAACTATCTTACCACACAAACCCGAATTGCCGAAAAATCCCCTCGTATTTCGTCTAACGTGGCCTAATGACAAATGACTATTGCCTGAGTTAACTGGCTGTAATGAGTGGCTCTAATAAAGGATTGAAACTAAAGGTATTCAATTTAATATCTGACCAGCTGGCAGTGACTTACTTGCAATCGTTTCCATGATTGGGTATTATTATTAGACTCTGGAGTGCTCGCCAGTGGATGTTATTCCCTGAGCCGATAATGCTATAAATGGATGCGCTACCTATTGCCTCATTGTGTAGGCCTGCACTGCTCGCAGTGTTTCAGGAAACCTTAAGAGGCAATGACGCATCCGCCCTGAACTTCACGGTTCATGGGTTCCCATCCTACAGCGGCACTCTGGTTCTAAATACTCAAAAGCCCTCTTATCAGCTGACTGATAAGAGGGCTTTTTCTTTCTGCTAAGCTTTAGGGCTACTCATCATTGGCAGGCTTGGTGAGTTTTTTGACATCCTTTTGCACGGGTCTAGCCGACCCATCAACCGTTGTATGTTGCTTAAAGACATTCCCAAATGGATTGGCAGCATTACCTGGCCCTTTGGACGTACCGCCCATGCCGCCCACACCACCAAAGGGATTTTGACCGCCAAAAGGGTTGCCACTAGCGCCGCCCATGCCCCCAAGTGGTGATTGACCACCCATTTGTTTGGCCATCATCTCCATCATTTTTTGTTGGTTGTTCATGACATAATTATTGGCCATATCTTTTAGCTTTTTCTGAACGGGCGGCAAAATGACTAATAGCGCCATCAAGTCGCTTAAGATACCAGGGATGAGCAGCAACAGTCCTGCCACCGCCATCGCGATACTCTTAATCATCGTGGTTTCAGGCGGGCGCATCGCTGGGTTCATCATGCCCCCAGCCTTCATTTGCTGCGCCATAGGGTTCAAAGTGGCAAGGCCTTTTTTGATAAGTATGCCACCAATGACAGCTGCGATAATGAACCAAAAGAACACCCACCAACCGCTGATAAACTGGGCAATTAAATACCACAGTAACATCTCAATGATAAACCAAACGATAGCGATGCCAACAACCTGACCCATAATATGCTGTCCTATAATAAAATTAATCTGATGAATAAAAACCAAAGCTAATCAGTAGCTCAATAGTAATCTATATGGGGATGGCCTGCTATACTATCAAATGAATTTTGCTTTTTTAAGGGCAATTAATGAGTACAAGCAGGCTTAACTCATAAAACTGGCTAAGCAATCAGCGGCGCCGCGCTTAACATGGTTATAATCAATCCACTTTAGATTTGATTCAGAGGCGTAAGGATGAATTTGGTTCTGCATCAGTTTAGTTAAGCAAGATTTATTATAATTGGGAATCACGACTTTATGGCTATTATTATTGGCATTGATCCTGGCTCACGCATGACGGGCTATGGCATCATTCAACAAACTGGTGACAAGCTTACCTATCTTGATGCGGGTACCATCAAAACAGACACCAAAGAGATGCCTGAGCGTTTAAAGCGTATCTTTAATGGCGTTACCCGCATCACCCAGCACCATCTTAAGTATGGCAATGAGCCTATTCATACGGCTGTTGAGCAGGTCTTTATGGCAGAAAACCCAGACTCAGCACTCAAACTAGGTCAGGCTCGAGGTGCTGCGATTGCAGCTTTGGTGGCATTAGACTTAGAGGTCTCAGAATATACCGCACGGCAAATCAAGCAAGCTGTTTGCGGCTACGGCGCTGCTGGTAAAGAGCAAGTGCAAGAGATGGTCTGCCGTATTCTCAAGCTTGAGGTCACCCCTCAGCAAGATGCTGCTGATGGTCTTGCCTGCGCCATCTGTCACGCCCACTCAAGCCACTCAATGAATAAGCTACTGATGAATGCGACCATGCGAGGCCGCGGGGCTTCAAAGAAAAAGGGCCGTTGGCGCTTATCTGAGGAAGATATTGCTGGGCTTCGCTAGAACTAAAATCCAGCTTTTGTGTTTTGATTATCATAAAAAAAGCAGCACCAATTATAGTGCTGCTTTTAATCGCCAATTTTAGGTTTCATGTCATTAATAACCGATAAAAAATTTAACTCAACTATTTAACGGCTTGAGTCTCAATGACAGTATCAAGGACATAGACGTTTTTATTACCCTTAACATCCGTTGGGTTAACGATATAATGTTGAAGTCTAAGCACCTCATCATGTTTGCCATCGTGTGTATAGCCTTCAATCTCGCCATTGAATAGGCTCCAATCGCCCTCGCTTGTTTTGATACCCTGATCGTTATAGGTAATTGGCTTGATTTTTAAGCAAGCTTTGGCAGACCCATCTGGGCAAGGCTGAGCCTTATGATCGACCGCCCAAAACACGGTTTCGCCTGGACCATATTTAGCTTCAGCGGTCATCACTCCTTGCCACACCAAGGTAGTTTTATTGGCCGCAACTTGTGTCAATATAGGGGTAGTACCTGCTTTTAGTGCCAGCTGACTACTGCCCTGCATCGCCTGTGCCAAAAGTGTCTCTGCTTGATTGGTCTGAGGGTCACACATCATCTCAGTACTGATGACTTGACTGAGGGTCAACACATTGCCTTTTAGCGCTGCCTGCCCATTCATAGCATTGCAGCCCACCCCAAAGCTCGCCCCTATTTGACCCTGCTGCTGCTGAAAGCTCAATCTGGCCACTTCTTTACCGGCTTCTAAAGTGCTCATTGGCTTATTATTGCCATCTACTGCGCTGAGCAATTTCCAGTGATATTGGCTGAGCTGGTCAATAGTCATCGCCTGTTTGGCATCTGCCGTATTTACTTGGGTCATCTTGGCGTTATCCTGAGTCTGCTCTATTTTTTGATTAGATTGCTCAATGGGAGTAGTATTTTGGCAGCCAACTAGTGTCATCATAGACACGAGTATTGCAGCACCCAAAGGAAGGATCTTGGTCTGAATCATTAGTTACTATCCTTTTAAAGGGTTGAAATTGAATAATTATGTTGAGTACTATATACAACCCATTTGTCTTAGATGTAATAAAATGTTTCAAATATGATATGTTTTGAATATAAAAAAAAGAAGCGCTAACCCAAGGATTAGCGCTTCTTAAAAAAGCTTAATTATTAAGACACTTGGCTGACACCATTGATTAAAAGCCAGCAGGTAGAACGGTTTATCAGCGCGACTTAACCAATAAACTTTCAACCACAGTCTCTAAGACATAGACGGCTTTTTTGGCGTCATCCGTATAGCGTTTAAGGCGCAGAACCTGATCATGCTCACTGTCATGAGTATAGCCTTCAATCTCACCATCAAATAGCGTCCACTGCCCTTCTGAGAGCTTTACCCCTTTGGCATCATAGTGGATAGGTTTGACTTTCAAACACTCTCTAGTAGTGCCATCAGGGCAAGGTTCAACCTCATGGTCCACTGCCCAAAATACCATCTCAGCTTTGCCATATTTGGCTTCTGAGCTCAAAGCACCTTGCCAGACTAAGGTCGTATTCGCGCCGGCCAGTTGGGTTAGGATAGGCACAGCGCCTTGTTTTAAGCTAAGCTGACTGTCCCCATGCATGGCATGATTAAGCAGCTTTTCAGCATCGTCCAAATCCTCACAAAACATCTTGGTACTGACACCTTCTTGAACGCTCATGACACTATCGATTAATTGCAAGCGGCCTGTCACCGTATTACAGCCCACTGTATATCTTAAGATATCCACGCCTTTTAATTGGCCAAAGCTCAACTTGACCTGATCTTTAATGGCTGTCAAAGGCTCTAAGCGCAAATTACCGCTGTCCACGGCGCTGACCAAAGTCCACTGATAACGACTTAAGTCAGCGGCAGTGACATGATTGATTTCTGGGGCCAGCTCTTCTTTGACTAATGGCAACGTTTGCGCAGTATTAGTCGTTTGTGAAGAAGAACTCGCGGGTAATTTGACCTTAATAGCATCAATAGGCGTGGTATTTTGACAAGCACTCAACGATAAAGTGGTCAGTACAAGAGCAGCGCAAAGGATATTTATTTTCATTAAGACACTATAAACCTTAAAAGTAGAAGACGATAACTAGAGAAAAACTTGAAGACCTAAAGTGTACCCTAAAAATTACTTTTCTGACTGCTTTTTCAAGCCAAACTGCTCATTCATTTTAGTATAAAAACGTGCAATGCCCGCGCCATGAGCTTTAGGGTCGACTTTTAGCACACGGCCAAAATCCAAAGCGATATAGAGCACAATATCAGCATTGCTAAATTGATTATCGACCAGATAATCGTTGTCTTTGAGGATATTTTCAAAGTAAGGTAAGGCTTTGATAGCCCTTTCGATGGATTTGGGCGCAAGCTCAGGCACTTGATCGACCCGCTCAGCTTTAGAGGGATGACTGTGCTGGAAAGCCAGCATAAAATTATAAAGCACTTCAAATTCAGCAATTCGGCGCATTGAGCAGACTTTGGCGCGCTGAACCACATCATTGCCCATCACAGAGCGCTCGCCATAGACGCGGTCGAGATACTCACAAATGGCTTGTGAATCATTGAGCACAGTGCCATCTTCTAGCACCAATACCGGCACAGTTTGCATGGGGTTAAGCTTGGTGAAGGCTTCGCTAAATTGTTCACGCTTGGCAAAGTCGACATCGATAACATCCACATCGTCCATATCATCGATATCAATGCCTTTGGCTGCCATCAATACTAAAATTTTGCGTGGATTGGGCGCCGTGCGGGTTAAATATAATTGTTTCATTACAAGCTCCTTTTGTCGTTATTTAATTTGGTATTTTGAGTAACTAATCAATGATTATAGGTATCTTGCTTCTATAAATTCCCCATGCTCTATCATAGCAAATTCCAATCATAAAGCCTTCAAAACTCATCAAATAGATTAAGGTGACCTTTATAGTACTCTGTAGTATATGATTACCACTTATTTAGATATGACATCCTAGTAGGGCCTTACACACTCATTAAAAGATCAAAATAATAAGGCCAAAGTATGCCAAATATAAAGCTAGCAAAGTAGGCCCCATAAAGTAGCTGTTTATCATTGCTATGGACAGCGGCAATATATAGTGCAATAGCAAACCAGTTCGCAAAAAACAAAGGTAGGATAGCGCCAATGGGAAATAAGGCGAAGATGACGCCCATGGGTAGCATGATGATGCCAGAGATTATTTGCTTCATCAAACTATCAAACGTAGGGTGAGTCGCTAAATTCATGCTATAAAGACTTTTAACGATTACCCCAAGCGCACTACTCAAAAAACTGATTAGCAACCATTGCCATAGCCAGTCTTGCTTGGTCCATAAGAACTTCACCGATTATTTCCCATAAAAAACCCCGTATCATTAGGATACAGGGTTAGGTTATAAAGTGCTATCAAGTTCATTTAT
>JAUNVX010000034.1:0-1606 GCA_030540615.1 Psychrobacter sp. | reverse complement strand
GTACGAAGATAAGGCTTAATCTCAGTATGGCCTTTTGGATACTTGGCAGGGATATCTTCGTTTTTCACGCTTGGCGGAATGATGACGTCATCGCCATCTTTCCAATCTACCGGCGTGGCAATGTTATATTCATCAGAGAGTTGCAGCGCATCAATCACGCGGATGATTTCATCAAAGTTGCGGCCACAGCTGGCAGGATAAGTTAGAATCAGACGAATCTTTTTGCTTGGGTCAATGATGAACACACTGCGAACCGTAGCTGTGTTGTCAGCATTTGGGTGCATCATGTCATATAGATTGGCCACAGTCTTTTCAGGGTCCGCAATAATAGGGAAGTTTAAATCCGTACCTTGAGTCTCACCGATATCTTTGCTCCAAGCATGATGATCTTCTAAGCTATCCACAGAGATACAGATGGGCTTGACACCGCGTTTTTGAAACTCGCCATTAAGCGCAGCGGCGCGGCCAAGCTCAGTGGTGCAAACTGGGGTAAAGTCAGCAGGGTGCGAAAAAAACACCACCCAGTTATCACCTGCCCAATCATAAAAATTGATATCGCCGTCGGTCGTTGGGGCATCAAAATTGGGGGCTTTATCACCTAGTCTTAAATGTGCCATGGTCTAATCCTTTTGTGGTTGTTAATTATCGACTGATTAATTATAAAGCTGCTACTGGCTTAGTATTGAGTAATGAATCAAGATACACTAAGCGTTTTATAGCCAGTTCTAGTAAGTTCCCTATTATCTTAACAAACCCAAAATTTAAGTCATGTGATAGATTGTAAGCGCTATATTTTTGAGTAAGATACCCATGCTTAACTCGACTAACTCTTGACTAGTCTAATAAGGATTATCATAAATTTGGGTCGTCGCTGATAGCCATTGCCTTACTGATGCAGCTGCGAGAGGTAATGACGAATTTCACTCTTTTTAGGATGCACCGCTAGCCAAGTAGCAAAGTCCTCTACTCTAGCAAAGTCTTCACCCAATAAGCGCTGATAATGTGCTTTAAATGACTGCTCCTTTGCCTCGCTACGTAAGTGCTGTTGCCATGGCTCACTCATCACCTCGGTAAGCTTATCCTGCATATTCAAATGTTTAAGCAGCGCCCACTCACCACTATCTAACCAAACATCATCACAAGTATGGCAGACATTAATGGTGTTTTCATGCTCGTTATTGATGCGATATTTCAACATAAATTTGCGGCAGCGCTGGCAGACCAACGCGTTTTCGGTGTTATCAATCTCATCGATATTAATCTCTGAATCAGAGGCTAATGTCTCATCTAGTAGGTTCTGTCCTGCCTTAGGCTGACGCTCTAACCAATGACGATAGGTCAATAAATCCAAATAGACGCCTCGACAGTCTGAGCATCCTAATGCCGGCAAGGTGTCGTCCAATTGGATGGGCATTAAAGGAGTGGTCACGCAGTGATAGCAATTTAAACTCATAAATTTTCTCTTTTTATTCAAGTTATAAAGTTAAGGTTAATGATTTATCAAACCTTAAAAAGGTCAATAGGCTTGGCAAATAATCAAGTCGCTAGGTGATTTAATAATCTGATTTTGACCTTATTTATTACGCAGCTGCTGAATATATTGCCG
>JAUNVX010000271.1:1477-2721 GCA_030540615.1 Psychrobacter sp. | reverse complement strand
GCTATAGACTGCTGCTCGGCAAGCGGGAGCTGCTCTGAGGTGCCAATGACGGTAATGACATACTCTAGATTGGGCATTTGAGTCTCACTAGGGTGGTTTTTACGTTTCGGGTCATTAATTATCGAGCTGCTATTATTGTGGCTTGGTTCTTCGCCATCTGATAGTTGATTATCTTTAAGTGGACTGGGGTCTAAGGATACTAATGGCCGCACAGGAATGGCGATTGCATGGATGCCTATTACCATATCGCCACTGACCATCGCAAAGCCTTGATCGCGTATCTGAGTACGCTGTTGCAGAAACTGTTGCCAATGAGCCTTTATTTGGCCTTGGCTCTGTTTTTGGTCTTGCCACTCAGCGATTACTAACGGTTCAATCAATGCTACTGGCTGATAACTGGCAAACAATAACCCCGTGGCTGAAGTGGTCAAGGGCATTTTTGAGCCAATACGAGTGATGATGCTGATGGGACTGTCAGGTTCGATAGAATGAATGATAATGGGGACGCCATCGACCCATTTAGCGATTTGAACAGCACAGTTTAAGGCATCTCTGATGGCGGCTGAGGCCGTGGCCAGTCGCTGGAGAATATTGTGCTGGTTAAGGCCACTGTGCCCCAAGGTTCCCAAATAATCAACCCTAGCGCCAAGCCCATAGCGGCCATCACTGAGCTGACGCGCATAGCCTTTTCGGATTAGGCTGACCAAGTAACGATGCGCTTTGGCCGGCGGCATCTGCATAGCACCCGCTATGTCTTTGAGCATCATGGGCTGACAACGATCAATCAGGACGTCTAGGACTGACAGTCCGATTTCGAGAGACTGAACGCCATTTTGGCCCCGGCTGTCCTTGGTCACTTGGGTAGGCGGCGGAAAAGTCGCGGGGATAATTTGAGATTTAGGGTTTTGAGAGTGCAGATTAGGACTTTGCGAATCTGCTGTGGCTAACTTGGGATTGGATAAGGACATTTTTTGCTCAGTTAATTGGGAAGAGTTAGGGCGCTGCATGGCATCGACCCATATGTGCTCATTGCCACTCATATGTCCTGACCTTTCAAGCTACCCTTAATAAGCCTATTAATAGCGCTTAGGAAGGCACGATTATATACACATTAACGCAATAATCACGAAAGTTAGCTGCGTAACTAGCTAAATTAGCGACAAATGGTATTTGGCTTATTTTGCCTATAATATCCAAATGACGCTCACCTTTAATACCTGATTTATGCTCAAATTGGTTAAGTA
>JAUNVX010000271.1:0-1377 GCA_030540615.1 Psychrobacter sp. | reverse complement strand
TCTTATAGGACCCGCATTGCCCTCAATCTCAAAGGCCTTGACTATGACTATATCGCAGTCAATCTGGCCCAAGATGAGCAGTTAAGTGCGGTATTTAAAGCCTTAAACCCTCAAGGGCTAGTACCTGTGCTTCAAGCTGATGAGCTGCAACTGTTTCAAAGCCCCGCTATCTTGGAATGGCTTGAGGAAGTCTACCCTGAGCCTGCTTTGCTGCCCAAAGACGCGGCCTCAAGGATGCAAGTGCGAGCGCTGTCTGCGATGATTGGCTGCGACATTCATCCGATTAATAATCGGCGAGTGCTGCAATATCTACGTCGTGAGGTTGAGGCAAGTGAAGAGATGGTGATGTCATGGTGTCAACATTGGATCGCTGAAGGCTTTACTGCTCTTGAGACGCTGCTAGCCGCTGATCAGACCCGTCAAAATTTCTGCTTCGGTGATTGCCCTACTTTGGCAGATTGCTACTTGATTCCGCAGGTCTCCTCTGCTCGGCGCTTTAAGGTCGACCTCACCCCTTACCCTAATATCGTTGCCATAGATGACCACTGCCGATCATTACCTGCCTTTGCTAAGGCTGACCCGATGCAGCAGCCTGATGCGCCCACCTGATACTCAAGGAATAACTGGCCTATTTACTATATTAGCTCCTATCGCCTATTAAACACTGGTGACTTTAAGTCCTGCCGACCATAAACTTGGTCACAGCTGTGCGGCGTATTGATAGTTTGTCTTGGGTTAGAGAAACTAATCTTAGGCGACTGCATCATTAACTTAGCTATTACCTTAATCGCATCATGCACTTCTTCTTTGCAGACTCCATCATTGGTGACATAAGTAATGCTCTGTGGCTGCCCACCTGCTGTATTAGAGGGTACGGTATAAGCCAAATAAAAATAGCCGTCAGGGGTGATGACAATGCCTGACATCGTCCCAAGCTCATCACGGCGACCTTCATAGTATTTGCCCCCAGAGTTTAATGGGGTAGTGGCACTAAAACTCTTTAAATTAAAGTTAAATCGCTCATAGTCTTGCGGGCTTAACTGAGCTTTAAGCTTGGACTGCAAGTCATTGCCCAATAGCGTTTGCATGGTCTCTTCGGTAGGGTCAGCGTCTATATCTATACCACTAGGCTGGCTAGTGGCGCTAATTGAGGCACATGAGGTGGCTAATATAGATAATATTAGGCAAGTGGCTGCGGTAAACCCGTTCAAAGGATGTTTCATATTTTTAGTCTTCCTATCATTTATTATCATTCATATTATTAGCTATCTTAAAATTTATTATTGGTATTACCTAGTTAATAATTGTGTATAGTTAATCCACTTAGGATTTGATACAGAGTCACTGGGATGAATTTGCGCCTGCCTCAGTCCGCTT
>JAUNVX010000270.1 GCA_030540615.1 Psychrobacter sp. | reverse complement strand
AGTTATTCTATTAATGATAATAGTTTTATCAGGCAAAATTAAAAACCCGTCCCTTAATGTTAAGGAACGGGTTTGATTATAGCAAACAACATTGGCCTTAATTAGCCCTGAGACTCAACTCATCGATTTAACCTTCATCCACTATTAATGACTGATAAAGGTTAAATGATAAGTCTTAAAGAGTAACAGGAGCGGCCTCTATATCTTGCGCTTCAGTGACAGCTAGCGCAGTCATATTGACGATGCGGCGAGCTGTGGCAGAAGGCGTGAGGATATGAACGGGCTTGCTCGCACCCAATAAGATGGGGCCAATTGAAGCACTGTTGGTCGCTGTCTTAAGCAGGTTAAAGGCAATGTTGGCCGCATCTAAAGTCGGTAAGATAATCAGATTGGCTGAGCCTTTAAGCGTGCTAGATGGCAAGTCTTCTAAGCGGATATGTTCGCTTAATGCAGCGTCACCCTGCATCTCACCATCGAATTCAAAGTCGACTTTCATCTCAGTGAGCAGCTCGTGAACGCGGCGCATCTTGACCGCACTTGGCTTGTCTGATGTGCCAAAGTTTGAGTGAGAGACCAACGCCACCCGTGGGGTGATGCCAAAGCGGCGCAGCTGAGCAGCCGCTAATATGGTCATCTCCGCCAACTGTTCAGCAGTAGGATCATCATGGATATAAGTATCCGCGATGAATAGATTGCGGTCTTGCATCAAGATAGCATTCATGGCGTAAAAGTCTTTGACCCCTTCTGACTTGCCAATGACGTTTTGAACGTATTTTAAGTGCAGGTCATAATAACTAAATGTGCCGCAAATCATACCATCAGCATCACCACGCTCGACCAATAAAGCCCCAATTAACGTGGTCTTACGGCGCACATCACGACGAGCCAGCTCAACACTCACGCCGCGGCGCTTATTGCGCTCATAATAGAACTGCCAGTAGTCCTTGTAGCGAGGGTCATCATCTTGGTTGACGATGTCGATATTTTCGCCATCTTTAAGGCGTAGCCCCAATGACTTGATATGGGCTTCAATGATAGCAGGACGACCGACCAAGATAGGATAGGCCAATCCTTCGTCTACCACCACTTGGACCGCTAGTAGGACATTTTGATCCTCACCTTCACAGTATACGATACGCTTAGGCGCTGTTTTGGCCTTTGCAAAAATAGGCTTCATGACAAACGCAGAGTTGTAAACGAACTCGGACAACTGCTGGCGATAGGCATTCATGTCTTCAATCGGCAGCGTTGCAACGCCAGACTCCATGGCGGCTTTGGCAACGGCAGAGGCAATCTCGATGATTAGGTTAGGCTCAAGCGGTCCTGGGATAAGATAATCACGACCGAAACTCTTCATGCTCTCGATGCTTCTGACGTTTTTGGTGGGTCGCTGCTCCACATGAGCCATAGCCGCAATGGCCTTAACGCAGGCTACCTTCATCTCTTCATTGACTGTGGTTGCCCCAACGTCTAAAGCTCCGCGGAAGATATAGGGGAAGCAAAGGGCATTATTCACTTGGTTGGGATAATCAGAGCGGCCAGTGGCCATAATCACATCAGGACGAGCTGCGTGAGCAATCTCAGGCATGATTTCAGGGGTAGGGTTGGCAAGGGCAAAGATAATAGGGTCTTTGGCCATGCGCATGACCATATCCGCACTTAAGATACCAGGCATTGATAGGCCTAAGAACATATCCGCGCCTTCGATGACCTCATCAATAGTCGTAGCAGTAGTATGGCGTGCATAGCGTAGTTTTGATTCATCAAGATTTTCGCGAGTGGTGCTGATGATGCCGCGAGAGTCAGAGACGAAGATATTGTCTTTATTTACGCCCAAAGTACAAATCAAATCCAGGCAAGAGATAGCTGCCGCGCCAGCACCTGAGCAAACCACTGAAATCTCTTCAATCTTTTTACCAGTGAGTAGTAGTGCGTTGAGTAAGGCTGCGCCAACGATGATGGAGGTACCGTGCTGATCATCATGAAAAACCGGGATATTCATGCGCTTGCGTAATTCACGCTCGATTCTGAAACACTCAGGGGCTTTGATGTCTTCAAGATTAATCCCGCCAAAGGTAGGCTCTAAGGCCGCCACTGCTTCAATGAATTTATCCGGGTCATTTTGATCAAGCTCAAGATCGAAAACATCAATGCCAGCGAACTTTTTGAATAAGACACCTTTACCTTCCATCACAGGCTTTGAGGCCAATGGACCGATATTGCCCAAACCTAGTACCGCTGTGCCATTGGTGATAACACCCACTAGGTTGTTTCGAGCTGTATATTTAGCCGCCAGTTTCGGGTCTTTTTGAATAGCAAGACAAGGCACCGCCACCCCTGGAGAATAAGCCAACGCCAAGTCACGTTGGTTAGCCAACTGCTTGATAGGGGTAACTGATATCTTACCTGGGCGCGGATGCTCGTGATAATGAAGCGCGGCTTGCTCAAATTGTTCTTGATCCATGGTGGTTTTGTCCTTAAGGGCTGAGGTGCTATCGTCAATCATAAGTCGTCATCTTCAGTCAAAATACCCCAAACAAAATTCCACGCTAAAACGGATTAATAGATAAAAGACCCATGAACACTAGGCAACCTAATCTAAATCAGTACGTAAAATTTGTTTATCGATGGGTGAAAAAAAGATAAAAGAGTGTCTGTCATAGTATAGGTCAAGTATTCTAGCATCATTAATATTTCACTGACCAGTCATAGACGTATAAAAGCGTAACC
>JAUNVX010000269.1 GCA_030540615.1 Psychrobacter sp. | reverse complement strand
TAGGAACAAGTGCTCAAGAATCTGGACTGCTGCGTTATTATCCAGTTCCCGCCAGCTCACCTTATCTCTATCATTTGACAGAGTATATTGAGGGGGAGAGTCTGCGCGTCTTTATGGACCGAAATGCGCCCTGTGATGTTTGGCAAGTTTATGATTTACTCACCAAAATCGGTATGGCGGTTCGGGTGATGCACCGAAACTACCTGCTGCATCAAGATATCAAACCTGAGAATATCCTGCTGACCAAGTCCGGCGCGGTGAAGCTGATTGACTTTGGTTCGGCTAGCTCGTCTATTTTGAAAGACAGCACACGGCCTCCAAATGGTGATTTGCATTATGCTGCACCAGAATACTACAGCGATGCACCAAAAGGGGTGCATTCAGATTTGTTTTCAATCGCAGTGATTGGCTATGAGCTGCTAACGGGTCAGCGGCCCTTTAGTACCCAAGCCTTGATGACGCCCTCGCAGTCTTTAATGATGCCAGTCGCCGCTTTGCATCAAAATAATGTTCCGCCTACCAGTCAGCAAGCGCTACTAAGGGCACTGCATAGCCATCCCAATGCGCGATATCAAGCCATTGGTGAGTTTTTGCAAGATTTTAACCCTGATAATCTAGCGGCTCAGAGCGATCCCAAACCGCTAATCGTACGCAACCCTTTATTGGTATGGCATGGCATTTGCTTCATTGAGTTGGTCATTATCATTATTTTGTTGGTCAAGCTATTGCTAACTGGCTAATGATGCTTTAACCGCCCAACTTAATGCTGCCAAGCGTGGCTAAGGTCTCTCATGTCACAAGCTGCTGCCGTCTCTTTCGCTCATGCTAATACGCCATCTACCCCTTCAACCTCTACTTTAACGACCGATTGCTATACTCAAGCGTCGCCATCAGCGGGTATCGTCATTATCGGTGCTGGCATGGCAGGCAGTCGACTGGCCATTGAGCTTGCTAGAGCTTGGCAAAGACAAGAGGCTGATAGCTTGGATGCCAAGGGCTTGGGTTCACAGAACCTAGTTTCGAAGACCTTAGTTACCAACATCAACAAACCCTCGATCACCTTAATCAGTAAAGAGGCGCAGGTCGGCTACAACCGAATCATGCTCTCGCCAGTGCTGGCCGGTGAGACGGCGTTTGATGATACCTACCTCTATAATGAGTCAGAGTATCAGCAGCTTGGCATTACCGTCATGGCAGGGGTCAGTGTCGATAGCATTGATACTGAGCAGCGGCAAGTAATCTTGGACAATGGCAATACATTGGGCTATAGCAAGCTGGTCTTTGCTACAGGCTCTACGGCCCGCGTTATCCCCTTTCCCAATCATGATGCCAAAGGTGTCCATGTCTTTCGTGATTTAGCGGATGTTCAAGCGCTGACTGAATATGCCAAACAAGGCAAGTCAGGATTGGTCATTGGCGGCGGCGTTTTAGGGCTTGAAGCCGCTTGCGCCCTAGCCACTCAAGGCGCGACCATGACAGTCATCCATGTGGATGGTTATGTGCTCAATCGTCAATTGGATTTGCCAGCTGCCGAGCTGTTGCAGCAGGAGCTGGCAAGGCGCGATGTCGGCCTTGAAGTGTCAGCAGCTACCGAAACTATACAGGTCAATGAAGCAGGAGAGGTTACAGGCTTGTCATTAAAAGACGGTCGCACCTTGCCAGCGGACTTCATCGTCATGGCCGTGGGCGTCATCCCCAATACTGCTTTGGCCAAGCAGGCAGGGCTGGAGGTCAACCGCGGCATCGTCGTGGATGACTGTATGCACACCAGCTGCGAGAATGTCTATGCGATCGGCGAATGTGTTGAGCTATATGAGGAGCTGTTTGGCATGGTAGCGCCCGTTAACCAACAAGTCGATACTTTAATCACGGTATTGAGTCAGCCGCAAGATAACTGGCAGGCTTTTGTCAGTCAGCCGTTGTCCCTTAAGCTTAAAGTCTCAGGGGTGGCGGTGTTTTCAGCCGGTCAAATCGACTTTGAGTCGGAGGATAGGGCGCAAGTTGAAACCATTGTTTACCGTGCGCCGGATAGTGATCATTATCAGTGTTTGTATATCAAAGATAATCAATTGGTGGGAGCAGTGCTCTATGGTGAGGTCAATGAAGGCAGCTTTTATAGCCAGTTGATTAATGAGCAAACAGATATATCAGCCATCAAAGACGACTTAATCTTTGGGGAAGCTTATTGCGACTTAACCACTTTAAAAGGCAACAGCACAGAGACCTTAAGTCCTAGTTTAGAGGACTTAAGTGAGGCGCAAGCTGTTGACGCTGATATGGTCAAGGAGCTAGCATAATGACTCCTAGTAACCCAGCCAGCTTTACTTTAGCCAGCCACGAGTCAGATTTTTTAGCCCGATCTATCACATTAGGAAGCCAAACTATCGCTACCACCCAAAGTAACTCAAACACTAAAAACATAGCCATCGAAAATAATAAAACGGCCAACGGCAACCCATCAGCTCATTCTCTTATCCAAAGCATCGATATTGAAGCCACCGATATTGAAACCACAGACATCGAAACTAGCCACCATCTGTCTGCCTCACATGATCCCATTCGCACCACCTGCCCTTATTGCGGAGTAGGCTGCGGGGTATTGGCAAGTGTTGATGACTCAGGCGCTATTAGTGTCCAAGGTGACCCTAATCATCCTGCCAATTTTGGCAAGCTTTGCTCAAAGGGCAGCGCTTTGGCGCAAACATTGGGCGTCGAGCGTAGATTGACCGAGCCTTATTA
>JAUNVX010000268.1 GCA_030540615.1 Psychrobacter sp. | reverse complement strand
CTCTATCACGCCATCAAAGCGGGACTCACCATGGGTATCGTCAACCCTGCGATGCTAGAGGTCTATGACGAAATCCCTAAAGAGGCACGCGAGGCAATTGAAGATGTGATGCTCAATCGCAATCAAGGCGTGACGGGGCAAGACGCTACCGAGCGCCTAATGACCGTCGCTGAGGGTTATGTGGCAGGCGGCAAAAAGCACGATGGCACGGTTGATTTGTCTTGGCGTGAGCTGCCAGTTGAAAAGCGAATCGAGCACGCGCTGGTCAAAGGCATCACCACTTATATCGATGAAGATACCAAAGAGGCTTGGGAGAAATACCCCAAACCTTTGGATGTCATCGAAGGGCCATTGATGGACGGTATGAACGTCGTGGGCGATCTGTTTGGTGCGGGCAAAATGTTCCTGCCGCAAGTGGTCAAATCCGCCCGAGTGATGAAGCAGTCGGTGGCTTGGCTTCAGCCTTATATTGAAGCCGAAAAGGTAGAGGGTGAAGTCAAAGGCAAAATCCTAATGGCCACGGTCAAAGGCGATGTTCATGACATCGGCAAAAACATCGTCGGTGTGGTGCTCGGCTGTAATGGCTATGATGTGGTCGACCTTGGGGTGATGGTCCCTTGTGAGAAAATATTGGACACCGCTATCGCTGAGAAATGCGACATCATTGGCCTATCCGGCCTAATTACCCCAAGCCTTGATGAGATGGTCTATGTCGCCAAGCAAATGCAAGAGCGCGGCATGACCTTGCCCTTGATGATTGGCGGTGCTACCACGTCCAAGGCGCATACGGCGGTCAAGATTGAGCCTCACTATCAAAACGATGCGGTGATTTATGTCACTGACGCCTCACGCGCTGTCAGCGTGGTGACCAAGCTGCTATCCAAAGAGCATCGGGGCGATTTAATCAGTGAAGCCCGGGCTGAGTATGCCAAAGTACGTGAGCGTCTTGCCAATCGTAAGCCCAAAGCCGCCAAACTAAGCTACGCTGAAGCCATTGAGCAAGGCTTTATATTTGATTGGGACACCTATACCCCGCCGACCCCTAATACTTTGGGCCAAGTCATCTTGGATGATTATCCAATTGATAATCTACTGTCTTATATTGACTGGACGCCCTTCTTTATCTCGTGGGGACTGGTAGGCAAATATCCCAAAATCTTTGATGATGAGGTGGTGGGCACAGAGGCCAAGGATTTATTCGCCAATGCTAATGAATTGATGCAAAAGATGATGAATGAGAAGCTAATCCGCGCCCGAGGGGTGTTTAAGATTATGCCTGCGCTGCGCACTGGGGCCGATACGGTAAGCGTCTATGATAAGCCCATCAACGAGGGCGGTCAGCCCACTCATGTGTTTGAGCACTTGCGTCAGCAGTCGGACAAGGCCAGTGGTAAGCCCAACTATAGCTTGGCTGATTTCGTCGCTCCCGCTGATGGCTTGTCCGATCGTCCTTTAGAGACGCAAACTGACTACCTAGGCGGTTTTACCGTGTCTATCGAGGGCGCTGATGAGCTGGCCAAAGAGTACAAGGCCAATGGCGATGATTACAACTCCATCATGGCCCAAGCCTTGTGTGATCGATTGGCCGAAGCCTTTGCCGAGCATCTTCATGTGCTCATTCGCACGAAGTATTGGGGCTATCAGCCGGATGAGTCGCTGAGCAATGAAGAGCTAATCCGTGAGAAATACGTCGGTATTCGCCCTGCTCCTGGCTACCCTGCCTGCCCTGAACACACCGAAAAGGGCAAGCTGTTCGATTGGCTAGGTACGACCGAGGCTATCGGCACAATCTTGACCGAGAGCTTTGCCATGTGGCCTGCGTCATCCGTCAGTGGCTTTTATTACTCACATCCTGAAAGCGTATATTTCAATGTGGGTAAAATTGAGCGTGACCAATTAGAGGATTATGCCGAGCGTAAGGGCTGGGATATCAAGACGGCTGAAAGGTGGCTTAATCCTAACTTGGCTTAGGCCAGTTAGCGTGTTCTAAAATACTTTAAAACAGGATTGGTTTTGTAGCTGATTCTGCTATTCGCTATTATCCTACTAACCTGGGTGAGGCAGTGACCACAGACTAGAGTCGTTCCAACATTCGAGCGACCACCTCTAGCCAAGTCACTGCACCTCGCTCACCCCAGTAGGTTAACCGCTGCTATCAGGGCTAAACCGTACCTCCAATTTCCCGTATAATTTTGAAACTTAGAGTCATTTAAAATAACAGACATGATAGTCAGCCCTCTCTGAAACTGGACCGTAAATGAGGCGGTAGTATAAATTTACTGGCTAGAAGTCATTATGTCACTGAGATAGGCGTAAACTCATATTAGCGACTCTGTATCATATCTAAAATAGATTGACTAGACTTCTTGTATAGCTCATCTCTAGCCTTTGGAACTTCATCGCTAGAAGTCAATGAAATGGTACTCTTGCAAAAGGTCTATTAAGGCCAATAGCGTATTATCAATAGAACAGCTGATACAGTCTATTTTCAGTAGTTTATTATCTCGAATATGAATTTTATCTAGCGGTTTTACTAATATATATTCCAAGAACAAAAGTCTATCTATAAGCAATTTTAAATCAATCAAGTACGATAGTATTAGTTCTAATATTTTTTGAAAGCACCTTAGATTTGTATAGTATTTTAGCGCCTTTTGCTTTTTTGATATCTGCGACCTCCATTTCCTCCAGAAACCCTTTTGCCACTTCTTGCTTCAAAATATTATGAATATAACTACTAGGGATA
>JAUNVX010000033.1 GCA_030540615.1 Psychrobacter sp. | reverse complement strand
AAGTCTGTTTTTGCTCTTCTGAAGCGGACGCTAGCATACATAAGGTAGCACCGACTGTTAGGTTTGGATAGAGAGCAAAAGCTTGGTTGGTGGTAAAGACCATCTCTTCGGTCAGCATGGTGACCATTTTAGGAAAGCCTTGACCGCCGTATTCGGGGTCGCCGCCCAGACCAATCCAGCCTGACTCAGCATATTGCTGATAGGCTTCTTTAAACCCTGCAGGGGTAGTGACAACGCCATCACCTTGGTAAACAGCGCCTTCTTCATCGCCTGTGCGGTTGAGTGGCAACAAGACGTTTTTAGACAGCTTGGCCATCTCTTCTAAAATCATATTCACTGTGTCTAAGTCAACATGATTTAGCTTTTCGTTATTTTGCCAAAAGTTTTGTGCTTGAAAGACATCGTTTAAGATAAAGCGCATGTCATCTAGCGGAGCGTTATAAACGGCCATGATCATTCCTTACGGTAGGTAAAGGTAAAAAAATAAGTAAAATTAGCGAATCGACAATCAGCAGATTACTAAATAACTAATGATTACCGATTAATATAAATGGGTTGGCAGCGCCCTAAGACGCTGCTCGTAGATTATAAGTTAAGCAAACTAGCCTGAGTCTCTCACTTAACAGTTTCTGGTTTAAACCTGCTTATAAGCTTTGACTAATAAACAAATTGGTCAACATCCATGTCCATAAATGGCTCGTGACCAGCATCTATACGCGCTACATGAGTGCGGGTCCGCGGTAGTATTTTGCTGAAGTAGAACTTAGCCGTTTTGACTTTGGCATCATAAAAGCCTTGCTCTGAGCTACCTGCTGCCAAAGCTTGCTGAGCGACCAATGCCATTCTGGCCCACAAATAGGCCAAAGTGACATAGCCACTAAAGTACATATAATCGACAGCAGCGGCTCCTACAGCTTCAGGCGTCTGCATGGCTTGCATACCAATACGCTGGGTCAGCTCGCCCCACTCTTGATTGAGCTTAGCTAACGGCTGAATCAATTGACCTAACTCATTATTGTCTTTGTTTGCCTCACAGAACTGATGGATAACTTTGGTGAAGTTAGCCAAAAGTTTACCTTGAGATCCGAGCACTTTACGGCCTAATAAGTCAAGCGATTGAATCTGAGTTGTGCCTTCATAAATACAGGCAATAGTGGTATCACGAATATTTTGCTCTAGACCATATTCCGTGCAAAAACCGCTACCCCCTAAAACTTGAACGCCATGTTTGGCCGACTCAAAGCCCGTCTCGGTCGAAAACGCTTTGCCAATAGGGGTCAATAATGACAGCATTTGGTTCGCATATTCTAGCGCATCGCCTTCGCCTTTTGCGACGATATCGGCAAACTGAGACATATAGCAAATGAGCGCGCGGCCACCTTCAGCAAAGGCTTTGGTAGTCAATAGCATATCACGGACAGCGGGATGGACGATGATAGGATCAGCAGGTTTGTCTGGGAACTTAGCACCGCCTAATGCACGTAAAGCCAAACGCTCTTTGGCAAAGGGTAGGGCACCTTGGAAAGCATATTCAGAAGCAGTTACCCCTTGAACGGCAGTACCAATACGGGCCACATTCATAAAGGTAAACATACAATTAAGGCCTTTGTTCTCAGGACCAATCAAAAATCCAGTAGCGCCGTCATAGTTCATGACACAAGTGGCTGAAGCTTTGATGCCCATTTTATGCTCAATAGAGCCGCAAGAGACTGCGTTTCGAGCGCCTAAGCTGCCGTCTTGGTTAACCATAAACTTTGGTACGATAAATAAAGACAAGCCTTTGGTGCCCGCAGGAGCATCAGGGAGACGAGCCAGCACAATATTGATGATATTATCTGTCATATCATGCTCGCCTGCTGATATCCAAATTTTATTGCCTCTAATACTATAAGTACCATCAGCATTAGGGTCAGCTTTCGCGCGAACTAGGTTGAGATCTGAGCCACACTGAGGCTCTGTCAAACACATCACCCCAGACCACTCACCACTCACTAATTTGGGTAGGTACATGGCTTTTTGATCATCGGTGCCATGATGCTCAAGGGTAGAGACTGCCCCCTCTGATAGCCCAGGATACATCGAGAATGACCAGTTGGCCGTCCCCATAAACTCATTAATGGCAGAATTTAATGAGGTTGGCATGCCTAGGCCACCAAACTCTTCTTCAGCCGTCAATGCGGTAAAACCAAGCTCACAATATTGCTTGTAAGCTTCTTTAAAGCCTTTAGGAGTCGTCACAATACCATCGTTAAAGTGGCAACCTTCTGCGTCCCCTGACATATTGATAGGAGATAGCTCATTTTCTGCAAAGCTTGCGGCCGTTTCAAGATAGCTATCAATGATATCTTGCTCAACATGTTCAAAAGCGGGGATAGTTTGATAGTGGGCTGCACAATCGAGAAGTTCATGCATGACAAATTTCATATCACGAATCGGGGCTTTATATTGCATTAATGAATTCCTTATATTGGCTAATTCTGCTAAAGAAGGGGTTTTGAAACTTAAAGACATTTCGCTTATTCAAAGACATGGCGCTTTTAGACAAGGCTTTGTCATGACAATGCAGTTTGCAAAGCTGAACATGGCAACTAATTTTCATACCAAGCGATACCGGTTTTTTTACGACTGACAAGCATTATCAGGCAAATGAGCATTGTCAACAAGATACCCATGACAAAGACGCCTTAACGGCTAATCATTAAACAAAAGATAGAGGTTAAGCCCTTATAATACAAGCAGTGTTGTGCAACTGATAAGTCATAAGAAGTATTGGCAAGTTCAGAGTAAGTTGGCGGTGGCGTGACTAAATTTAGATTTATTTATCATTGGCTACTAGGCAGATGACATAAAATGAGAAGATGTGCTGCTGCTTTGATGATAATGATTAGGCGAGAATGAGCCATACAGGACAGCTCATTCTATTGGAATCAGAGTCTTTCTGATTATGATGACCAACAGACTCTAAAGACTAAACCAAACCATATTTGGCTTGATCTAGGAGTAAGGAGGTAGCTTGGTCCTCGGTCATGGGTCTGCCAAATAAATACCCTTGACCAAATTGACAGCCCAATTCTGTTAATAGATGACGCTGATCAATGTCTTCTATACCTTCAGCCACTATCTTCATATCTAAGGCGTCTGCGAGAGTGGTGATGGCTTTGACGATATGCTGCTGAATAGGTTTTTCAGTGATATTTGCGACAAAGCTTCTATCGACTTTAATAAAGTCAAAAGGAAACTCTTGTAAATAGCTTAATGAGGCATATCCTGTACCGAAATCATCGAGCGCCAGACAAACCCCTAAGGCTTTTAGCGCAGCGAGTTGAGCTTTGATAGCTTGATGACGCAGCATTAAGGAAGATTCTGTCATTTCAATATGAATATTAACAGGGTCAATATCATGGGTAGCCAACAAATTATGTAAAGCCGTCACAAAGGTCACTTGATTGAATTCTGCAGCGTCGGCATTGAGACACAAGTGGGCTTTTAGATTTAACTCTTGCCAACGCGCTAACAGTGCCACGACTTTTTGCGCCATTTGCAGAAATAAATCGAAGGAGAGTTTATGAGTAATGATGGCACCAATGAATTCGCTAGGGGGCAATAAGCCGCGAGTCGGGTGCTGCCAGCGTACTAGCGCCTCGAAACCCACGATTTTGCCTCCTGATAACTCAACCTTAGGCTGGTAGTAAGCGACAAACTGTGACTCATCAAAGGCTTGACGCAAGTCAGTCTCAAGCTGCAAGTCTATTAGCTTATTGTGATTGAGTTTTTCTTTGAACCAGTAGATATCATCGCCGCCCTGATGCTTAATATATTCTAAAGCTTTATCGGCATGTCGAATGAGAACATCCATTTGCTGGCCATTACCAGGATAGTAACTGACCCCTACTGAGATATGGATATATAAGGTGCTGTCATTAACGCTAAACGGTATCTCACAAAGCTGCATCAAGCTATCTAGCTGATTGCGGACGAGATTAACTTCACTGAGCTCAAAAATCATCGCAAAGTTATCACCGCCAAAATGGGCAAAGCAGCTAAGGTTAGATAAGTTAAGGTCTGAGATGCGCTGAACGAATTGACAAATTAATAAGTCAACTGTCTCTTGGCCTAAGCTACTGACCAATAATCTATAACTGTCAATACTAATCCTTACCACAGCAACCTCTTGATAGCTATCAAGAAGCAGTTCACTCAGTCTTCGAACAAAAAATTGACGGTTGGGCAAATTGGTCAAAGGATTATAGTTTTGAAGGTATTCAATCTTTTGCTGGTCTTCACGAATGCTACTGTTGTCTTTAAAGATGCAAAGATAGTAGCTTTGGTCATCAGCTTCAAGGTGCCAAATGGTCATGTTAATGGGTACTTTGATGCCATAGCTGGTCATGGCCAAAAAATCTCTTTGATAACTTTGGTTCAGGGGCAAGCGGCTCAGGGCTTTTTTGATGAGCTTAAGGCTACTTTTTTCGACAAAATTGCTTTGATAAATCCCAAATAGCCGACCTACTAAAAATTTGCGTTCAAAACCAATCAGCTCGATATAGCTTTTATTGACTTCAATATATCTAAATTCTGCATCTAAAATGATGATGGCTTCTTCAGACAATTGATACCACTCGGACAAAATCATGTACTTAGCGTCTAAAGTAAGAGTGGTTAGGTCAGGCATGATATAGTCTCTTGTCGATGAAGTGGGGCCAAATACTGACAGATAGTTATTGTTGTATTGATATTTTAATCTTGCTTGCCAAAATGTTGCTAACGAGGATTTGTGTTTATTAGGCTAGCTTTACCTCTTCAAATCTTGCAAATATTGTTGCTATGCTCAGACTCGTGTGAACTTCATACTTGCTATTAACACGATATCATAGACAAGCTATGTAACGTCGCTAAAGCCACGACAGGAGCGGTCTCTGCCCGTAGCACTCGCTCTCCTAATTGCCAAGGCAAAAACCCTGTCGCCACTGCTAGCTCATGCTCTTCTTGGCTAAAGCCGCCTTCAGGGCCAATCAATAATTGGATGTAGGCCGCCGAGGTTTGACAAACTTTTTGAATGTGTTGCCAAAGTAGGGGTTGGTTTTGAGGATGACAGAGATTGATAGACGGCTGTTCATTAAGTTGTCTATCCTGATCACTACTATTAAAACCTTCTACAGTAGCTGAAAGGGTCGATAAAGCTTTAGGAACAGCCAGCAACAGGCGTAATTGAGGTAAGGCGTTAATAGCTTGATAATACGAATCTGCTAGCAAAGGGGCTATCATATCGCTGACTTGGTGGCTGTCAATGGCCGATGGCTGGCGCTCAGAAGTTTGCTGCAATGTATTATTAGTTAGCCAGTCGTTAATACTGACAGGGGCTAGAATAAGCGGCGGGCGATTGAGACCACACTGCTCACATGCTGCAAGGGCAACTTGCTGCCAATGTAGAAGTTTTTTGGGGATTTGAGCGGCTTTTAGATGGACTTCACCATGTTGACTGGTCAAAAGTTGGATAGCAGTCACGCCAAGCTCCGTGGCTTTTTGAATGGCATAGTCCATTCGGTCGCCTCGGCTCATGACCATAGCCACCAGCGTTTGCACTTTTGGCGCGTGGTCCTTGGCATCAAAGCCATTCAACGTGACCGAAGCAGTTTTGTTTTGAATCGTACGCAATTGGCACACGTATTCTCCCCCAAATCCATCAAACAGTACAGCCTCATCGCCAATCTGAGCGCGAAGTACTCGGCACCAATGATGAAAAACAGTATCTGGAAGGACAATAGTCGCCCCTATATCATAGCTGTTTAAGGGAACTAAAACACTATTGCCTGTTTGGGTAGTCGTGTCGTAATAAAATCTGCGCATTAATAATAAACTCGGTAAATAATCAAATAAAACAACCTAGAAATAACCCTATTGTCATCAACATTAGCCATAACTTAACTTTTAGCTTAACTTTAGCGAGGATGATAACTAAAGATTTCTAAACTCTTACAATGATTTATTATAAAATATAGAATCAATTAACTATATTGTAATCAAGTTATTATAATCAATAAAGTAGAATAAGGGTAATATAAAAAAGTTATTAATAAGTCATGGAGCTATTTATGGGACTGTAAGTTAAAAGCCTGAGATAGCAAAAATATTATTATAGGGTTACTTTACCTTATAAGAAAATATAATACAGTATTTTCCGACATAAGTTGATAAATTAAATAATGAGAAAGTTTAGGACTATAGGGTAGAAGAGCAATAACTCATAGCTGCAGAAGAGAAAACGAGGCCAAATAAAACCCAGACACTATAAAGAATCTGGGTAATAAAAAAGGGTAATAGTAAGCATCGCTGCTAATTAAGCAACTGCTACAAGCCTAAAGCTTCAACCAATCTTCGATTGGGCTGAGTCTTATTCATACTATAAAAATGTAGAGCAGGTACGCCTTCACTAATTAAGCGCTCACACAATCTCATGACCACATCAAAGCCAAACTGACGAATAGAGGTTTTGTCATCACCAAAGTCAGCCAATTGCTTGCGGATATAACGAGGAATATCGGCCCCGCAGCTGTCAGCAAAGCGCATTAAAGAGGTGGCATTAATAATGGGCATAATACCAGCTACCAACGGCTTGGCCGTGGTATCGACGCCATGCTTCTCTAAAGCATCACGCAAGTATAAATAGCTGTCAGCATTATAAAAAAACTGTGTAATCGCCGTATCGGCACCAGCATTGAACTTATTGACTAGGTTTTGGATATCAAAGTCGAAACTACGAGCCTGCGGATGCATCTCAGGATAAGCGGCGACTTCGATATAAAAATGCTCTCCGGCATGCTCTCGAATGAACTTGACCAAATCAAGGGCAAAGGGCAGCTCACCCATTCCCACTTGGCCAGACGGCAAATCACCGCGCAGGGCAACCAATCGATTAATACCTTGGGCTTGATAGCGATCAAGCAGCTCAGCAATTTGGGCCTTACTATCACCGATACAAGAGATATGCGGCGCAATAGGGGTGTCACTCCTACGGCATAAGTTATCAACGATGTCTAAAGTGCGCTCACGGGTGGAGCCGCCTGCGCCATAAGTCACCGAAAAATAACTGGGCGATAGCTCATTCAGACTATCAAAGGTCTCAATGAGCTTGTCTTTGCCTTGCTGAGTTTGAGTGGGGAAAAACTCAAAAGAGATGCTAGGTTTGTGCTGAGACACATCGCGCTCCTTAGTACTTATAGTCATCAGGCTTAAATGGGCCTTCAACAGGAACGCCAAGATACTCAGCTTGCTCAGGGGTCAGCTTGGTTAGAACACCTGCAAAGCCTTCAACCATGGCGGCGGCGACTTCTTCGTCTAACTTTTTGGGTAAAACTTTGACATATAGGTTGTTATAACGGTCATCAACAGGCAGCTCGGCGAACTTCTCTTCATACAAGTACATCTGTGCCAAGACCTGATTCGCAAATGAGCCGTCCATCACGCGTGAGGGGTGACCGGTTGCATTGCCTAGATTCACTAAGCGGCCCTCAGAGAGCAAGATAAGATAGTCGCTATCCTCATCAGAGCGATACACTTGATGTACTTGTGGCTTAATCTCAACCCAGCGCCAGTTATCGCGCATAAACTGAGTATCGATTTCAGTATCGAAATGACCAATATTACAAACCACAGCGCCAGACTTAAGCGCCGCTAGCATATGTTTGTCGCAGACATGATAGTTACCGGTGGTGGTCACTACCAAGTCGGTGTCTTGAAGCAGGCGAGTATTGATAGACTCGGCAGTACCCGCATTTTGACCAGCGTTATAAGGCGAGACCACCTCATAGCCATCCATACAAGCTTGCATGGCGCAGATAGGATCCACCTCTGAGACGCGCACAATCATACCTTCTTGACGAAGGCTTTGGGCAGAGCCTTTACCCACATCGCCATAACCAATCACCAAGGCACGGCGACCAGCAAGTAGCATATCAGTGGCACGCTTTAGCGCATCATTTAAACTATGACGACAGCCATATTTATTGTCATTTTTGGACTTGGTCACTGCATCGTTAACGTTAATCGCAGGGACTTTCAACGTGCCCTTTTTGAGCATATCGATAAGTCGATGCACACCAGTGGTGGTCTCTTCAGAGATACCATGGATATTGTCCAACATTTGCGGATAATTATTATGGATAAGCGCAGTCAGATCACCACCATCATCCAAGATTAAATTGGCATCCCAAAGCTGACCTGAGCCTTCACCGCCGACATGAATCTGTTGGCGAAGGCACCATTCATACTCTTCTTCTGTCTCGCCTTTCCATGCGTAGACAGAGATACCAGCGGCGGCGATAGCGGCGGCGGCATGATCTTGAGTTGAGAAGATATTACAAGAGGTCCAACGCACTTCAGCACCCAAAGCAATCAGGGTCTCAATAAGCACAGCGGTCTGGATGGTCATGTGGATACAGCCGACGATTTTAGCGCCTTTAAGAGGCTGCTCCGCTTGATAACGGCGACGAAGTCCCATTAGGGCAGGCATTTCAGCTTCAGCCAATGCGATTTCGCGGCGGCCATAATCAGCTAGGCTAATATCAGCGACTTTATAGTCAGTAAAAGAGGGGTCGATCGTATGGGCAGAGGTGGCCGGACTAGCATTAGACACTGCGTCCATAATATGCTCCTATCAAAGTTTGAGTGATAAAAAGAATAATAACGCAGGTGTCGTTGTTCACAGCTGAATCTATCCGTCAAAAGTAAAACAGGGATTAAGGCGTACCGAGCCTAACATCGATATAATAATATAAATAATGGCTAAAAATTGAAGCCCTTATATCGATGGTGCAACACCTCTCGGCGACCGTCATTGTAAAGCAGTTAGGCTTCTTTGTCATGCTCTCAAAAGCTATTGATTCTGAAAATAGCATTCATTTAAGGATATTCCTCGTCTCAATATAAAAATAATAGGCTGTATTTTAAGCCCCATATCACCAAAAAACGCCACTCGAAAGTGACGTTTTTTTAGACTTACAAGCTCATTTAAATTAATAAAAATTATAAGTTAGCGAGGTAAAAAAATTGGTTCCCTCAGTATTATAGCCGGGGGCACTAACATACTCTTTATTGGTTAGATTATTCAAACGAGCGGTCATTGACAGCTTTGGCGTTAACTGATAGTTGCCACTGATATTGACTAAACCATGGCTTTTGACCAACTGCGAATCGTCATTATTAAGATTATAATAGTAATCTCCTACATATTGATATTCAGCTCGGATATCAAAGCTTGGCCATTGATAGCCAATATAGGCCAGCCCTTTATGCTCAGGGCGAATAGCTAGAAAGTTTCCGTTATAGTCTATAGGATTTCCTGAATCATCAACTCGCCCAGTATAGTCGCCTTCGTCTTTAGCTTGCATATAATCGTAGCTAAATCCCAATAAATAATTTTCAATAAACCAATCTGAAGTTAGCGTAATGCCTTTAATTTTGGCTCTATCAACGTTCTCGATGCTACCTGCATAAGGGTTGTCAGTGGTAGGCTCATAGACGTAAGTGATTAAGTCTTTGACATCGTTCTTATAGCCAGTTACTCGGGTGATGTTATTAAGCGAATTTAGCTCAGCAAAGACTTCATAATTGTCGCTGGTTTCTGGGTTTAGCTTGGGGTTGCCGCCATAGCCAAATAGCTCATTAAAGCTAGGGGCACGAAAGCCTTTGGCATAGTTAGCCCCTACGCGAAATCCAGGGGTAATGTGATAAGCACCGCCTAGATTGTAGGTGGTCTGACTGCCATATTCCGAAAAATCATCATAACGAACATTGGCCTGAGCATCAAAGCTATCAGAGCCTAAGACGTATCCTGCAAACCCGCTAGTGACCTTGCGATCATCAACTTTATAGGCGGTTGAATCTAAAGATTGCTTGAGGTGCTCAGCCCCAAAGACGGCTTGACCTACAGGCAGCTGATGGCGACCGACCAAGCTAATTTGCTGCTGCTCAGAGTCATATAAGCTGTTGTAACCATAGTTATAGGACTTGTCTTGGGACTGACCATAGGAGAGCTTGACAGAAGAGCTAGGAGCATAGCGCCAATCGACAAAGGCTTGAGCAGCACCGTTTTTTTGCTCAGAGCGTGTATTGTCATCGCCTTGGCTAGGGCCCTTATCAAACTGACTGGTTGACTCACTGTATAGGCCGCTAGCACCGACCAGCAAAGCGTCATTGACTTTTTGAGTGAGTGATAAGCTGTAATTGTCACTTTCAAAGCCGTCTTTGTCTTTGTTATAAGGCGAGAAAGGATTGCTTGGATTTGGCAACGTAGCATTAATCCCATCAGTCTCATTATGGCTAGCAGATAAGCTTAAAGCAGTGCCTGAATTATTGCGAAGCTGAGCACTTGCGCCATAAAGATATTGATTGTGAGAGCCCACGCCAGCAGTCACTGATATTTGGCTTTGCTCAATATCTTGGCCTTTGGTAAATATCTGAATCACGCCTCCCATAGCATCAGCGCCATAAATACTAGAGCCTGATGCACCCTGAAGTATTTCAATACGGTCTATCTGGTCAGCAGGGAGCAACTGAAGGGCAGCGCCGCCATCACTGACAGAGCTATAGCGAACCCCATCAATGAGTACCAATATTTGCTTGCCATCATAGCCGCGCATATAAAAGTTGGCTTTGGTGCCAAGGCCGCCATTACTATAATAGCTTACACCTGGCTGGCGAGAAATAACGTCAAAAGCTGACTGGCCTTGATAATGCTGTAAGGCGGCTTTATCAACCACAGTGGTTTGAGCAATCGTATTGTTCAGCTTAGTAGGGGTACGGGCAGCTGTTACCACAATTTCTTCAAGCTCAGCGCGTGGTGTATAAATAGGGTTTGGATGAGGCATGACATAAACGTCTGGCTGGGTTTGCGGCGTCACCGCAAAACTTAAGGTAGACGCGCTAATACCCATGGCAGTTAAGACACTAAGGCGTAAAGCAGTAGTGGTAGCATCAATAAAATGTGGCATAGTCATAATGGACCCTAGTAAGACTGGCGTAAGATAAAACAACAATTATTAAAGTGCCCATTATCTTAAAATTACCCAAGTTTATAAACCTCTTTTAAGATATCTTTACTCAACTTGACCTGAATATCATTCAAGTTAGTAAGGGCAATAAGGACTACGGGTTAATAAAAAGTGGAATTAAAGATAATCTTTAGGGAATAGCTATAAGGATAGCTATGATAGGTAAGGACGAATCGACGATTAGCCAGTGGTTAAAGAATGACTAGGCGATAATTGTAGGAGTGAAACCACACATTAGAAGAGAGGCTAGAGAGTAAACTGGGTAATTAAGTTAGGTCTGAGGCGATAAATGTTTATAGTGCTCAATATTACGGCCCTGCTATCAATAGTGCACCGCACTACACGATTCTTACTGATTCGATGATTTTGTGGCAAATACTCACTTTGCTGGGGCAAAGTTGGTTATCATAGTGCTAGCCAAATGTAGGGTATCTGGTTTTTGATTTTATATTTTGATTCAAATACTGTAAGTGACAATTATGACCGTGACTAAGAATAAGACGCAGCGATATGAGATTCAAAGCCAACTGGCTGAGGGTAAGGGTGATGATTACCTTCAAGGTTTGAGTGTTAGTCCATCGCTTGTAAAGGGTAGGACAGTGGCAAACTGGCGAATGAAAGGTTGGTTGGCCTTGGCTTTGTCGTTAGCATTGTCGCTGACATTGACACTGATGGCGAGTCATAGCCATGGCGCTGAAACATCAGAGGCGACAGTTAGCAGCTCTTTGGGGCTGAATCAAAGCGAAAATACGCCAGTCACTGATGCTTTTGGCCGAGACACACCTCGTCATACCGTTCAAGGTTTTATCAAAGCTTTGGGCGACAATGACGCGATGCTGGCCAGTAACTACCTAAATTTGACCAAGTCAGATAATCCTTCGACAGTGGTGAGGCAATTTAAGCAAGCGCTGGACGCAGGTGGCCGTTTTGAGCCTGATTTGCAGATTAATAATACGCCTGAAGGTGAGATGGGAGACCAGCTACCGCCCAATCAAGAAAAGGTGGGCAGTATCAGTGTTAGTGAAAAGAGCGTCAGTCTAATACTAGAGCGAGTCACTAATAGAAAAGGTGATCAGTATTGGCAGTTCTCGCGTGACACCATCAAGGCCATTCCGGATGTGATTAAGCATGCTGAGCCTACTTTGGTTGAGCGTTACACCATCACCTCACTCAAGGGAAAGAAGTTTTTTGGGATTGATTTAGCCGATATCAGTGCCGTACTTATCTTGACCTTCACCACATTCATGCTCACTTATATAGTGGTTTGGCTGCTATACCATGTCATTAACTTTATCTACCCTAGAGTCCGAAATAAACCATTGCCACTAACCACCAATGTGATACTGCCTTTAGCAGTAGTCATCATGGCGCTTATTTTATCGGAGATTATGGTATCCGCTGGGGTATCGGTGACAGTGCGCGCCCCTGTGAACCGATTAACAGACATTGCCTCTTGGGTAGCCTTGACTTGGTTATTGCTACGAGTGATTGACGCGGTCTTTAACCGAGCGGAGCATTTAAGTTATAAAAAGAACTATACCGAACGAGTCTCTATTTTAGGCCTGCTTAGAAAGCTTGCCAAAGCCTTATTGTTAATATTTGCCACCATTGTCATCTTTGGCAATCTTGGTTTTGACTTAACCACAGGGATTGCGGCGTTAGGGGTCGGTGGTTTGGCACTGGCGTTAGGCGCGCAAAAAACGATTGAAAACTTAGTCGGCAGTGTCGTTGTAGTGGCAGACTCTCCTGTGCGAGTCGGGGACTATTGTAAATTTGGGACTTACGAGGGAACCGTCATTGATATTGGCATTCGCTCCACCCGTGTTCGAACTCTAAATCGCACAGTAGTGACCATTCCCAATGGGGATTTCTCGTCCATGCAGATTGAGAATTTTACCTCGCGCGATATGTTTCGATTCTTTCATCATCTCTATATTAAGCGTAGTGCTGATATTGAAGAGATATTTAAATTGGTGAATCATCTGGATGAGTTTTTGGACCATCATGACTTAACCAATCAAGAGCGCAATCAAGTTTATATCAGTGAGCTTCGTCAAGACTGTTATGTGATTGAGCTACAAGCATATGTGACTGCCAAGGATGTGGCAGAATTTTATCGAAAGCAAAATGTGCTATTTATGCAAGTGCTTCAACAAGTTGAGCAGTTCAAGGTGGAGCAAGCCTTGCCTACTCAGCAGTTGGTGGTCAATCAACAACAGACGTCCGGGCATGAGGGTAGTCATCGGCTCAACAAGCTAAGTAGTAGCTCAGATGCTAAAGACAATAAGTTATCAGAAGACAGCTTAACAAAAGACAACTCTTCTAAAGACCCCTTATCAGAAGAGAGATTAGCAACAGAGCGGCTGGCTAAAAAGTAGAAAAAACAGTATGGGCAGCAGTAAAGCAGCCACTCATTATCAATGTAAAAATGTAAAAAGGCCGACCCTAATATAATTAAGGTCGGCCTTTTTGGGTCGCTGCTATAGCAGTCTTGTTACTCTTTATCAGTCTTGGTTTTTTTTAACAGAACCAAAACAGCTCCGTTGCCCCCATCTTTAGGCGGTGCTGAGCAAAAGGCCAAGACTTCAGGCAATTGGCGCAGCCAGCCGTTAACGCAGGTTTTTAAGATAGCATCAACCCCTTTACCGTGGACAATTTTGACCACGGTCTCATTATTGGCTTTGGCCTGCGCCAGCAGCTGGGTCATGGCGGCGCGCGCTTCATCGATAGAACAGCCATGAATATCGACGGCGTCATACCAACGCATTTTGCCCTGTTTGAGCTGATTAAATACTTTGCTCTGTAAGGTCGCGACCTTATAAGCTAGATAGGCATCTCCAGCGACAGGGTTTAGTAGTGCCTGCATGTCGGAGAGACCCGCACCCAAAGTAGGCGCATCACTACCTTGCGCTGCGGCTCGCTTGGATAAGACAGTCGCATCAGGCTTATTGGCTTTTGGCTTGTCAACGGGCGAGATGACATTTTTGTCTTCAATCGGTTGAACCCCTGCCATGGCCTGCATAAACAACACTTTGTCATCATCTATATGCTGACTGCCTAATTGTTTGACAGTCTTGTTGACTTGCTTTTGGGTAGGAAGACTGACCGGATCGGTGGGCTTGACGTCTTTAGGATCGTCAGAGGTGGTATCACGGCCAGTAGAAAGTGTGCTTTTTAAAGACTTTAGCTGCTCTTGAGCTTCTTTTGAAAATAGATTTGCCATAACGATAATACTGTCTAATAAGTGAAAGAATAAAAATTAAGTGGCTTAACTTATGACGCTACCTTAACCCGGTAAGGACACGCTCGCAAGTAACGATTGTAACGCATTTCCTGGATGACTTGTCCTCATAAACTGCTCACCAATCAAAAATTGATGAATGCCATTGGCTTGCATTAAAGCCACATCTTCAGGCCCATGAATGCCACTTTCGGTGACCAAAAGCGGCGTTGAGGGTAAGCTAGAAAACGCTTGATCTAAAATTTGTTTAAGCTGGATAGTGGTGTCAAGATTTACCGAAAAGGTGTTTAGATCACGGTTATTGATACCATATATATTATGCTCAGAGTAGGGGAGCTTTAGCGCCCTTTCCAGCTCTTCTTGGGTGTGGGTCTCAATTAATACATCCATGCCTAAGTCGATACTCACGCTATGCAGCTCACGGACGGTGGCATCATCCAAACAAGCCATGATAAGTAAGATACAGTCGGCACCTAGTATATAGGACTGATAGATTTGATAGATATCTACCATAAAGTCTTTACGAAGGATGGGCAGTGAACAGGCTGCTTTGGCCAACCCAAGGTAGCTATCATCGCCCTGAAAATATTGCTGATCTGTCAAAACAGACAGGCAACTTGCTCCTGCGGCTTCATATTGCCGGGCAAAAGCGGGCGCATCAAAATTATGATTGATGATACCTTTAGAGGGGGACGCTTTTTTAATCTCAGCGATAATACCTACCCCTTGCTTGTCTTCGGCACAGCGTAGCGCTTGGGCGAATCCACGACGCTCGGTAGTGATATGCTCGGCCTGAGATTTTAGGTCTGCCAAAGGCATAGCGGCTTTAGCCGTGGCAACTTCTTCATGCTTGGTGGCAACGATACGTTGTAATACTGATGGAATATGAGAAGTAGCAGTCATATAAGTCCAATTAATAATAAAGTGATGAATAATTACTTGAGATAAAGTCTTAATCTTTTGCAGCCAACTTAAATAAGCTCTATAAAGACTGAGTATACGCGGCTAACTCATCTAACTTGCTAAGCGCCATGCCATTTTGAATGACAGACTGAGCTCGGCTGACGCCATTGGCATAGTTGCTAGCCAGCCCTGCGACATAGATGGCTGCTCCTGCATTTAGAGCAATCATATCTCGCGCTTTCATAATACGGCGAGATTGAGTCTCTTCGCCCGATAGAGCCTCACGAATCAGCGACAAGCTATCAGCTGGCGAGCTCACATTTAGGCCGATAAGTGTCTGCGATTCGATACCCGCGTCCTCTGGCATTAGCTCATAGACACTGACTTTGCCATCTTTTAACTCAGCCACCGTGGTGGAGGTCGCTAGGCTGATCTCATCAAGTCCGTCTTTGGCACCCACCACCATCACATGATTGGCCCCCAAATTTTTCATGACGTTGGCGAGTGGCTCACAAAGAGTATCAGTAAAGACACCAATCACTAAATTAGGCACGCCAGCAGGGTTGGTCAGTGGCCCCAAGATATTAAAGATGGTTCGAGCTTTAAGGGCGCGGCGGACTGGATTGGCGTGCCGCATGGCACTATGGTGATTGGGCGCGAACAAAAAGCCAATCCCTTGATTTTCGATACATAATCGAGCTTGAGCAGGCGTTAGGCTGAGGCTAATACCTGCTTGTTCTAATAAGTCTGAGCTTCCAGAGTTGGTCGATACCCCGCGATTGCCATGCTTGGCCACTTGCGCCCCTGCAGCTGCTGCTACTAAGGCAGAAGCTGTTGACACATTAAATAAATTGGCCCCATCACCCCCAGTCCCAACGATATCGACTAAGTAGTCGCATCCAGTTGGCGTGATATTATCTGCCAACTCTCGCATGGCACTGGCAGCTGCAGTAATCTCAGTAATGGACTCGCTTTTCATCCTTAGAGCGACCAATATTGCCCCCATCATGGCCTCACTACAGCGGCCTTGCATGATGATTAGCATCACATTGCGCATCTCTTCATATGTTAAGTCAATGCGCTCTAATAGATGACTCAAAGCCGTGGTTAATAAGTTAAAAACCTGCTCGTCACTCATGGCATGAATGTCAGTAGAGGAGTGGGCTTGAGTAAATTCTGGAGATATTGACATAGTGGCTCGCTGGCTAAAGTTTATAAGGGATTAAAGGTAATGATTAAAAGGTGACGTCAACTTTAAGTTCAAAGTGAAATAAAAAGTATAAGTCAATTAGGGCAAGGTAGATTGTCATCACTGAGCATAGCCTGCTGATGTTGGCGCAAAAAGTTATTTAGCAGCTGATAACCATGCTCACTTAAAATAGATTCAGGGTGAAACTGAACGCCTTCAATCGGCAGATGGCGATGCCGAATTCCCATGATTTCATCTATCCCTGCACCTAACCCTAAGTCATCCATCTGTCGCCCATCTTTAGGTAAATTAGGTCGCGGCTCAAAAAGCTGAGTAGAAGGCTGAGTGGATGATATTTTCGGCGTCTTTGGTGGGCTTAAATCTGACTGGGTCCAAGCGGTAATCTCAAGACAATCAGGCAAGCTTTGCTTAGCAACGATTAAAGAGTGATAACGCGTGGCCTCGTAAGGACAGGGAAGATGCGCAAACACCCCTTGCTGGTGATGATAGATATCAGAGACCCTACCGTGCATAATCTGCCTAGCTGTTGTTATCTGCGCCCCAAATGCTTCTGCAATAGCTTGGTGGCCTAAACAAATCCCTAATATAGGGTAGTCCTCTTTAAAGGTGTTAATCAGCGCCAAGGTCAAGCCTGCCTCACTAGGCCGCCCCGGTCCTGGGCCAATGATAATCATGGTGGGAGACAGCATGGCAATATCTGCCAAGTCAAAGGCATCATTTCGCCATACTATAACGTTCTGCCCCAGCGCCTTGAGATATTGTACGATGTTATAAGTGAAGCTGTCATAATTATCTATCATTAAGACGGGGGAGATAGCAGTCATACAACTCGCCGTGTTGAATAAGCATCATGAACAAATTAAATAATAAATATCGCTTTATCTTCATTGTACCTATCTAGTCTAAATTAACTGATATCTATGTAGTCTAAATTAACTGCACTCATAGAGGTAGAATCTGATAAATAAGGGAAGGTAAAGTTGCCCAGTATCTTAGCACCATTTTT
Source organism: Psychrobacter sp. (assembly GCA_030540615.1). Lineage (GTDB taxonomy): Bacteria > Pseudomonadota > Gammaproteobacteria > Pseudomonadales > Moraxellaceae > Psychrobacter. Next base: position 4,078 of record JAUNVX010000033.1, on the reverse strand, counting down.
GAAGGGATTAAATATGTAGGTGCCTAAGCCTCTATTAGCAAGTCAAACCCTTTTAGCAATACACTAATGAATAGGCCAACTAAAGTTAAAGACATAGAACAAAAATAATAACCAATTTGGTGCATTAACCTTTGTGCTAATTTTATATGATAAATAATGGTGCAAAATTTAACTGAAATATGTACTCAAATAGGGCAAATAGCCTAAGCTAACTTTAATAATCCTAAAAATAGTCATCAATAATGGCTATTATGACTGGCATAAGGATTGCAGCATGTAGTTCAAGGCACGCTATCAGCGACTATTATTGCTGTTAAATAGCGAATAATTGACTGATAGGATTTATGCCAGCAAGGCGACCCTCTAAAAGGTGATTAAAAATTGCGCCTATTATTTTTTAGCGCCTTGACCTATACTTAAGCGCGGTAGCATAACCTAGTTATGCTCATTATGATAATTGCCTTAGTTATAATAGTTAGGTTTTTATGACCGTCTTTTATAAGAGCTAGCTTATTATAATGCGCTTATGGTACTCAGATATTTGTATGTTTTATGGGCCAATCAGTCCTCGCTCAACCCAACATCATGATTAATCAAAGGGAGTCCTTTCATGTCGAATAAACTATTAGATCTCATCCAATCCTCCAATGCCAAGTGGGTAGATTTTCGCTTTACTGACACTCGTGGTAAAGAGCAGCATATCAGCTATCCTGCCTCTTCAATCGATGAAGATGCCCTAGAAGATGGCAAAATGTTTGACGGATCATCTGTCGCTGGCTGGAAAGGCATTGAAGCGTCAGATATGATTTTGCGTCCTGATGCTGAAACCGCATTTATCGACCCGTTCTTTGATGCGACCACAGTCGTGGTGACTTGTGACATCATCGAGCCTACCACTATGCAAGGCTATGATCGTGACCCACGCTCTATTGCTCGCCGCGCAGAAGAGTACTTAAAGTCAACAGGTATTGGTGATACTGCTTATTTCGGTCCTGAGCCTGAGTTCTTTATCTTTGACGATGTGAAGTGGTCTGTCGATATGTCAGGCTCTAGCTCAAAGATTACTGCTGAAGAAGCGGCTTGGTCTACTAACGAAGAGTATGAGTGGGGCAACATGGCTCACCGTCCTCGCGTAAAAGGCGGTTATTTCCCAGTGCCTCCTATTGATAGCTCGCAAGATATTCGTTCGGTCATGTGTCAGCGTATCGAAGATATCATGGGTGAAGACCGCGTTGAGGTACATCATCATGAAGTGGCCTCTTGTCAGTCTGAGATTGGCGTGTCGTTTAACACTATGGTGCGTAAGGCAGATGAAGTCCAACAGTTCAAATATGTGGTCCATAATGTCGCCCATCAGTTCGGCAAAACCGCTACCTTTATGCCAAAGCCCATGGTAGGCGATAATGGTTCAGGAATGCACGTGCATATGTCCATCTCTAAAGATGGCGTCAACACCTTTGCTGGTGATGAATATGCCGGATTGTCTGAGTCAGCTTTATACTTTATCGGCGGTATTATCAAGCATGCTCGCGCCCTTAACGCTATCGTCAACCCATCGACCAACAGCTACAAGCGTCTAGTGCCGCATTATGAAGCGCCGATTAAACTTGCTTACTCCGCTCGTAACCGCTCTGCCTCTATCCGTATCCCTTATGTGACCAGCCCTAAAGGCGTCCGTGTAGAAGCTCGCTTCCCTGATCCAACGGCCAACCCATATTTAGCCTTTGCCGCTTTATTGATGGCAGGTCTTGATGGCATCCAAAATAAGATGCACCCAGGCGATGCAGCGGACAAAAACTTGTATGACTTGCCGCCAGAAGAAGAAGCCATGATTCCAACTGTGGCCGAAAACTTAGAAGTGGCGCTTCAAGCCCTTAAAGACGACCATGAGTTTTTGCTAAAAGGCGACGTGTTTAGTAAAGATATGCTTGATGCCTATATTGAGCTAAAACAAGAAGAAGTCGACCGTTTGAACATCACCGTTCATCCTATCGAGTTTGATATGTACTACAGCTGCTAATAACTAGGCTAATACGATAGTCTGATAGCGCTAATTCATAAAATCCAGTCAAATTAATTTTGGCTGGATTTTTTAATGTCGTGAAAATATTAAAGATAAAATAGCCCATAGAGATAAATTGAGGTGCTCAGACTTTATTGATATAGTAAGATGAAGATAATAATGAATATCCTACCTTTGTTTTGATTAAAGAAGAGCACACATGAGATTGCTACCGACATTACCTTCTGCGAGCCGTCAGCCTGATTTTCTACGGTCCAAAATAGTCTTAAGCCTAGTGCTGCCAGTGTTGGGGTTTGCCATGAGCGCTCAAGCTGGAAACATCTATAAGGTGGTTGATCCGGCGACTGGTCATGTTACTTACACCGATCGCCCTGACAATCATCAACAAAGTACTAGCGGCCCCGTTCAAATCATTGATACTCAAATCCCCACAGTGTCGGCAGCGCCTCGTAGCCCTACGCCTCCTGTCGTCCCACCTTCTAATGCTGTCACTAGTAATCCAAATGGTGCCAATACAGCAAGCCCGTTAACGGTGCAGTCAAGCACGCCCCCCACACTATCCATGAATACCCAGCCTGTCTCAGAGGCAGCTGACTATCGGTTTTCAATGATTATGCCCACGAGCGAGCAAGTATATCGCAGGCCGGCGCAGACCATTGAGGTACAATTGGCGATTAGTCCAGCGTTAAAACCTAAAGATAAAGTGGTGATTACTTTAGATGGTAAGGAGATGGCTCAGGGTCTTAGCGCAAGTTTGCCCACGGTAGATTTGCTGCCAGGTGAGCATCAATTGCAAGCCTCATTACTCAATGCTCAAGGTAAGTCTATTGCCACTGTCAGTCAAACCTTATACATTTTGCAGACCACGCAAGTACTGCAGCAAAGAAAGCAGATTGCCAAACAGTTATTGGCTTATCAGAATCTACCTTGGCATCAGAAACTATTGCTCAAGTTACGACAAGATAATATCCCAGTTTCTGCTATCATTCCCCCAAAAGTGGATCAAGTAACCGATAATACTAACGGTAAAAATGAGAATAAAAATACCAATAATAAAGAGGTTAAGCAGGCGGTTGATTCTGCTTTCAAAAAATAGCTTGAGCTTGAGATTATCATTAAAAAAGCTGGCCCTTAATGAGGGTCAGCTTTTTTAGTTACTTTAATAGCCAAGAGACTGACTAGCATTACGAGACTTTAAGCAGGCTATTTAATAAGCTCAATAGTGCCACTGGCTGTCACTGTAATGGTGCTATCACCTGATTCAAAGTTCTGCGCAGGAACGGACTGATCCATGGCTTGAGATTTCATCATAGCGCCATACATAGGCCGCGGGTAGTTGCTGCCTGTATTTAGATTGACACTAATAAGGCGGTAGCCTTTGGCGCTCCAAGCGGCACTTAGGTTCTGTGCTTGGTCTTGAAAGGCTTTAGAGGCGCGGCTCATTAACTGACGTTCTAGCTCATCTTTTTTGGGTTCTGAAACGCCAAAACTCAAATCGCCCATTACTAATGTATTTTGAAGGTCAGCGATTAACTGACTGGTGGCAGCAAAGTCGGTACTTTTTAGCTCAATATTGGCCTGACCTGTCCAACCGATAATCTTGTCGTCTTTATCGTAGCGTGGATAAGTGTTTTGTTGACCCGTTTTTACCGTCACACTAGGGTAGCGCTTGGCGATGACCATCGCTGCGTTAATCGAGGAATTTAAATCACGGGCTAAGCTCTTGGCATCTTTGGCTTGGGCTTTTTTGTAGAGGCTTGCGCGGACCTCATCATTAGCAATATCAGCCTTTACTTCAGTATTAAAGGTCAACTGGTCATAGCCTGTAGGCTCGGCATGGGCAGTGTTAATAGCACCCAATAGGGCCGTCATTGATAGCGCCGCTCCTGAGGCTAGTAGGGTTTTATTAATGGCGCGTGAACAGCGTTTGGTTAGAGAGTTAAGCATATTATCCTCATCAAAAATTTATGAAACTGGCGAAAATATTATCTACTATTGTTGGAATGACTGTACTGTCTTATTAAGCAATCCTATCTTATTGAACAATCTTATTTT
>JAUNVX010000267.1:2132-2769 GCA_030540615.1 Psychrobacter sp. | reverse complement strand
TCTATTTTAATCCAATCAATATTTTATTCATTGCCAACCCAAAGAGCCTAACATGACCACAGCCAACGCTTATCCTATCACCCAAACCATTCGTACTATCGGTATTTTAGGCGGTGGTCAGCTCGGCATGATGCTTGCTGAAGCGGCAATTCCACTTGGCTATCAGTGCGTATTTTTAGAAGACAATGCCGCTTGTCCTGCCAGTCTTTATGGTCGTGTGTTTAGTACTGATCAATTAGAAGCATTCATTACAGCAGCTGACGTGTTTACCTTAGAGTTTGAAAATACACCGACAACGACGGTTGAGCAATTAGCGAAACTATCAGAGAATGGTAATAAGCAAGGTATGTATCCGCCACCGATTGCTCTTGAGATTGCCCAAGACCGATTGAAAGAAAAACAGATGTTTAACGACTTAGACATCGCAACCGTGCCATTTATGGCGGTCAATTCAGAAACGGAACTGCAGCAAGCGTGTGAGGCTTTAGGATTGCCAATCGTCCTTAAGACCAGTCGTGGCGGTTATGATGGAAAAGGTCAATTTGTCATTAAGCAAGACGGTGATATTCATGCTGCATGGGAAGCACTCAAAGGCGCGGTCAGCGGCAAAGGCAGCTTGACGCCTACGCCTGCGCCA
>JAUNVX010000267.1:0-2122 GCA_030540615.1 Psychrobacter sp. | reverse complement strand
CACTTTAGCCGCGAGGTCTCCATCATTGCTGCCCGTGCGCAAGATGGTACGGTGCGCTGTTATGACTTGGTAGAAAATCATCATCACAACGGTATTCTGGCCAAGACCCAAGCCCCTGCGGTCGGAACCAGCCATTTATTTCAGCAAGCCACTGATGCGATATCAACGGTGATGAATCGTTTAGATTACGTCGGTGTCATGGCATTAGAGTTGTTCGTGACCAAAGACGAGCGCGGTCATGATTTTTTGCTTGCCAATGAGATTGCCCCACGCGTGCACAATTTAGGACATTGGAGCATTGAGGGCGCGATTACCAGTCAGTTTGAAAACCATATCCGCGCGGTTGTTGGACTGCCGCTTGGCGATACCGATAACGTTCACCCATCCATTATGATTAATGTCTTGGGTCAGTATCCGGATATTAATGCGGTGCTCGCTATCGATGGCAGCCATTACCATGGCTATCATAAAGGCGAGCGTGATGAGCGCAAAATCGCTCATATTACCTTAATGCCAAATGACGTTGCTGACTTAGAGCCGGCACTCGCCAAGCTGGTCGCTGTCCTACCAAATAAGGTAGGTCTGGATAACACCAGCAGCGCAATCACTAAAGATGATACAGACGTCACTCAGCTTGCTGATAATGTGGATACTAAAGCTGATGGCGAGAAAAAAGACAGCAAAAAGCAAGCTGGCGTTAAAGCAGGCTGTGATGATAAGGCAGCAAAATAATGCAAATTTGGGTTGATGCTGATGCAGTGCCACTGATTGCCAAAGACCTCATTATTAAAACCGCTGAGCGAACGCAGACGGTAGCGATATTCGTTGCCAATCAGCCCATTAAACTGCGTAAATCGCCGCTTTTAGTGATGACGGTTGTGTCGTCAGGATTTGATAAAGCGGATGATTATATCGTTGAGCATATCCAAGCGGGAGATTTGGCAATTACCAGCGATATTCCACTGGCTAATGATATTTTGGATAAAGGCGCTAAGGTTCTGACGACACGCGGTGTGGTTTACGATAAAAACAACATCAAGCAAAAGCTAAATATGCGCGACTTTATGGATACTATGCGTGGTACTGGCGTGTTGGAGCTACAACAAATGAGCGGACAAAAACCATACGGTGACCGTGATAAAAAAGCATTTGCCGATGGGCTGAATCGATTGGTTCACGGCTAACTCTATATTAGTGACGGGAGCGCTTTTACAAGGTATCTATCACGACGCTCCTTAAGCCAATCCGCTCGGAAAAGGGATAACCTCTTGCAAGTTTTTTGCACCGGTCATTACCATAAGTAAGCGGTCAACCCCAACAGCAATGCCGCTACAAGGCGGTAAGTCATCGCAAGCTGCTAACAGATGCTCATCAATGGGCATAATAGGCAGATGATGACGACGACGTAACGCATTATCTTGCTCAAACCGCTCACGTAATGCGTTCCCGTCTGCTAATTCATCATAAGCATTGGCAATCTCAATGCCATTAATATATAACTCAAAGCGCTTTGCTACCAAATTGCCATTCTTATCAAGGGCGGTTTTTGCCAGGGCCGCCGTCGCCGGTGGATAGTCAATGATTAAGGTTGGCAAGTCATGACCCAAATTTGGCTCAACAGCATGGCTAAACAATAAGTCTAACCAACTTTGCCGGCTGTTTTCCCCACCATTATCTTTATCACAGTCTTTTTCACTACCTTTACTACCATCTTTGTCACTATTTTTATCATCAGGCGAAAAATCAAAACCTGATAATCCTTTATCCTCAGCTACTGCCTGCAACGCCTGAATACTCGCTGTCAGTGGATGAATCCCGACAAAATCCATAAAAGCATCGACATAACGATAATGATTTAACACTATGGGATGACCGTATAACGCCTCAAGCAGCGCGCCCAATTCATCCGCCAAATCAGTCAAACTATAATGCGGCTGATACCACTCTAACATGGTAAATTCGATGTTATGGCGCGACCCGACTTCATTATCCCGAAATACCGGACAAATCTGATAAATGGCAACTTGCCAGCTTGCAAGAATGCGCTTCATAGCAAATTCAGGAGAAGTATGCAAATAGTAAGTGCGGCTTTGGTCTTGATAAGTGGCACTAGCAGATACCA
>JAUNVX010000266.1 GCA_030540615.1 Psychrobacter sp. | reverse complement strand
CACGCGCTAATGAACCTTGAATCACGTTACCGTCATCATCTTTTACCATCTCATTGAGTAATTTTGGATTGGCAAAGGTGGCTCGCTGCGCCGTTAAATGGTCGCCGCGATGGGTCGCATAAGAGTTATAATCTTCTGCCGGTAACCCCATGGTATTCAAATACTCGCCAGCGGCTGAATCACCTAAAATCGCATTAGACGGTGATAAATGGTCGGTAGTGATGTTATCACCGAGCACTGCTAATGGACGCATGCCTTTTAGGGCATTCTGTTTTGCCATTTTGCCTTCCCAATACGGCGGACGGCGGATATAAGTGGTTTGCTCGCGCCAGTTATATAACGGGCTTATTGCTTTGCCGGTGTCTTTTTTGGCTTCATTAAACATTGGGATATAAACGGCATTAAACTGCTCAGGCTTCACGGCTGCCGCGACGATAGCATCGACTTCGTCATCATCAAACCAGATGTCTTTTAGATAAACATCATTGCCATCTTGATCTGTGCCCAATGAGTCTTTTTCAATATCAAAGCGGATATTACCGGCAATAGCATAAGCGATAACGAGTGGCGGTGACGCTAAAAAGGCTTGCTTGGCATACGGGTGGATTCGACCGTCAAAGTTACGGTTGCCAGACAGAACGGCTGTGGTAAATAAATCGCGCTTGATGATCTCTTGTTCAATATCAGGGTCGAGTGCGCCACTCATACCGTTACAAGTGGTACAAGCAAAGCCAACCACGTCAAAGCCAATTTCTTGAAGCTCAGACATCAAACCGGCTTCTTCTAGGTACATTTTGACGGTTTTAGAGCCTGGCGCTAATGAGGATTTCACCCAAGGCTTACGTAATAAGCCTTTTTCGTTGGCATTTCGGGCGACAAGACCAGCCGCAACCATGTTGCGAGGGTTAGAGGTGTTGGTACAGCTGGTGATAGCAGCAATGATAACCGCACCATCAGGCATCAAGCCGTCTTTTGGCTCAGGTAATTTATCACCTTCACCATGAGCAATACCTTTGGCAACCAAATCTGTGGTAGACACACGTGCATGCGGACGCGAAGGCCCGGCCAAATTACGAACCACTGCTGACAAGTCAAATTCAAGAACACGGTCATAAACCGCATTTTCCATACCATCAGCCCAAAGCCCGGTTTGTTTGGCATACTGCTCAACCAGTTTGATTTGCGCCTCACTACGACCCGTCAGACGTAAATAATCGATGGTTTGCTCATCGATATAGAACATTGCTGCCGTCGCGCCATATTCAGGGGTCATATTAGAGATCGAGGCACGGTCACCGACGCTCAGTTGACGCGCACCGTCACCAAAGAATTCGATATAGGTGGATACGACGCCGGCATCACGTAAAAACTCGGTCATAGCCAGCACCAAATCGGTTCCAGTAATGCCTTTTTGCAATTTACCGGTTAATTTAACCCCAACATAATCTGGCAAGCGCATATAGGATGGATTGCCGAGCATCACGCTTTCAGCTTCCAAACCGCCAACACCGATGGAAATAACCCCTAAGGCATCGACCATTGGCGTGTGGCTATCGGTTCCAACTAAAGTATCAGCAAACGCCACTTCTTCACCGTCTTTATTTTTTACCAATTGTACAACCGGAGACATTTTCTCTAAGTTAATTTGGTGCATGATGCCGTTACCGGGTGGTACGACGTTGACGTTATCAAAGGCATACTGACACCAGTTGATAAAGTGAAAACGGTCATCATTTCGGCGCTCTTCAATGGCGCGGTTTTTCTCAAAGGCATTTTCTTCAAATCCGGCATGTTCAACCGCTAATGAGTGGTCAACAATCAATTGCGTCGGGACGATTGGGTTTACTTTTGACGGATCACCACCTTGTTCTGCGATGGCATCACGAAGTCCTGCCAAATCAACAAAAGCGGTTTGACCTAAAATATCGTGGCAGACGACTCGAGCAGGATACCAAGGAAAATCTAAGTCTTGTTTGCCATAGATATGCTGTTTTAGTGCAGCGGTTAAGTCCTTTGGCGTACAACGGCGAACCAAGTTTTCACACAGTACTTTTGAGCAAAACGGTAACTTGTCATACGCGCCAGCTTCGATATTCTCAACCGCTTCGCGAGTATCAAAGTAATAGAGATCGGTATCGGGAAGGGGTTTTTTAAATTGCTCGTTCATTGGTTGTACGAGGGCGTTGTCCATAATTCACCTTTGGCGGTTGGCTGGTTGCAAAAAGTTTAAAGAGTAGTAAATTTTTTTAGCAAAACCATCAAACCAATAAAATCAGACTTTGCAAAAAAAACTTTTTAGAATTAAAGGTGAGTATTTGTAGGGCGTGACTTCACTTGTTTTTACCAAAACCGGTTGTGAAGCGTACCCTACAAATAGGCTATCTTAAGAAAAATTAACGCGCACTTATCTCTGGAACGTCCCGCAATTCTTCACCGGTATATTCGGCACTTGGGCGAATGATACGGTTGTTAGCGCGCTGCTCGAATACATGAGCTGCCCAACCGGACAGGCGTGAGCAGACAAAGATTGGCGTGAACAGTTTGGTTGGAATACCCATAAAGTGATAGGCTGAGGCATGGAAAAAATCGGCATTACAGAACAGTTTTTTCTCGCGCCACATGACTTCTTCACAGCGTACTGATACGGGATATAAAACCGTATCACCAACATCGTCAGCTAACTTCTCAGACCAGCCTTTAATGACCACGTTACGTGGATCAGATTCGCTATAGATAGCATGACCAAAGCCCATAATTTTATCTTTACGCGCCAGCATCGCCATCATCTCTTTTTCGGCTTCATCTGGTGAG
>JAUNVX010000032.1:15796-21984 GCA_030540615.1 Psychrobacter sp. | reverse complement strand
ACAAAGACAACATCCAATTGGCGATTCGTCCTGATGTGGGGGGTGAGTTTTTTCAATGGTTTAATTTTCGCCTAAGTGCTCAGGTGGGCGAGCAATATGTGCTGAATATCCTCAACGCTAGCGAGTCTGCCTTCCCTGATGGTTGGGAGAACTACCAAGCGGTCGCCTCTTATGACCGAGAGTTTTGGTTCAGGCTGCCCACCTCTTATCAAGATGGCAAACTGACCATCACAGTAATGATGGAATATGACACCATTCAAATAGCTTACTTTGCCCCCTATAGCGAGCAGCGTCATCAAGATTTATTGGCGACGGTACAGATGCATCCCTTCGTGAGCTTAGAGCATCTCGGGCAGACCCTCGATGAGCGTGACTTAACTTTGGTAAAGATAGCTAGCGAGGCAGGTCAAAATCTGGCAAATAATAGGGAAGCAGCCAAACGCAACATTTGGATCATTGCCCGCCAGCATCCAGGCGAGACCATGGCAGAATGGCTAATCGAGGGTCTGCTTGATAGCTTACTAGATAGTGACAACCCTACTGCTCGCGCGCTATTAGACAAAGCCAACTTCTACATCGTGCCCAACATGAACCCAGATGGTAGCGTGCGCGGCCATCTACGCACCAATGCGGTTGGTACCAACCTAAACCGTGAGTGGCTAAACCCAAGCCTGAACAAGAGCCCTGAAGTCTATCACGTGATTAATAAGATGGAAGAGACTGGCGTCGACCTATTTTATGATGTGCATGGTGATGAAGCGATTCCCTTTGTGTTCCTTGCTGGGTCTCAAGGTACGCCAAGCTATACCGAGCGTCTAGAGCGTCTGCGAAATCGATTCGCCGAAGTGCTTAAGCTGGCCAGTGCAGACTTTCAGACTCAGTTCGGGTATGAGATTGATGCCCCAGGGACGGCGAACATGACCCTTGCCACGCATTGGGTGGCAGAGCGCTTTGACTGCCTGGCTAACACTTTAGAGATGCCATTTAAAGACAATGACAACCTTCCCGATACAGTTACTGGCTGGTCTCCTGAGCGCTCTATGAAACTCGGTGAAGCGTCGCTCGTGGCTATGTTAGCCGTAGTAGATGACCTTCGCTAGTTCATGCTGCATCATCTATCTTAGTAAAAGTTAGATTATCGTTTTGATAACTTTGAGAGGGAACTAACGAATCCCTTAGTCTGCGCTAAGTTTCTCCTATGTCTAATGTCATATGATGGTCTCACACCAACAAGGTGGCAAGTTTTACTCAACTTTAGACATTCCTCTTAGCCCTTACTTTCAGACAAGGATATACCCCATGAAAAAGTTATCAACGCTTAGCAAATCTGTCATTATTGCCCTTAGTATCGCAGGCGTAGGCGCTGGTATTGGCACGGCGGCTGTTGCCTCTGGTCAAATCAATATCGGCCAGTCGGACACCTCATCAGACTCTTTTGAGGCAGTGGCCGCCTACCAAAGCAAAATCAGCTTAGAGCAAGCCATTGCCATCGCTCAGCAAACCAACCAAGGCGACTTAGTCAGTGCCGAATTTGACTTAGACGATGACCATGGTTCAGCCGCTACTGGGGAATACGAAGTCAAATTTGTCTCAGGTAATAATGAGGTTGAGCTTAAGATAGATGCTAACACTGGTAAAGTGTTATCCACTGAGCAAGAACAGATGGATGATGAGGATATCGCAGATTATACAGTGATGAAGCAGTCTAAGGTCAGCCTCACTCAAGCCATGCAAATCGCCAAGCAAAAATTCAATGGCAAAGTCATCGAAGCTGAGTTTGACTTAGAGCAAAATAAGCCTGTATATGAGATTGAGATTGCCAATGGCACTCAAGTTCAAAAAATCGTCATTGATGCAAGCAGCGGCACTATCATGACCAACCAAGTTGATACCTCTGACCACGATGAGCATGATAAAGAAGCAGATGAAACAGTAGAGCAATCTCAAAATGCTACTGTGAAGCCCGTTCAACGTCCTTTAGTGACAGGTTAATAGTTAATTATTGGCTTTGCTCTTTTAGCCCAAGTCTTGATTTTTAGCCGATTGATACCTTGTGTCAGTTGGCTATTTTCGTATTATTAATCGTATTTTATAGGGACAGTCATGCGAGTATTGCTAGTAGAAGATGACCTAATGATTGGCGAAAGCTTGAGCGAGGCGCTACAAGATGAAGCCTATACCGTGGACTGGGTGAAGGATGGCCGCGATGCTATCTTGACCCTCAAAGTTCAACCTTATGACATTATATTACTGGATTTAGGACTGCCCAATATCGATGGCATGGGGGTACTCACTGCCATGCGAGACGCCAAAATCACTACACCAGTGCTAATATTAACGGCTCGCGATGAGCTAAATGACCGAATCAAAGGCTTAGACGCTGGTGCCGATGATTATGTGGTCAAGCCGTTTGAGCTAGGAGAGGTCTTTGCTAGAATGCGCGTCTTAATTCGCCGCGCCCAAGGCAAAGCGGGCAATCAGATTCAAGTGGGAGAGCTGATACTTGATACTGCGAATAAACGCGTGACCAAAGACAATATCCCTCTGGAGCTGACCGCCAAAGAGTATATGCTGCTGACCACTTTTATGCTCTCCCCTGAGAAGGTGATGTCTAAGACTGAGCTTGAAGACTCTTTGTATGGTTGGGGCGGTGAAGTTGAGAGCAATGCCATTGAGTTTTTAATCCATAGCCTGCGCAAAAAAGTTGGCCAACAGCGCATCAAAAATGTCCGTGGTCTTGGTTGGTATATCAGTAGTTCAGAGACTGAGCAATAAGGCTATCTGGCCTGTTTTGTTAGACACGTTTGACTACATCAGCTTTGCTAAACCTTTTTATTAAATTAGTGCCCATAACCGATTCACCCCCACCCTCTTAATCTAACCTTTTTGTAAGGTCTCAGCCATGACTAGCGCCCGCCAGCTTTTTAAGTCCTTACAGTTTCAGCTGATATTTTGGTCCGTGCTGTTGCTTCTGATATTGGCAGTAGTGGCGGGGGGTTATGGCTTTTGGTCAAGTTATCAAGAGATTAACGACTTTCAGGATGATAATTTAAAAAATACCGCCGCTTTATTAGAGCAATCGCTTAATATTAATAGATTAGATAACGCTGCGGCCAGCAGCTTTGAAAAAGCGGCAAAATATGACATAAAAGACCATTCAGGTGCTAGTGATAGTAATCAAAGTAGTGGTGGTAATAAAAGTAATAGCCACTCAACCTTTCAAAACATCCACTTTGATACCGATGACGAAGATGGGGCCATTACGGTAGATATCATTTCTTTATCCGCCTCATCTTTGACCCGTCCTACCCGCTCAGCACCTCCCCATCAAGAGGGTCACCATCACCATGACTCTACTCCGATAGCCAGCAACCTTTTAAATCAAATCCCTGATGGCATCAGCGATCAAAAGTTGGATGGTCATAGTTGGCGCACTTATCGAAGTGATGTGAGCGTATTACGCCCAGACGCTAGCGGCGTAGAAGAGGTCGCTATCATTCTACGGCAACAAACCGACCTTCAAGATGACCTTGCCAAAGCCAGTGCTTGGCAGTCGTTTTTACCGTTAATCATCGGTATGGGGCTATTGACCTTACTGCTGCCTTTTATCATGTGGCGCATGTTTAAACCGGTTCGGCAGCTGCATAATGACATCAATAACCGCCATGAGAATGACCTAAGTCCACTGGTGATTGACAATCTACCCAGTGAATTGATGCCACTTGCTCAGTCGATGAACAGCTTGCTTGACTTGGTCAAAAGTAGTATTGAGCGCCAGCAACGCTTTATCGCTGATGCGGCTCATGAGCTGCGCTCGCCTTTGACTGCCATCTCGCTTCAATTGCAGCGGCTACAACGGCAAAATAATGACGAGCTCACCGCTGAGGGCTTAAATAAGCTTGCCATCCGCTTACAGCGCAATCAGCGTCTCGTTGAGCAATTGTTAACCTTAGCCCGTGCTGGTAATATCAATGTGGCGGCTGATAGGGCCACTCCCTCAATCTCTGTGAGCGTCATCATAGAGCAGGTCATTGGTCTATTGATTCCGATTGCCGATAACAAAGACATTGATTTATCCGTCAACCTTTTAGCAGATGATACGAATCAAAGCAGTGCGCTGGTTCAAATTGATGAGACTTCGCTGTTATTACTGATTAAAAACCTTATCCAAAATGCCCTTGTCTACAGCCCTAATGGCGGCCAAGTGGTTGTGACGCTTGAGCGGCTCCCCTCTTCTTTGGGCGACAAAGCAGCTGTTATTGGTCATAAAGGTGCTTTTAAAGAAGCCATTACAGACACTAGCAAAACCCATAAAGATACCTTGAGCACTGCTACGCTTTCAAGCGTTAGTAAACTTCAAGATTTTGGCACTCAGGTCATCGGCTCAAAAGTAAAATCCGACTTCTCACAGCGCTTGGCGGGTAGACTGGTGTTACAGATTATGGACTCTGGCAAAGGTATCACGCCTAATCACTATAGCGAAGCCTTTGAGCCGTTTGTGCGTTTTACCCAAAGCACAGAGACTGACGCTACTGCCCCTATGAGTCAAAATATCACTGCTATTAGCAAGGTGGATAATATTCTTAATACTAAGGCTAACCCTTATCCTGATATGGCAGTTCAGCGCTCTGATAGTGCGGGCGGCAAGCAAGATGATATCGAAGGCACTGGTCTGGGATTATCCATCGTCAAGACCATTTGTGAGCAAACTGGTATAGAGGTGTTTATGAACCGCTCTATACTTTGCCCAACTGATTCTCAACTCCACTCCGCCGCGAGTCTTAAAGATGCCTTAAACCCCAAAGGTAATGTCAGCCCTAAAGACACCTTAGGCCCTAAAGACAATGCTGGGCTGTGTGTTACCTTAGTGTTCTAAGCTACCGCTAAACGCTCACCCCAAATAGTCGCCCAATCATTGCTGTAGCCAGCATCGCCAGCACCCCCCACACCACCACTCGTAAAGTAGCGGGGATAACAGGCGCGCCTCCTAAGCGAGCGGATACCACCCCTAAGATGATGAGTCCCAATAGCGTCAAAGCCGCCAATGACCCTACCATCATATGAGCTGGAAATACCAAGATACCAATGATGGGTAAGACAGCGCCTGAAATAAAGGCCAAAGCAGAAGCAATAGCGGCCTGTAAGGGCTGAGCTTGGCTAATCTCGGTCAGGCCAATCTCATCTCGAGCGTGTGCTTCTAATGCGTTGTGCTCAGTCAACGCCTGTGCTACTTGATGGGCGAGCTCATACTGAAGGCCGCGATTTTCATAAATTTTGGTCAACTCAAGCAGCTCTTTATCGGCATTATGGGTCAGCTCATATTGCTCTTTAATCAGGTCTGCTTTTTCGGTATCTGCTTGCGAGGAGACTGAAATATACTCGCCAGCGGCCATCGATAAGGCCCCTGCGGTTAGGGCAGCCAGTCCGGTTAGTAGTAAAGCTTGGCTACTGGTATTAGCAGCGGCCATCCCAACTAGCAGACTTGCTGTCGAAATAAGACCGTCGTTAGCGCCTAAGACAGCGGCTCTTAACCAACTGTTACGATTGCTCAAATGCGGCTCATGATGGATAGAATGGGGCATAAATGACTCTTTGAATAATCGGTAAATTAAGTAGCTTTAATTTATATAGTGCAAATTTAAATAGTGTAACTTAAGTTGGCTTAGACTTAGATATTTTAGAGTTATATAGTCTAGATTGACAGAACCTAGATAGCATTATCAAAGCTTAAGATAAGCAGCGGTGCATCTAACCTGCTGCTCTTGTTATCTATATCCTTATTGGTTATGCTAACTTATCTCGGCTTAGCCAAGCTGATTATAGCCGTTTGCAACAATGGCTAATCATAAAAAATCGTTAGTTAAGTCTCGTATAGTATGGCGACAACTTGCTCTCTATAGTCTAGATATTAACTACTCGGCGCAAAGTGACTGTTTGAGTCTACCTGTGCTAAGCCTTATATTTATCAGTAGTAGGCTTTAAAGTCCGCCTATATTGGACTGCCACAATTATCCTAGCAAGCTTTAGCACCCCATCCTTTTTGAGTTGGGCTTTTACTATGTCTATACAATGCTCTAGCTAATCTTCTATCCTCTTTTTAAGATGACTCACTATGCCAGAATTTACCTTAGACTTTAACCTCATGCTCTATCATTTAATTCAGCTAGGTATCGCCTTTGTGCTGTCAC
>JAUNVX010000032.1:0-15696 GCA_030540615.1 Psychrobacter sp. | reverse complement strand
TTTAACCTCATGCTCTATCATTTAATTCAGCTAGGTATCGCCTTTGTGCTGTCACTCCCTATTGCTCTCAATCGAGAGATGAAACATAAGGGTGCGGGTCTTAGGACTTTTCCGCTGGTGAGTATTGCTTCCTGTGCTTTTATGCTAGTCGGTATGGATACTTATGATGGGTCTAATCCTGAAGCTAGAATCATGTATGCCATCATTACGGGCGTAGGATTCATCGGTGGCGGCGCTATCTTCAAAGACGACAGTAGTGTCAAAGGCACGGCGACGGCAGCCAGTTTATGGAACACAGCGGCTATTGGTATTTCGGTGGCTTATGCGCGTTATGAGATTGCTATCGTATTGGCCGTGGTCAATTTCCTTATTTTGCAATTCTCCGAACCCTTTAAGGTCACGGTTCGACCAAAATAGTGAAGGCCATGATTAAAAAACCAAACCCTCACAAAAAAGGCCCAGCCAAAAGCCAAGCCTCTCTCTCTATCTCAAACACCAACCCCAGCTGGCCGAACTTTAGTTGTCTTAACCTTAGTTTGAGCTTTACCCAGTATTTCGAAGTCCTTGGGCTACCCCATTGATGGTCAACTGGGTTAATTGTAGCAATCTAGCATCATCAATCTCTTCTTGAAGGACTGACTTGCTATCACCTCGGCGCTGCTTGAGTAGCGCCACTTGCAGCCAGTTTAGCGCATTCAAATATGGCAGGCGCAGCGCTAATGAGCGGGCCAATGAACGATTACCTGCCAGCAAGGTCTCTTGACCCGTGAGCAGCAGTAGCGCTTTTTGGCTACGCTGATACTCTTCCATAATCAGCGCAAAAATCTCCTCAGCCCTTGGCTTATCCTCCGCCAAATCCACGTAACTTTTGGCGATATCGATGTCAGTCTTTGCCATTACCTGCTCCATGTTCGAGAGCATCGATTCGACAAAGGCGCTATTTGTGGCATGGTCTTGTAGCGCTGCTAGCATCCCTTCATCTTGCTCAAGCAAACGCTCAACGGCGGTGCCAAAGCCGTACCAAGCCGGCAGCATTAACCGGTTTTGCATCCAAGAGAACACCCAAGGGATAGCGCGTAAATCTTGAATCTTGGCCAAAGCTTTGCGGCTGGCAGGTCGTGAACCGATATTTAAGCTAGCAATCTCAGTGATGGGACTGGCCTGCATGAAATAATCGATAAAGTAAGGATGAGTAATCAGCTCGCGGTAATGGTCAAAGGCGGCACTTGATAGGTCATCAAGCAGCTTAGGATTAGGCGTCATAGTGGCATTAGGCAATAAAGTAGCCTGCAAAGTCGCTGACACTAAGGCTTCAAGATTGCGCTCAGCATTGCCGGCATCGGCGTACTTGGCAGTGATGACCTCCCCTTGCTCAGTAATACGAATCTGCCCTGCCACCGATTGAGCAGGCTGCGCTAAGATAGCCTCAAATGAGGGTCCACCGCCACGGCCAACACTACCTCCTCGGCCATGGAACAGGCGCAGACGCACATCATGCTTGGCAAACACCTCGACCAGCCGCTGCTCGGCTTGATACAAAGACCACTGACTGGTGATATAGCCACCGTCTTTGTTTGAATCTGAATAACCGAGCATAATCTCTTGTAGATTGTCGCGACTGAGTAGCAAGGATTTATACCATGGATTGGCAAACAGCCCATCAATGACTTCGATACAACCCTCTAATGCACCAATGGTCTCAAATAATGGCACGATGTTGAGACGACTGATTGGGCGGCCAGCTTGAATGGTCAGCAGCCCCGTCTCTTTCATCAATAGCGCAAGGGCCAGCATATCGCTGATGGTCTCGCAGTTTGAGATGATACTCTGACTAATCGCTTGCTCACCAAAGCGCTGCTTAATCTCGGCAGCGGCCAAGAATATAGCAAGCTCATGCTTAGTCTGCTCCTCATAATCCACATAGGGACTGAACAGAGGTCTTGGGGTAGCCAGCTCACGCAGTAAGACGCGTTGACGAGCAGACTCTGATAAAGACAGATAGTCTTCTAAATCGGCATGCTTAAACAAGTCATGCACGCAGTCAGCATGTTTGGCGGCATGTTGACGGAGGTCTATCGGCATTAGATAAAAGCCAAATAAGCTAACGCTTCGAATCAAGTCTGCAAGGCGACCCTCAGCCAATTTGGTACTGCCATTGTCCATCAATGAGCGCTGAATAGCGGATAAATCAGCCAGTAGCTCATCGACCCCATCGTAAGCCTCAGCGCTACCGAATCGGCAGCCATAATCTAGCCCAAAGCGGTGGCTGGTGGCGACCACTCGCGCGGATATCAAGGCGATAGCTCGGCGATAGGGCTCCTCAGTGCGAGATATCTCAGTATCGGGCGACCGATTGGCCATCGCAAGCACGTCGTCATTGACTTTAACGCGGCGGATAGACAGCGGCAGTGCCTCGTAAAGCTTGCCCAGCTCATCACGGTAAAAGTAAAACACAGTTGCTGCCTGCCTCTTAAAGGCATCTTGTAGCGTCTGCGCTGAGACAAAGGGGTTGCCATCTCTATCGCCGCCTATCCAGTTGCCAATATGGATGATGTTGGGCAGCTTAGCATCAGGATAACGCTGGTCTAAAGTTTTGGTCAGCTTGCGATAAAGCGCAGGTAACGCTTGAAAAAAGCTTAAATCAAAATACCCCACGCCATTTTCAATCTCATCGGCCACCGTAATCTTAAAGTGGCGCGTCTCATTGGTCTGCCATAGGGCCAATAAGACCGTCTCAATATCCTCTTCAAACAGCTGCTGCTGATACCCTGTCGAATGCGAGTAGTCTGATAATATCTCACGGATACGGCGATGAAAGTTTAGGATACTTTGACGCTGAACTTCAGTGGGATGAGCCGTGAGCACTGCAGCGATACTCATTGAGCTAAGCTCGCTACTAAGGTCTTTTGCACTGATGCCATTGGCCTGAATCTGCGACAACACATTCTCAAAGCTTGAGCGTGCTGGGGTGTCATCTAGCTCATGTGCCCGCCGCCGCCGCTCATGATGGCGGTCTTCTGCGATATTGAATACTTGGGCGAATAGACTACAGGCGCGAATGAGATTTTCGGCTTGGGTATCATCTAAGGTCGGCAGTATCTGCTCAATGGTCTGTCTCGGATTGTCCCCGTCTAGCAGTGCATGAATCGTTTGGGTCACCGCTGGTGAAGTCTGCGACTCAATCACTCGAAGCAGTACCTCACTCAAGAGCTTGGTTTCAGCCAGCAGTGGCAAGTCCTTTTCATTGTCCAATAGAGCATCTCGGGCAATAGGGTCAAACACGGTAATGATAGAATCGCCTTCTACTCCCTGATGTTGATGTGTGGCGTCAGCCGTGCTAGCGGGGTGATTTAAAGAGGATTGGTCGGATGAGCTCATAGGATGCCCTATTGGTTTCTATTTAGCGAATGAGATAAGTTTTAAGTTAAGCAAGTAGGTTAAGTAAGTTAAGTAGGCTCAGTGCTAATTATGACTGTAGAATAAGCTATAAAGCCACTAGTACGGAGCCAAAGATGACTTCAAAACCATCATAGCGTGCTTAGTCGTGTTAGTCCCTGTTGATATTAAGACTAATATTAAAATTGATATTAAAATTAGTCAGCTATTTACTGATTTAAATTTATACCATTATTATAAAGACTCAGCGGCTAAATTGAAGTTATAAATAGCCTATATTATTACTTTGGTCGAGCTTAAGACCAATATGGTATAGTCCACGCTATTTTAAATGGCTGACCTATTTTAGAATTCTCGTTATATTAGAGAGTCCCCTTTGGGTTATAAAATACTAATAGAGGTCAAATTACAAAAAGCAACTAGAAAAAAATCTTAGAAAAACCAAACAGGCAGATAATTTGCTAGTGTAGATTTACTAATATAACTTGGTTAACGACTAATTGTCTGTATCTCGACCAACTTATCACTGGCCTATTATCAACGATAAATCATGGATGACCTTGCTACTTTGGCAAGTCAATAACCCTTTTGGCAACGAACGATTACCCGTAGCATGAGCGCTAACGTCGCTACTTCTACGATTATCATTATGGATATCCCTTATGCCATCATTAAATAAGAAATTAAACAAAATCGACAAACTTTATCAGACCCTTCATGACAAGCAGCCTAAGCTTGGCAAAGCGGCTTCTTTTTTGACAGGGTCTGGGGTAATCACCGCCAATAGTCTTGGCGTGGGATTGCCGATTTGGTCCTTGGGTGCGGCCAAAGTCTTGACAGGGTCCGCGCTAGCGGACAAAGGGCTCATCAAAATCACCAAATATTGGATTAATAGTAATAATGCGGTGATTAATCATGCTCTACCTCATAAGGACTGGCGAATCAGCCTGCCCGATGATTTAAGTGAGAATAAGCAGTACCTTTTAGTTAGCAACCATCAGTCTTGGGTCGATACCAGTATCGTGCAATACATTAGCCAAAACCGCTTGCCCTTGACGCGGTTTTTTACCAAATTTGACCTCATCTATATCCCTGTGGTCGGCCAAGCGTTTTACTTTTTAGACTTTCCGATGATGAAGCGCTTCTCGCCCAAAGCTATCGCCAAAAACCCTGAACTGCGAAAACAGAACCTAATCGCTGCTGAGCGCGCTTGTCGTCAATTAAAAGATAAGCCTTTTGCTCTGCTGAACTATTTAGAGGGCACTCGCTTTACCCCAGAGAAAAAAGCTGAGCAGCAGTCGCCTTATCAGCACCTATTAAAGCCGCGGGCAGGCGGATTGTCTCTTGCCATTAACGCGTTAGGCGAGCAGATTGACGCCATCTTAGACATCACCATCGTCTATCCTGATGGTATCCCTGACTATGATGATTTGTGGAAAGGCAATATCCGCCGATTGGGGGTTGAGGTGACTCGCTTGCAGATGCCTGATGAGCTATTTAATGCCATCATGAATGGCGGTTATGACCGCGACGAGACCACCAAAAAGATGATGTTTGAGTGGCTTGAGGACATCTGGCATCAAAAAGATGAGCGAATGACTCGGATGCTCAGCGAGTTTGACGAAACATAGCAGCCGCTATGGCGCAAACAATAGACCAGCCCAGTAGCATTGCCACTAAGGTATGACTAAAAAAATGGTCGCCAATACTCATTTTATATAGTCCCATTAGCCAGCCTAATAAAGCGACTGCTACTATAATCTTGAGCCGGTATGCCCGCAGCCTAGGCAGATACGCTAGGCCAAATAATGCAAATCCTGCACTAGCATGCGCTGCCGGAAAGCACTTGGCAGGGGTTTTGGCTTGGATATTTTGCCAAATGCTCAAGTACTCGAACTCGCCATTAAACAGTAGCAGATGGTTGGGGCAGCTGACATGAGTGATGCTCTTTAGGGTAGCGGTAATGGTGGGCACCAAAATAAGGGTCAGCAGCAGATAGCTAATTTCGTGTCGGCTTAGGCTAAAAATACCAGTGGCCCTAGTTGGCTGAGCTTTGCTTAGCAAAAGGCTATTTTGTCGCATTTGCCAAGAGCGCCATGCTAAGAGTGCTACTAGCCCTAGTCCGGTGACGATTAGCAAAGCTTTAGGCAGCTTATAAAAGATAAAGGCATAAGGCTGTTGGCCTTTATCAATGAGCCAATGACCTTGATTATAAAACAACTGACTAATCGCGATATCTATTGAGCTATGTTCAATCAGCAAGGTTGCCGCGATAGCGAGAGCCACCAAGAGCAGGCTTTGTTTGGTAAGAGATAAGGTCACTGATAGGGGTCCACTTAATTGCGTTGATAATATGGCGGCGTTTACAATATGGTTGAGCTGACACTCTCGACAATGATACTGTACCCGCCTAAAGATGTCGCTATGCTACCGCAAGACTCTAGTCTATCAATTCTTGCCTAGCTTTAAGATAGGAGTCACTAGCTATAAAATAAACATTAGATATGACGCTGATGACGATAGGTTTCAAAACCTACCAAGGCCACTATCATCATCAAAAATATGATACTAATACCAGTCACCCCTACCCCAAGTCCGCCGTTTTGCAAAGGCTGAGACAACCAATCCCCTAGAGCTGCGCCTAGTGGCCGCGTCAATATATAAGCCAACCAAAAGCACAACACTCGGTTAAGCTTGAGTCCATAATAGGCGGCAGCAATCAGCGCGATAGCCCCTGCAAATATCATCGTTGAAGTAAGGTAACCTAGATTAAGCCCTTCAGCGAACCAATCGCCTGCTGCTGTTCCGAGGGCAAAGGTCGATAAGATAGCCACCCAGTAGTAGCGCTCACGCGAGGGATTGTCGATATGGTGAATCGACAAGGTCTTCTCTTTGCCATACCAGATAGCAAACACCACCGCTAATAGAGCACTAAACCCAATAGTAGAGATTGCCAAGGGAACCCCTAAATTGTCCGTCATGTTATCGGTGATTAAAGTGCCCAAAATGCTGACAAACACTACCGTAAGCCAATATTTCCAAGGAACATAGCTTTTGGCCTGTAATTGGATAAAGAGTACGATGGCAAATAGCACCGTCATAATCAAGGATGTCAGCGGCAAGCCTAACTTATAATTAAAAATCAAATAATCGGCAGCCGTCTCACCTACCGTGGTCGACATCATTTTAATCAGCCAAAATACCAAAGTAATCTCAGGCACTTTGTTCAGCATAACCTGCATTTTGTTTGAGCTATACTGAGCTGATAGTGGGTTAGATAGAGGCTCGTGAGACATCATGGTCGTCTTCCTAAAGTTGGCTGTCGTGATAATCGATTAAGCGTCAAACTTCCTAATCCTTACCCCCATCATAAAGCAGCCGATATTAAGATAGCGTTAAGACCAGTTTGAGGGGTGTCCCCAATGACAGAAACTAGCATCCAATAATGTTTATCCATCCAACAAAATAGTCACCCATCCCCTCTTCATTCCTTATTTTACCTAAATCTGCCTATTATTTTTCTCACAGTCATTATTTATTCTGTTATAGCTCTTTTATTATTTTTCTTATCGTTATCGCCTATGCTCCATATCACTATTGATTGTTAATCGTTAATCGTTGATGCCATCTTGACGCTTTCTTAACACTTGCCTTGCTAACTTAGAGCGGTCTACCTAGCCCTGTTGACGCCCTATCAATAAGTTGACAGTGGGCCAGTAGACGCTTCTTTATTCCCTAAAGTCGATGACTCAATGTTGAGGCAATAAGCCAAAACAGTGAGCTGAGTCCATTATCCAAGTGAGATGACGATGAACACAACTCTATCCTCACAAGTCCCAAGCCCTACACTTAATCGTGAGAGCATGATGAATACTTTATCAAAGGTGCCAGAGGTTACCTTATTGTTTTGGGTGATTAAAGTGGCGGCGACTACCCTAGGCGAAACAGCTGGTGACGCCTTGTCAATGTCGCTAGATCTGGGTTATCTGGTCAGTACTGGTATCTTTGCTATCATTTTCGCTATTGCCGTCGCGGCACAAATCAAATCGCATCATTTTAATAAGTGGCTGTACTGGGGAACGATTATCGCCACCACCACATTGGGCACCACCATTGCAGATTTTGTCACCCGATCACTAGGGATTGGCTATGCTGGCGGCTCTGCATTATTATTGTCGCTACTAGGACTGTGTTTGTTTCTTTGGCATCATACGATGGGCAGCATCGCCGTTGACAGTGTGGTAAAGCCCAAGGCCGAAGTGTTTTATTGGACGACGATTATGTTTTCGCAGACCTTAGGCACGGCTTTAGGGGATTGGGTGGCAGACACCAAAGGCATGGGATATACCACTAGCGCTATTATTTTTGGCACTTTATTGACCTTGATTGCAGTGGCACATTTTGCGACTAAGATATCTAAGACTTTATTATTTTGGAGCGCCTTTGTGTTAACTCGTCCGTTAGGAGCGGTCTTGGGTGACTTTCTTGACAAGCCCTTAGATCATGGTGGATTGGCTTTAAGCCGCTTTGGCGCATCGGCTGCTCTGCTAGTCTTCATCATTGGCTGCTTGGTGATATTTAAGCAAAGAGCCAGCGCTAAGGCGCATTGATAGTCTTTGCTTTGGCCCAAATTTTGAGGCTTAAGGCTTGATTTTATTGCCTAGCCTCTTTTATCCTACTATTTCATAACGGTAGGCACGGTAACAAAAAAATACAGTGAATATTAACGCTATCTTAACTAAAATTCTGCTAATGTAGCGCCTCTTTATTATGGGTGAGTCGTAGCCGAAAATGAATCAACGATTAAACAGCAACCCGGGCAGTCCAATGACCAATATGAATACCCCTTCAGCTAGGGGACTATTTGCCAAATATCCTATTAGTCTCGATATCGTCATATTCCTTACCGCATTGTTTGTTGTATTGAGTGCCAATCTTGGCTTTTTTCAGCAAGCTTTAAATATCTATAGCTTTAAAGATAACGCTGCCTTTATCATCTCTTTAGGTGGCGTTTTGTTAGGACTAACTTGGCTAATATTTCAGCTTTTAAGTTACCGTAGAAGCTATCGGTTCGTCCTGATTTTCATGGTCATCATTGCCGCTATTTGTGCCTATTTCACTGACACTTATGGCACTATCTTTGACCGTAATATGCTAATCAATGGTCTACAAACGGATCAGTCTGAAGCCCGTGACCTTCTTGCGCCCAGCTTTATCATTCGAGTGCTGTTGTTAGGGATAGTTCCTGCTGTTATCTTATATAAAATACAAACCCCTATCCAAAGCTTCAAAAAAGCTTTAATCCATAAAACAGTGACCATCTTGATGGCATTGGCCCTAGTGGCGGTTTGCATTTTGCCATTTGGCGATCAATATGCTAGTTTTTTTCGGCAGCATAAGCAGGTCAGATATTATACCAACCCCATTACCCCAGTATATTCTGCGATAAAACTTGGCCAAGTCTATTATAAAGACCTCACCCGTCCCACCTCGATAGTTCAGCACGCAAGCGATGCGGTTAAAACCCCAACGGCTGATCACAAGCCTAAGCTCATGGTACTGGTAGTGGGTGAAACCGCTCGCGCCGATCATATTAGCTTAAACGGCTATCCGCGTGAGACCATGCCATTACTGGCCAAGCAGCCAGATGTTTATAGCTATCAGCAAGCGTTCTCTTGTGGCACCTCAACGGCATACTCTGTGCCTTGTATGTTCAGTTACTTGGGGCAAAAAGACTACAATATGGATGAGGCCGATTATCAAGAGAACGTCATCGACACCTTAAGCCGATTGGGTGTCAAGGTGGTCTGGCGAGACAACAACTCCAGCTCTAAAGGCGTGGCCGACCGCGTAACTTATGAGGACTTTAAGACCCCCGGACTCAACCCAGACTGCGAAGGCGAGTGCCGAGATGTCGGAATGCTGACGGGCTTTGACAAGCTAGTGAGTGCCCAGTCGCCTCAACCTGCCAAGCAATCTGCTGATACTTTGATTGTGCTGCATCAGATGGGCAATCATGGCCCTGCTTATTACAAGCGCTATCCCAAAGCGTTCGAAAAATTTAAGCCCGTGTGCATGAGCAATGAGCTGTCCAAATGTGATGCCGCCAGCTTAATCAATGGTTATGACAATGCGCTGTTATACACTGACTTTTTCTTAAATTCGACCATTGAAACCCTCAAAAAATACCAAGACCGTTATGATGTGGTCATGGTTTATATGAGTGACCATGGTGAAAGTTTAGGCGAAAATAACATCTATCTTCATGGCTTGCCTTACAAGGTAGCGCCAGAGGCTCAAAAGCATGTGCCGCTTATTATTTGGTCGCCTGCTGGCAATCATGTGGACACCGCCAGTATCAAAGCTCAGTTAAATCAGCCTGTCACCCATGACTATATTACTCCTACGCTATTGAAGTTCTTTAATATTCAGACTCAAGCAGTAGCGGGCAAGCCAACGTTTTTTGATACACAATAGTAAAGCGAGCCGCTTTGTTAAGATTGCTTTCAGCTTGCTTGGTTTAAGTAGATTTTTGAGGTAATTTGCTTGACCTTACCTTATTAAGGCTACTTTATTTAAGCAATCTTATTGAGGCAACTTTATTAAGATTGTCTGCTTAAGGTAGCGCCATTATGAATAAAATCCTAATCATTGAAGACAATCCAGACATTGTGGCCAATATCTACGCTTTTTTTGAGCCAAAAGGCTTTGAATTGGACAATGCCCATAATGGCCCAAGCGGCCTTAAACTGGCCACTAGCAACCGCTATGATGTGATCTTATTGGATGTGATGCTACCGGGCATGGATGGCACCAAGCTTTGCAAAGCGCTGCGAGATGACTATCACAATAAGACACCAGTCTTGATGCTCACAGCCCGTGATACCGTTAGCGATAAAGTGGCCGGCTTTGATAGTGGAGCAGATGACTATCTGATTAAACCCTTTTCATTGATTGAGCTTGAGGCACGGATTAAGGCGTTGATTCGCCGCCACCAAGATGAGCATTTTAGCCATAGTCTTGACATCGGTGACTTGTCTCTCAATGCTCAAGAGCACATTGTCAAACGTGCCGGTCAATTGCTTAAATTGACACCCACCGGATTCAAAATATTGCAGACGCTAATGGCTGCTTCACCGAGAGTGGTCAGTAAAGCGGAGTTAGAAGAGGCTGTTTGGGGTGAGGATATCCCCAGTAGTGACGCGCTAAGGACCCATTTACATAGCGTGCGCCAACAAGTCGACAAGCCATTTGCTCACGCGATGATTATCACTCTGCCAGGAGTGGGCTATCAAATTACGCCCTCAACATACAATAATGTCGCCCAATGACGGCCCTCGATGAGATTGCAGATTATAAGCTTATTGCTATGGTTATTGACATCAGTATTGCCATGCTCACTAGTACGCGTGTTGCCCTCCTTAAGCATAGCGGCGGCTTCAAATGATTAACCTTGGTTCAATCACCGTTAAGTTACGACTATCTTATCTCTTATTTGCCAGTATCTTATGCAGTGTTTTCCTAGCGATTTTTATTATTGCTGAGGTCCATATTGAGCACGCCTTGATTCAAGGTCGCCTCATTCAGCAGTTGTCTATCAGCCAAGGCCAAGAGGGCAAGAAGGACATCTATAACGCTGCTCCAGGGATTAAGATATACCGCTTTGATAAAGCCCCTGCTATGCTCCAAAAGCAAGCCAATGATGACCTTAAGTCGCTATCATTAAACCATGACTCTGACAACGTCTTATATTATTTTGCTTATCAGCAAGGCCAAAATCGCTATATTTTAACCTATATCGAAGACCCCACGTTGAATGCCAGAGACTACCCTGTACTGGCGATATTTGATCATTTTGAAGACATAACCTACCAAGCGATGTTGGCAGCAATTATTCTTAGTCTATTGATTGGTATTGTCTTCTCTTATTTATCTGCTCGGCAGATTACTAGGCCACTTTTGACCCTCAAACACGCTGTAGAGCATGACCATCAGAATTTATCACAGCTGACGCGTCTGCCCTCAGAGGTTGGCGTCTTAGCCCGAACCATTGATGATAAAAACCGAGAGCTGGCTCAGTACCTCAAACGCGAGCAGCTGTTCACTGGGGATGTCAGTCATGAGCTTCGCACCCCCTTAACTATTATCATGGGCGCCTCTGAAGTCCTAGCCTCACAGCTACCCGCGTCAGACCCACGGCTTGAGTTTACCAACCGAATCAGCAATACTGCCCAAGAGACTTCCGAGATTATCACCGCCTTATTACTGCTATCACGCGCGCCTGAGCAGCTCGATGCCCCCTTAACCTCTATTAATCAAATTGCCCATGCTGAAATTGAGCGTTTAAGCTATCTGCTTCGATTTAAACCTGTCTCTTGTCAGTTAGTCGCGTACCTAGACTACAGCACTCACGTACGTCCTGAGCTATTAAAAATGGCACTAGGCAATCTCATCAAAAACGCTTTTCAATACACCGAGGAAGGCGAGGTAATAGTGACTATTACTGAGGGCTATATCAGCGTGGCTGATAGCGGTATCGGCATTGATGAAGCAATGATGCCTCTATTATACGAACGCTTTGAGCGAGTTGAGCAGGTCCAAGGGTTGACCCAAAATGTAGAAGGCAGTGGCCTTGGTTTGAGTATTGTTCAGCGTATCATGACCCATCTTGGTTGGCGGCTCACCCACGAGGCCAATCAGCGTGGCGGCAGCATTTTCACTGTCTATTATCGACCTTAAAAGGCCAAGGGGCGTCATTATGATAATGATGACTGGCTCAGCTGGTCGTAGTCCTTGCCTCACTAGATAGTCTTATACCCTCTAATATAGTTTATGAGCTAAACAGTCGTCCTGTGAACTAAATCGATAGCCTATTGACCAAATATCCCTAAAGGTGTATAGCTTATGGCTAATATTGCCCCTATGCTAGCGTGGTATTAGTTTATATTTAAATGCCTTATAATTTAATGTCTTATATTTTATAGCTAATATTTTAACGGCTTATATTTTAATGACAGCTACTTTTTATTGGGTTAAAGCTGACTTTCAACTTTATTTAAGAGATCGATATGAATGTTATTTCTACTAGGCGTGTTTGCTCAGGCTACAGCAAACCCTTCACTATGGCAGCAGTGGCTGCCGTTAGCCTAACCCTTACCGCGTGCTCGCCTGCTGACCAGCCAGCAGAAACTACTCAGCAATCTTCATCATCAGATACGCCATTAACCAATCAATCAGCATCAGCTAGTACAGTCCCTGATAGCTCCTCAAATTCAGACGCCAATGACTTAACGACTGGCTCAACCAATGACTCAGCAAACGGTGCTATTCGCATTGCAGCCGCCGCTAATCTATCAGACGTTCTGCCACAAATTATCGAGCAGTATAAAGCTGACAAGCATCAGCCCAATCAAAATATTGAAGTAACCTATGGCTCCTCTGGCAAGCTCTATGCTCAGGCCATCGCTGGGGCGCCTTATGATGTTTTTTTATCGGCCAATCAAGAGTTCGCGGCTAAGATGGCCCATGAGATTCATAGCCAGTCAAGCGCTCATCAGCCTTTTACTTATGCTCGCGGCCAACTTGCCTTGTATAGCACCACTCAGCCTGTCAAACCCTTAAATGAGATGACTCTGACTCAAGTCCTAAAGTCGCAACCCAACGCCAAAATCACCATCGCCAATCCAGATTTGGCCCCTTATGGTGCTTCGGCCAAAGCTTATCTACAAAAAGAAGGGCTCTTTGACACCTTAACCCAGCAAAAACGTCTGATTCAAGCCGAGAATATCGGCCAAGCGTTTCAATACGCCCATACCGGCAATGTCGACTATGGTTTTGTCGCTTTGTCGCAGGTAACCGCCATCAAAGCCACCCCGACTCAGTTCTACACCTTACCAGCAGAGAGCTACCCTGCGATATTACAAGATGCTTTGGTCATTAGTAGTGCGCCTGCGGCCGAAGACTTTGCTCAGTATCTACGCTCGCCTGCCGCGCAGCAGTTGTTTGCCCAAGCAGGCTATATGGCGGTAGATTAAGAGTTATCGACTGCTAAACAATAATGCTAGTGTCAATGGCAGAGTGCCGCGTTACCTAGTAAACTGTAGCAACGACGGTTACGATTTGCTCACATGGATGCTATGACGCCCTCCTTATTAGATATGCTGATGCCACTTTGGTTAAGTATCAAGCTGGCTGCTATCACCACGCTGGTTTTAGTATGTTTTGGTACCCCCGTGGCTTATTGGTTGGCCTGCTCGAGTCGCCATCCTATAGTCACTAGGCTCAAAGTGATTATCATGGGGCTTATCGCGATGCCATTGGTACTGCCGCCTACCGTCATTGGGTTTTATCTGCTGCTATTATTAAGTCCCAACTCAAGCTTTGGCGCTTGGCTTGCGGCGCATCATATCAGCGCGCTGGCCTTCACCTTTGAAGGTGTGGTCATTGCCTCTATCATCTACTCCCTACCCTTTTATATTCAGCCGGTTTATGCGCAGTTTTTGCGTATCCCGACCAGTGTCAAAGATGCGGCTAGGCTTTTTGAGTCCAGCCGCTTACGCCGCTTCATCACTATCTCTCTACCCCAAGCCCGTGCTGGGATTATCCTTGGCAGCTTAATTAGCTTTGCTCACACCATTGGCGAGTTTGGAGTGGTGCTGATGATAGGGGGCAGTATAGCGGGTGAGACCAAAGTCGTCTCTATCGCTATTTATGAGCAGGTTGAATCGCTCAACTATGCCTCTGCTCATACCATGTCACTGGCACTATTAATCTTAGGTATGGTGATGGTGACGCTTATTGCTAGCGTTCATAACGCTTATCAAACCCGATAGTTAAGTCAGCTAACCGGTTACTTTATTAGAGCATGTCCTCATTTACCGAAATTAAAGTTTAATGAGCTTAAAATGTCTTAGTACAATTATATACATTTAATTATTATATAATTATGTATAATATATAGATAGTCTTCTGACTTATTATCAGTTTTAACTGTCTTTTATGGTCAATCTTACTCAAAACTACTTTACCCTTACTGGGTCTTATAAAGTTTTAAATGGATTGGCTATATTAATTATATGAGTTATATGAAGTAGCTAGCAGCTATTGAGGCATCATTATGAAAATCAATGTAGGAAATACCGATAGAATATTACGTATTATTGCTGGTGTGGCAATCATTGGCGCAGGCATATACTTTAACAGCCTTTGGGGTGCCATTGGTTTAATCCCACTATTAACGGGCCTATTTAGATTCTGTCCAGCCTATAAGCTGTTGGGTATGAATACTTGCCCTCATCGTTAGGTCGGCTTTTATTGAGCACTTATTATTTTTTGTGGTTAATCCTGTTTAAAACGAGTTGATGGCTACCCCGTCCAAGCTATCCAATCTAATGTACCTAATATAAGGTACGTACTCTAAGCTGGATTGACTATAAATCTGTTAGGAGTTGGTTATGAGTAAGTCATTTAAAGATATTACCAAGCACGTATCCAAGCATATGGGTGAGCTAAGTGGTGAGATTCCAGAAACGATGAAAGCTTTTTCAGGACTGGCAAAGAATGCTAGTGCTGAGGGAGTATTGGATGAAAAGACCAAAGAGCTCATCGCCTTAGCCCTAGCGGTAGGCTCTCGCTGTGATGCTTGCATTGGTTTTCATGCCAAAGCTTTGGTTAGGCTTGGCGCTACCCGAGCCGAGGTGTCTGAGACGTTGGGCGTGTGTGTCTATATGGGCGGCGGTCCTAGCATGATGTATGCTGCCGAAGCCATTGCCGCGTTTGATGAGTTTGCTAATTGATATAAAAGCGGTTGCTATTTTTAAGAGCGGTATGAGCCATAAACTCATGCCGTTTTTCTCTATAAGCTTTCTATAAGCTTATAAGTGCTCGTAATCTACTGTCATCTCGCCAAATATCCCGTCATCTCCTCGATACCATGCAGGGTCATCGGATACATATGACCGTCAACCAGCTTTTTGATTTCACCGATGGTATGAGTATAAGCCCAATATTCGGGGGTCTCAGGGTTAAGCCAAGCGACCTTATCAAAGTGCTCAAGCACCCGTTTAAGCCAAACCACGCCAGGCTCACTGTTCATATATTCCACGCTACCGCCCACTGAGAATAGCTCATAAGGCGACATCGAGGCATCTCCAACAAAGATGACTCGGTACTCACGGCCATACTTATTTAACAGCTCAAAGGTGGGGATACGCTCATTGTGGCGGCGATTATTGTCTTTCCAAACATAGTCATACAAGCAGTTGTGAAAATAAAAAAAGTCTAACGTCTTAAACTCGTTTT
>JAUNVX010000031.1:14742-22217 GCA_030540615.1 Psychrobacter sp. | reverse complement strand
ATTTGACGGGCGAGGCGATAAGCCACATTGGCCATCTCTTTGCCCAAAGTCGTAGGGCTGGCGGTTTGACCATGGGTGCGCGATAGCATAGGTTGGTCGGCATAAGTCTTGGCCAAATCAGTAATGCTATCGGTCATTTGCTGCATTTTATCTAGCACAACCGCTCGGCTGTCTTTGAGCATTAAGGCATAAGATAAGTTGTTAATGTCCTCGGAGGTGCAAGCAAAATGGATGAACTCTAAGCTGCCTTCAAGTTGGCTGTTGCCACGGAACTTATCCTTGATAAAGTATTCCACCGCTTTAACGTCATGATTGGTGGTGGCTTCAATGTCCTTAATCGCTTGCGCATCAGCTTCACTAAAGCTGGCCACAATATCATTTAAAAAAGCATTGGTCTGCTCATCAAAGCCATCAAGCTCAGTAATGCCTTCTAGATTAGCCAGCATCTGTAACCAGCGAATCTCTACCATCACGCGAGCTTTGATTAGGCCAAATTCAGACAAATAAGGTCGTAAGCTATTAGCTTTGGCAGCGTATCTGCCGTCAATGGGAGAAAGAGCGGTAAGAAGGGTCATCGTGGTCATAATATGGCCTTAGAATGAATAGTTGCAAAAGATGAATGGTTACAAATGGAAAATTAAAAGTGAAGGTATGAAATTGCTTTAAATATAATGCCGCAATTATAGCAAGAGTTGAGCAAAAAGTTAGGCAACATTTGCCAATATTATATTTACGTAAAAGCAAAATACTGTTATATTTCTCGTATAAATAAGCTTAATAGCTAGTTTAGCCTTGTTGTTCAATATTACTATTAAATAGGACTTCATAATGAAAAATTTAACTCATGTCTCTTTACTTGGATTAACTCTTGGCGCGGCCTTAGCATTGAGCGCTTGTGGTGGTGATAGCGACAGTAGTGGTGCGCCTCATCAAACCTCAAGTTATACTAAGACTATAGCGAACGGCAATATATATTCTTGCCCAAGTAAGCCTGCCGTTGACCAATGTTTGAATGATTCTAGCTGCGCTGCTGCTAAGTGTGATTTGATCAAAGTAGTAACGCCGCCTGCGCCTGATACGACTTGTAAATCAGTTGGCAACACTGTCTACGCTACTGCTAAAGGCTGTTCGTATTCAAACGCTAGTATGAATTCAGGTGCTGTCCAGACTTATAAGTGCGTAGGCGGTAAAGTAACCAATGGCAGTATTACGGCTACAAATATCAACTTGAATGGTATTATCATTACTTGCGAAAAATAATTATTTGTCAGTTTTAAACCGTTATGGTTGGATTTAAAAGGTATTGACTTAAAATAGAGTCAATACCTTTTTTATGAGCAATAAAATTCTTAGATTAATCCATCACTGCTGAAAATCTTATATGAAACAAAAAACCTTATGGCTAAGCGCTGTCCTTACTGCATTTTTTTTAGGGGCTCTGAGCACTTATATATTGATGACCAAGCAGCAGATGGACCAACTGATGCAGGCCAAGCAGGCTTCAAGTTTGGAGTCATCACATATAACGCCTGCTATTAATGCGCCTAGCCAATCAGCTGCTATGGCCAATACCAATACAACTGATGCCACAGGTCCTTCTTCGTCAGCTACGAATCTTGCCACACCAGCGCCATCAGTAACAATGAATGATTACACCAAAGAGCAGGCTTTAGAGATTGTCAATAAAATGCCCGATTATGTTTTGGGGCAATATGTTGACAAATTCATGACGAAAGACGCCAGCAATGTAATCACAGATAAACGCCGTTTTGCTCAAAGGGCTATAGAGGAGCTTTATAAGGCCAATGATAACCAACCGCTAAAAGGGGAGGTGCGACTGTCGCTTGCTCAAACGATGCCTGCCAATTCGGTGGATACCAGTTCGATAGGCAAAAATGCCAAATTATTTGCGCATTTGGACACCCAAGGTCAAGTACCTGCTAGCCCTTATGTGTTTATCAAATGGGTCAATAATGAGACCGGTCAAGTCTTGCTATTTGAGAAAAAAAATATCGTTGCCGACAGCAATCAGAACTGGGTCAGCTTTCGCCCATATGAAGGTTGGCAGCCCGGCAGTTACGACATTCGGTTCTATCAATTTACCTCTGAGCTACAGCCCGTGGCGCAGCTGACTTATAATATTTATAGCGTCACTGAATAAAGCCATATTGATACTATTAAACAACTGCCATAAAAAAGAGCCATTGAGTAGATTCAATGGCTCTTTTAATTGGCTTCATATTTTAGGGATAAGGATAACTACCAGAAAATACTGTAGTAACCCAATGTTAGTTTAGCATGCCATAAGCCACTAGCGCATCGGCCACTCGGCTAAAGCCCACGACATTAGCGCCCGTCATATAATCAATACAAGCGGTGTCCTTGCCATGCAAAGATTGAGCTGCACGGGCGGCACTGTCATGGATGTCTTTCATAATTTGTCTAAGCTGCAAGTCTAAGTCTTCAAAATTGCGATATTGGCGAACGGAGTTTTGTGACATCTCAAGTCCTGATACCGCGACGCCGCCGGCATTGGCCGCTTTACCTGGAGCATAGTGAATATCATGATCGCGAACATAGTCAATAGCTTCAGCGGTTAATGGCATATTGGCGCCTTCCACCACATATTTAACGCCATTTTGGGCCATTAATTCAGCGTCACTGGTATCCACTTCATTTTGCGTGGCACAAGGAATCGCAATATCCCCTTTGATATGCCAAGGTTTTTGACCTTCAAGCCACTCACCACCAAAGATTTTAACATAATCTTCCAAATCGCCGCGTTGCGACTTTTGCATTTTTAACCAATGGATTTTCTCTTGGCTAAATCCTACTGGATCGTAAAGCGTGCCTTTAGAGTCAGAAACCGTTAACACAATCGCGTCGAGCATATTGGCTTTTTCAGCGGCATGTAGAGCAACGTTACCGGCTCCTGAGACTAGCACCCGTTTGCCGGCCATACTGTCTTTTTGCATACTGAGCATGTTCTCTAAAAAGTAGACTGCGCCGTAGCCTGTGGCTTCAGTACGGATAAGACTGCCGCCAAATCCCACACCTTTACCCGTCAATACGCCGCCATACTCATGGGTGAGGTTTTTGTACATGGCAAACATATAGTTCACTTCACGGCCGCCCACACCGATGTCACCTGCTGGCACGTCCATGTCTTTGCCCACATATTGATAGAGCTCACGCATAAAGGCATAACAAAAGCGGCGAATTTCACTGTCAGACTTGCCCTTAGGGTCAAAGTCTGAACCGCCTTTAGCGCCGCCCATAGGCAGACCTGTCAGAGCGTTTTTGAAAATCTGCTCAAAACCCAAAAACTTCAATACTGACTCACTGACTGTTGGGTGAAAGCGAATACCACCTTTATAAGGGCCGATAGCGTTACTAAACTGAACGCGCCAGCCACGGTTAACTTGAATCTCGCCATGATCGTTCTCCCAATTCACCCGGAAGCTAATAGTGCGATCTGGTTCAGTCAAACGTTCAAATACTTTGTTGCGAGCATAATCTGGATGCGAATCGTAAATGGTGCCAATGGTGAGGGCCACTTCTTTGACCGCTTGGATAAATTCGGGTTGGTGAGGATAGCGACTTTCGAGAGATTGAATAACTTGTTGCATACTCATATGCATTTATCCTTGCATTAATTTGAGACAATCACTGAAGGTAGGACACCCACTTGGTTCTACCCTCTAAAGGAGTGAGGTAAAGTATTAGAGCCAGCTAAAACAGCATTAAGAGTCAACGGTTCCAATTTATAGATTTTAACCATCGGGCCTCTAGGATAAATATAAATTTACTGGCTTTGACCGCCTTGAGTGCCATGACGATTTCATCATATCAGCGTCACTTCTATAGCCTTTATACCTACACTTTGATTATCTGCTATTTTGCCGATTTCGACTACTCATTTATGATTATCAAGGATGAAAGAATAGGTTATCAATATTGTTTGACATCGTTTTTAGGACAGGTAACCGAATGGCGAAAGCACTGTAATACTCTAGGCCGCTTTATTAAATTAAGACTTAGCGACTGCTGGATGCGGGCTTTACATGAGCTAGAGGCTTTAAACAGGGTCGTCAACTTGATAAATAACCCCGCCCCCTAAACACACCTCGCCTTGATAAAATACCGCAGATTGACCAGGAGTCACGGCGCGCTGAGACTCATCAAACACCACCTGGACTTCAGTGCCTTGAGAGTCCGCGGCTTTGACAGTGCAGCTTTGGTCGGGCTGACGATAGCGGGTCTTGGCCGTGCAGCGTAGCCCTTGATCCGTAAATATCGCTTGTGGCGGCGTGCGCTCGACCCAGTCCATCTTATAAGCAGTCAGAGCCTCACTCATCATCATGGGGTGCTCATGACCTTGACCGACGATAAGCCGATTTCGCTCTAAGTCTTTGGCCAGCACAAACCATGGCTCATCAGGACGATCCTTGACCCCGCCAATACCAATGCCACCGCGCTGGCCTAGCGTGTAGTACATAAGACCATCATGACGACCGAGTAGCACCCCATCATCAGTGACAATGTCGCCAGGCTTAGCGGGCAAGTACTGCTGCAAAAAGTCTTTAAAGCGGCGCTCACCGATGAAGCAAATCCCAGTAGAGTCTTTCTTTTTGGCCGTCACTAGGTCATGCTGCTCAGCGATTCTTCGAACCTCAGGCTTTTCAAGTTCCCCCACAGGGAATAAAGTCTTGGCAATCTTATCGCCGCCTACAGCATGCAAAAAGTAGCTTTGGTCTTTATTGTTATCAAGGCCACGAAGTAGCTGAGCCACTTGCATACCTTCTGAATTGGTATAAGAAACGCTACGCCTTGTATAGTGCCCTGTGGCAATATAATCTGCGCCAAGCCCGAACTTTGGGTCAGAGGCATAATCTAAAAATGCCTTAAACTTAATCTCTTTGTTGCATAAGATATCAGGATTGGGCGTCCTCCCAGCTTGATACTCTGCCAAAAAGTGCTCAAACACCCGGTCCCAATACTCCATAGCGAAGTTAGCCGTGTGCAGCTTGATGCCAATCTTGTCACATACCGCTTGCGCATCTGCTAGGTCTTCCATAGCAGTGCAATACTCAGTACCATCGTCCTCTTCCCAATTTTTCATAAACAGGCCTTCTACCATAAAGCCTGCTTGTTGCAGCAGAACGGCAGAGACTGAAGAATCGACACCGCCAGACATCCCAACGATGACACGATGCTGTTGGGGGCTAGAGATATCCTTTAGACTAAGGGTAGGGTGTGCAGATAAATTAGGCATAAATAATCAATCATTAGCTGTGTTAAAATTGGGCACAATTATAGCATTGATACCCGCCAAATTATCTTCAATAATAGAGACTCGTTACTCATCGTATCAATGCCCATGATAGCGTCTTTTAACTAACTGAAATAAAAACTGCTGGTTAATAGCACTCTAACGGATAAAACTTATAACGGATAACTAAAGGCAAACAAATGATAAAAATAGGTCAAGGAATAGATGTTCACGCCTTTCATAATAATGGCCAAGCCAATCAGTTTGTCACTTTAGCGGGCGTGCCTATTGAGCACACCCATAGTCTAATGGCGCACTCTGATGGCGATGTGGTGATTCATGCGTTGGCGGATGCCCTTTTAGGGGCTTTGGCGTTAGGGGATATTGGTCAGCATTTCCCTGATACTGACCAAGTGAATGCAGGCCTTGACTCTAGAATATTGCTACGTCACGTCTATTCATTAGTGGAGCAGGCAGGCTATCAGCTTGGCAATGCCGATATCACGGTCATGTGTGAGCGGCCCAAATTGTCTCCGTATAATATAGCCATGAGGCAGAATCTAGCCACTGAACTGGGCACTGATATCAGTCAAATTAGTATCAAAGCCACCACTACCGAGAAGCTTGGCTTTATGGGGCGTCAAGAAGGCATTATGGTCAGCGCCGTGGTGCTATTGATAAAAAAGGAAGCTGGTAACGCTAAATTAGAAAGTGAAAATATGACTATCAAGCCAGCCAATATCTAGTAAGATTTGGCGTAAATAACCCCATTAAGGTAATAAGCCATTAGCTTTGGTCAATGATGGTCTGCCCTAGATATTGTAATATCTATAAAAGCCCCCATAAATTTATCAAACGCTATTTTAATTTTAATCCACCCTTTACTTAAAAAAGGATATTGTATGAGCGACCAACCACAAGCCAACACTAATGAGATGGATATTGAACAATTAATCCGTAAACAAATTGCGGATAATAAGGTTATTTTGTACATGAAAGGGACCCCGCAGTTCCCACAATGCGGTTTTTCTGCCAAAGCCATTGAAGTGCTGACGCAAATCGGTAGACCTTTTGCTTTTGTCAATATCTTAGAGAATCCCGAAATCCGTGCTACGTTGCCTAAGATTGCCAACTGGCCGACTTTTCCGCAGTTATGGATTAATGGTGAGCTCATGGGTGGATCAGATATTATCTTAGAGATGTATCAATCAGGTGAGCTTAAACCACTGGTTGAAGCCCATAGTCCGGCGGCTTAGAGCCCTTATTTAGACTATCGCTATTAGCCTTTATTGACCTAAGCGGTGGTTTGTCGCTTAGGTTTTTTTATGACCAGCTTTTTTATGACGATTTTATGCAGCCAATAGCTTAGCGCTGCCTATATGATAGTCCGCTAAAGGTAATCTATTTATGATTAATCAAAATTCTGAAGACCATAGCAATGCTGTGACTACAGCAACTTCTAATCCAGTGCCTCCATCGCCAATAGAAACGCTAGAGGACAAAAGAGCTCGGCTACAAGAGAGCTCAAAAATTATCATTGAATTGGCAGACAACGAGCCAAACGCTGCCCTACGCTGCATTCACCTATTAAGCGTGGCAGGAGGCGCGACAGAAGCCACTTATACAGCGATTGAGCGGCGTATTGTCGCAGACCAAGACCCTTATGGCGCTTATCATTTGGCCCTGCTTGCTCAAAGTACGCCAGATTTGCCCATTGATGCCAAGCAATTAATCGAGTTGGTGGTGGCAAAGGGCGATAATAATCAGCTTTTGTCGTTGCTAAAGAATCTGCCATTGCCGCCCGTTGACGCCATTAAAGATAAGATTGTAGCCAGTAATGATGGTGAGTCTATTGCACAAATGAACGCCTATCTACAAATCAATCCTGAAGGCTATGGTAGTGACGTCATTTTAAGCAGTGGTCAAAAAGACCGTATTGTGCCGTTGAGTTCTGGACGCTAAATTTCAGTAATTTGTCTTGATTTAATACTTGTGAATAATTGGGGATAAATTCGCCATAGTTCATGAGTATCAATTTTTCATCAATCTAGCGCTTTAGTCAGCTAACTAATCAGTTAACGATGACCGAAAGAAATAACAGTTAACCGGTGATGGAGAGCGCTGAATGATAGTTACTGCGTTAGCACATAAATTTGTTATAATTGCCTTCACTATTTTTAGGCCGCTGCTGTAGTTTAATAGC
>JAUNVX010000031.1:0-14642 GCA_030540615.1 Psychrobacter sp. | reverse complement strand
CTTTTACTGATTGTCATTATTCAATCGCTGTCATCTTTTACCCGTTGACCTCTCTTGTTATTCACTATTATCCTACTAATGTCCTTTTACCCCGCATTTAGTCAGGCCAGATTTGCCCCTTAAAATTCAGCTCAAATGAGGCTCATATGCAATATCCAAAAACTTACGATGTCATCGTCATTGGTGGTGGTCATGCAGGTACTGAAGCGGCCCTTGCGGCGGCTCGTATGGGCGCGCAGACATTGCTACTCACTCATAATATTGAGACTTTGGGGCAAATGAGTTGTAACCCAGCTATCGGTGGTATTGGTAAGTCTCATTTGGTGCGCGAGATTGACGCGCTTGGCGGGGCGATGGCGCTAGCGACAGACAAAGCGGGGATTCAATTTCGGGTGCTCAATAGCCGTAAAGGGGCTGCAGTTCGTGCCACTCGTGCTCAAGCTGATAGAATCCTTTACAAAGCCGCCATTCGTCATACCTTAGAAAATCAGCCCAATTTGGATTTATTCCAACAAGCCGCTGACGATATCTTGGTTGAAAACGGCAAAGCTGTGGCAGTAGTGACGGCCACAGGCATTGAGTTTCGCACGCAATCAGTAGTGCTGACTTCTGGCACGTTTTTGGGCGGGGTTATCCATATTGGTCTTAACAATAGCCAAGGTGGCCGCGC
The DNA here is from genome assembly GCA_030540615.1 of Psychrobacter sp. Classification (GTDB taxonomy): domain Bacteria; phylum Pseudomonadota; class Gammaproteobacteria; order Pseudomonadales; family Moraxellaceae; genus Psychrobacter. The sequence goes on along the minus strand of JAUNVX010000031.1, from coordinate 13,972 downwards.
TGGTGATCAGCCCTCTATCAAGCTTGCTGAGCGACTGCGTGAGCTTAAGCTACCAGTAGGGCGTCTTAAAACAGGCACGCCAGCTCGTATTGATGCGCGCTCTGTGGACTTTAGCGTGATGCAGGTTCAGCCGGGCGATACGCCGCTACCTGTAATGAGCTTTATGGGCAACGTGGCTATGCACCCTCAGCAAGTGGACTGCTATATCACCCATACCAATGTTCAAACTCATGATATTATTCGTCAACACTTAGATCGCTCGCCGCTATTCTCTGGCAAAATTGAAGGAGTAGGGCCGAGATATTGCCCTTCCATTGAGGACAAAATCCACCGCTTTGCAGACAAAGACAGTCATCAAATATTCATCGAGCCTGAAGGCCTGACCACCCATGAGTTATATCCCAATGGTATCTCAACCAGCTTGCCATTCGATGTTCAGCTAGAGTTTATCCATAGCATGAAAGGTCTAGAGAACGCTCATATTACCCGTCCGGGCTATGCGATTGAGTACGATTATTTTGACCCACAAAATCTCAAACCCACCCTTGAGACCAAGTCAATTGATGCCTTGTATTTCGCAGGTCAGATTAATGGCACCACAGGTTATGAAGAGGCAGGAGCACAAGGTCTACTGGCCGGAGTTAATGCCGCCTTATCAACGCAGGACAATCCAGTGATGCAGACTTGGACACCGCGCCGAGACCAAGCCTATCTTGGTGTGTTGGTGGATGACCTCATCACCAATGGCACCAAAGAGCCGTATCGGATGTTCACCAGCCGAGCTGAGTATCGCTTATTGCTGCGTGAAGACAATGCCGATCAGCGATTAACGCCTGTTGGCCGTGAGCTGGGTCTGGTGGATGATTCGCGTTGGCAAGCTTATCAAGAGAAGATGGAAGCTGTTGAGCGCGAATCGGCGCGGCTTAAAGACATCTGGGCCACGCCCACCAATGAGTTGGGCGCTAAAGTAGCCGAGCAAACGGGTGAAGTGCTCTCAAAAGAGTGCAATGCTTATGATCTTCTTAAGCGGCCCCAAATTGACTTTGCTGATATTGCCGCCATTACTGGCTCACAAGTAGACGGGCAAGTGGGCGAACAGATTGAAATCTCGGTAAAATATGCAGGCTATATTGATCGTCAGTCTGAGGAAATCGCGCAAATGAAGCGATTAGAGGATACGCCGCTACCCGTTGATTTTGATTATGCAGGCATTGCGGGCTTATCCACTGAGATTGTACAAAAGCTAACTCAAATTAGACCGGCTACTTTGGCTCAAGCGGGGCGAATCAGTGGGGTCACGCCAGCAGCGGTGCAGATACTCGCCATGACCGTCAAAAAACATAATAAAGCCCAAGCTGCCTTAACAGATTGACGGCTTATTTGCTAAGCTGGCTTGAATAAATTGAGTGAGTCATGACCGCAGCCATTGTCTTTGCTATCACCATCGTCCTGCCTAACCTTGCCTTGATGGGGTTAGGCTTTTTTATGCAGCGCCGAAGGGAGATTGGTCCAAGCTTTATCGACCAAGCCTCAAAGATGGTGTTTAATTACGCATTGCCTTGTTTACTGTTTTTTAGTGTCGTTGATAGTGAGGTTAATTATAGCCAACAGATGGTGTTAATTGGTGCAGGATTGGTGGTGACGCTGATTTTATTCTTTGGTGCAGAGCTATATGCCAAGCGCTTTGTCAGGGGTGCTGAGAATAAAGGCGTCTTTGTTCAAGGTATCTTTCGCAGCAACATGGCTATTTTGGGGTTGGCAACGGTGGCCAACGCTTATGGCGATCAGGGCCTTAGTATTGGCGCGGTCTATATGGGCATTATCACTATTGTGTTCAATATCTTAGCGGTCATCACCTTAAGCCGAGTGTCAACCAAGAGCGTCGTTAGTTGGGCAGATAGATTGACGATTGTGGGTAAAAAGCTACTCAGCAACCCTTTAATTATCGCGTTAGTTTCGGCCTTTATCTATAAAGCCATAGGACTGCCTGCTCCTGCTAAGGTGATTCATCAGATTGGCGATTTATTGTCAGCTATTGCCCTGCCCTTAGCCTTGATTTGTGCTGGCGCGACCATTGATTTGAAATCAATGCTACATCCATCAGGGCTATCGATGCAGGCCAGTATTGGGCGGATTGTGATAGCCCCGTTGATAGCCGTTGCTGTAGGCTGGGGATTTGGATTGACGGGCGTGCATATGGGCGTGCTATTTTTGATGGTGGCATCGCCTACAGCAGCCGCGAGCTATGTGATGGCCAAGGCCATGGGGGGAAATGAGGTTTTGGCAGCTAATATTTTAGCCTTTACCACTGTAGTGTCATTGTTTGGCATGGCAATTGGCGCAGGTATATTGCGTGGTATTGGTTGGATGTAAAGGTGGCATTACAGAGAGGGTGGGGGAAAGGGAGAGGGAAAGTGATGGACTATCCCTCCATTGCAAAATTTAAGCAAATTATTTCAATTTGAAATCCGAGTTACTTAGCTTTGTAAGTCAAAGATTCCCAATTCTGGCACCAATTCTAACGAGCGCATCCGCGCCGCTTGATCATAGATATTAGCTGTAACAATCATCTCATCGGGCTGATGCTCTTCAATGAAATGCTTAAGCAGAGTTTGAACCCGCGGTACGCTTCCCACAAAAGACACAGATAACGCATCCTCTACCATGGACTTTTCAGGCGCGCTCCAATACTCGTCCATACTGTCGATAGGTTTGGGCATCTGACCACGGCCACCACGGCGCAGTCTCACGAAGCTTTGCTGAGTTGAGGTAAAGTGATATCGCGCTGTTGCCTCATCATCTGCAATGAGCAAGTTGGCGGCTAACATAAGATAAGGCTTGTCCAAATAGGCAGATGGCTCAAACTGCTCACGATAAGCCGCAATCGCCTGAGTCATCATTCGCGGTGCAAAATGCGAGGCAAAAGCGTAAGGCAGGCCCAGTTTGGCGGCCAAAGTCGCCCCAAATAATGACGAGCCTAATATCCACACAGGAACGTTACTGCCGGCCCCTGGGAATGCTTGAACAGGACTAACATCGGACTCATGGCTTAAAAAGAATAACAGCTCTTGTACATCTTGCGGAAATCGATCGGCGTCTTGCATTTGTCGTCTTAATGCGCGAAAAGTAGCGCCGTCAGTACCCGGCGCTCGGCCCAATCCTAAATCAATGCGATCGCCATAAAGCGCTTGAAGGGTCCCAAACTGCTCAGCCACCATTAAAGGGGCGTGATTGGGCAACATGACACCACCTGAGCCAATACGAATGCGATTTGTTTTAGCGCCAATATGGGCCAAAAGTACCGAGGTGGCCGCACTAGCAATCCCAGGCATATTATGATGTTCAGCGAGCCAATAGCGATTAAGGCCAATTTGCTCTGCTTGTCTCGCAGTCTCTACAGTTTGCGAGATACCACTGGCTATGGTACTGCCTTCAGGCACCGGAGCTAAGTCTAAAAAGGATAAAGGAATAGTCATAACAATCTCTCTTATCTTGATACAGTAGTCGCACTATTTACCTAAACAAATATTTTCATCTAAACAGGTGCTATTTATCTAGTTGGGTATTATTCACTAAAGCTTATATGCTAGCGCCTGTTTAATAATTCAATCATGGTAAGCAAAGGGTAAGAACTCATAACAAAAAAGATGCCAATTTAAGGCATCTTTTTTAAATAATTAGTTGAGAATAATGTAGGTAATGTAAGACCGCTGAGAGTGAAGTCTGACTACTTCAGCAAATAGCTAGTAGCGTACTTTTAATCAATGCAGATTATTAAGGCGATTTATAAAGTGAGTGACTACTTTGCAAACTGCTTTTGACACAGCTCAATAAAAGCGCGGCCATATTGACGAATCTCGGCATCATCACGAACCGCCATCCAACTGGTAAAACGACCAAAGTGCGAGACAGGGATAGCGGTTAGGTTAGGATAGTGACTGGGCTCAAACGCCATTTCGGCTATGATGCCGATACCAAGGCCTAAACCAACATAGGTACTAATCACATCAGCATCAAGCGCCGCCAGAACGATTTCAGGCTCAAGACCTGCTTCTCTAAACACTTTATCGATGGTATCACGGCCCGTAAAACCGCCATGGTAGGTGATAATAGGGTAGCTTGCAAGCGTGGGCAAATCAATATCACTCTCACCAGCTAGCTCGTGGTCTTTAGGGACGATAATACGATGTGACCAGTCGTAATAACGGTGACAGCGCAAGTAATTATTATGCAGCAAAGACTCAGTGGCCACGCCGATATCTGCCTGACCACGAATGACCATTTGAGCGATAGTTTCAGGGTCGGCTTGCTGCAAGATAAGATTGACCTTAGGAAAACGCTCGCAAAACTGCTTGACCACATCAGGTAACACATAGCGTGCCTGCGTATGGGTGGTAGCGATGGTCAATGTCCCTGTCTGCGGGTTGTTAAAATCAAGGCTTAAGTTCTCAATCGTGCGAATCTCGGCAAAGATAGACTCGATATGCGGCAGCAGCGACTCTCCCATCGGTGTAAGTCCGGTGAGACGTTTGCCTTGGCGTACAAAGACTTCGGTTTTAAGCTGATTTTCAAGCGCAGCAATATGCTTGGATAAGCTCGATTGGCTGGTATGTAAGACATGAGCCGCTTGGCTTAGATTATAGCCATTAACGACAGTATGCCAGACGGTCTCAAGCTGTTTGAGCTGAATTTGAAGATGACGTTGATTAACGACGACATTGATAGCCATGATGAGCCCCTAAGACAAGCAAAAGTTGCAATATGATAGTGATATAAAAGTTGTTCTAGGCCCTAGTCTAAGTCGCAATTTATATTCTAATAAATTATATTTTAATATTTCTATATTCTTAAGTTGAATATATAGTAATGAACTAAACTAAGATAAAGCTTAATAATGGCTAATAACGTAGAAACTGGAATTTATAGGCCAGAGTTTATAGGCCAGTTATCAGGGGTTGGGAATCAATACAGTAGGCAGTTGAGAATTGATAGTTAATGGTGAGAAAAGTCAAGATAAGCAGGTTAAGACTTACCATTTAAAAGTTAGCTGATAAAGTGAAGGTAATTAGGGTAGGTAATGAAGGGTGACTAATAAAGACTAGCTAAAACTTTATAGTAAAAATATAAGCATAACTCTACCTCGACTAATTTAACTTCTCTTTTGCCAAGTCAATAAAAAAGCTCTGAACATCTAAATCAGCCTCTTTAAGATGGGCATTAATCTTTTGCATTAGCCGCTCTGGCACATTGAGTGTGACTTCGACCGCTTCGCCAATAATGCGTGAAGCATCTAAGCTGACGATAGCCCAAGTCCAGCCTGCGAACTCGCCACTACTTAGGTGAGTTGATATGTCACTACCTTGAGGGAAGGGTAACTCCTTTCCTGCCAACTGCTGTAAGTGATTTAAGACCACTTCACGCGCATTGGATATAGTGTCTGCCATCGATGCCCCTTCAATCTCTAACTCAGGGATATCAGGCAATCGGCCATAGTAGTGATTATCTTGTACGATAATAGCGATGGGATATAACATAGAGTCCTCAAAAATAGTGCAATATCAATAAGATATTATAACCAATATAACCGATTAAATCAGCTTAAATCTATCTGTGCGCAGCTTAAATTAAGTGAGCGGACTAGATAATGTGCCATAAGTAGAGCACAGTCGTACTCAAGTTATGTCTACCTTTTAGTCTATCAACAAAACCACGGCTCGTCAGTAGTAATATACCGCCGATTACCATAGCAAGTCGGTAAAGGCCTTTAAACGATTACCCATCCCATGTTCTCAGCCCTATATAGACACTGAAATCTAATCATTGCCAATCAAGCGTCTTAAATACTGGTTATTGCTTTTATTCTCAAGTAACATATCTCAACTTAGCCAGACTACCGAGTAATTGATTCGGTGAGGTCTATATTATATGGCTAGGTCTATTATAGGTCGTTAGATTGACATCAATTTAGCGATGGTTCTTTTTATACCTTTGGTCAGGTTACCCCCCTTATGTCTGATAAACCGTCTGATAACTCAGGTTCAAAGCTACCACATTCTTCTAGTCACAATAGCAGTGATCAACTTACCCCCAATCAAGATAGTAGGGGCATCGTTGATTCGCCCAAAAAGTCTTGGCTTGAAGCTTCAAAAGCTTATCTAGATAGACGTGCCATTAGTATGTTGTTTATAGGATTCGCTGCTGGTATTCCCATGCTACTGATTTTCTCAAGCCTATCCTTATGGCTGCGAGAAGCGGGTATTGATCGGGGCGTGGTGACGACATTCGCTTGGGCAGGATTGGGTTATTCTTTCAAATTTATTTGGGCGCCGCTTATTGATGCTGTTCCCTTACCATTTTTGACTAGGTGGCTAGGGCGCAGGCGAGCTTGGATGCTAGTGTCGCAGCTGCTCATTATCGGCTCAATCTGCATTATGGCTAGTGTCAATCCTTTAAATGGTGATATGTTAAATTATATGGCCATAGGGGCGGTGTTGTTAGGGTTTTCATCAGCGACGCAAGATATCGTTATTGATGCTTACCGAATTGAGTCAGCACCGCCAAGTCTGCAATCAGTATTGTCAGCGATGTATATCACAGGCTATCGTATCGGTATGATAGTCTCGGGGGCTGGAGCACTTTATCTGGCCGACTATTTCGGCTCAACTGAGACCTTTTATAGTTATGAGGCGTGGCGGAATACTTACTGGGTAATGGCGGCAATTATGGGGATAGGCGTCGTGACGACTTTAGTCATTCGAGAGCCTATTAGTACTCAGATTAGGATAGAGCAGAAGTCGACCGATTATGCCAGATTGGTCTTCGTCTTCGCCTTGTCAGTATGCGCCTTTGTCATGACCTTCATTTATGCAGGCCATATCTTACCTGAGGGTGAGGGTGTCATGATTGCCTTTTTAGCTGAAGTGGCGAGAATGCTAAGCAGCTTAGCCATAGCGCTAATAGTGGGTTATCTGCTGGTCATGGCAGGACTGGTGAATAAAAAAATGGCCTATGTTACCTGGATAGAGCCTGTGGTTGACTTTTTTCGCCGCTATGGCAAAAAGGCGTTGTTATTGTTAGCACTAATTGGTCTTTACCGTATCTCTGACATCGTTGCAGGCGTTATCTCTAACGTCTTTTACCAAGATATGGACTTTAGCAAGACTGATATTGCCACAGCAGTGAAGCTGGTCGGCGTGTTCATGGTCATTGGTGGCGGCTTTGTCGGTGGTATCTTGGCACAAAGGATGCGAATCATGAAAGCCATGATGGTCGGGGCTATTCTGGCGGCAGTTAGTAATATGTTATTCGTTTTATTGACTTATCATCCCGGTAGTTTGCCAGTCATGTACACGGCCGTCATCTTTGATAATTTAGCTGCAGGTTTAGCCAGTACAGTGTTTATTGCTTTTTTATCTGCACTCACCTCTATTCGCTTTACTGCGGTGCAATATGCTATTTTCTCATCACTGATGACCTTGTTCCCGAAGGTATTGGGAGGATATTCAGGAAGCATAGTAGACAATATGGGCTATCCATTCTTCTTTACCTTTACGACGCTAATAGGTATCCCTATTCTGCTATTGATTTACCTAGTGGATAAGCACATCGTCATTGGCGATAACGATGATATCTACGGCGATGAGCCAGTGGTCTCTGACAAGCTTAGCAAAGGGCCGAAGTAAGTTATGCTAAGCCAAGATAATGGGGCTAATGGGGTTAAAGGGGCCAAAAGGGTAAATGATCGCTCTATCAAAGCCATTAAACGTAGCGACTATAATCTGCCTGCGCACTGGGTGACCGATTGGTTGCTTTATGTGATTAAGCAGCCTGTGTCATTTTTAATTACGGATGCCCAGTATCAATTAACAGATGAAGAGCTTGCTACGTTTACAGCCGGAATTACCCAAATGCAGACTGGCACACCGCTGGCTTATTTGACGGGTCGACAAGGGTTTTGGTCGTTAGAGTTCAAGGTGAATGAGCATACGCTGATTCCTCGGCCTGATACTGAAGTACTGGTTGAGCAAGTATTGGCTTGGATAGCGGCTAATACCAATAAGCTCAAACAAAACAGCTTTAATCAAAATAGCCTAAGCAATAATAATGAGACGAACCCGCAAACCGCTTTACGTTTACTAGATTTAGGAACGGGTAGTGGCTGCATTGCTATCAGTTTGGCGCATGACTTAAGCCAACCGTTAAACAATCAATCCGTGCATTCACCTATCAATCAACCAATCTCGCAATGGCACGTTACTGCAGTCGATTATTCTGCGCCTGCATTAAAGATTGCTCAGCAAAACGCTAAAGTAAACCAAGTATCAAATATTGATTTTATTCAAAGTCATTGGTTCGAAAGCCTACCTAAAGATACCAAGTATCAGGTAATAGTCTCTAATCCGCCTTATATTGACGCTGCAGATAGTCATTTGCAGACTCTTGGCGCTGAGCCTCTGTCAGCTCTAGTCGCTGATAATCAAGGTCTGGCTGATATTGAGCAGATAGTTAGCGGGTCAATGACGTATCTAACAGACGGTGGGCTACTGGCGATTGAGCATGGCTACGATCAAGGTCAAGCCGTGCGTCAGCTATTCTTGGCTTACCCCTTTAAAAATATTAAGACAGTGCAGGATTACGGCGGTAATGATCGAGTGACTATGGGTGAGTTAAAATAATCAGACATTAGTGTTGTAATAAGGTATCATTTGCGGAGTTTATACTTATTTATGACCACATTAAAGGTCATAGGCCTCGACTGGTCTTTAGAGTATTGCCGCAGCTGCTAGCGTAACATGCTGTCATGTTCGTATTTCTATTTTACTGATAATCGTACCCCTACTTAATAAAGGCACTTATGAGCTTCTCTTGTTCGACTTTGATTAGACCTTCATTCCTATTAAAAACATTGACAGTCAGTACCACCCTTATCCTGAGCCTTGGCCTAAGTGCGTGTGGGGGTGGTGGCTCCTCTTCAGGCAGCGATAAGCCTGCCAGTCCGGTGACCCCTACAGGTCCAGTGACACCAACGCCAAAGCCGCCTACGAATGACCCTATTGCTGATTTTGGCAATTATTCATTAAAAGGGGATATTGCTAAAAGCGTTCAAGTCGGTCAACCGATAGGGCTACTCGCTTTACAAAGTGAAGCAAAAGAAGCGGATCGTTACGATTGGCAAGTCATCTCTGGTAATCCTAATAATGTTCAGATAAGTGCCAACCATCAGCCAGCCAGCTCATTTACCTTTTTGGCACCAGGGACTTACAAAATCAGATTTGTTGCCAAAAACCGAAATGATTATAACCAACTACAGCCAGTAGCGACGCAAACCTACCAAGTGACCGTAACGACAGCCACCACCAAAATAGTATCAGCCCTCAGAGAAGATAGGGCCGCGCGTAGTGGCGGAAGTGCCAGCCTGTATTTTGACACTGGCTCATCATTGAGCAGCACCGACTGGGATATTCGCCAAGTGATGGGGCCAACTGCGGTCATCATTAAGGATGAGCAGTCACCGCTTGCGCAGATTAATTTCCCAAAAACAAATAAGGAGCAAGTACTGGCTTTTGAAGCCTCCTTAAAGGGCAACCCTACTATCAAAGATACGGCCTATATTTTGTTGCGGCCAACCATTAATCAGGCGACTGGGTATTTTTGTGACTCTCCCACTAGCGGGCCTTATTGTTTATCCACCTCACCACTGAATCATCACTATGCCTATAAGGCGAATTCTCCGGTAGCGGAGTCTTTAGTGGAGTGTGTGTTATCTTACCGTGTCAATGAAGAGGGCATCTGCAATCTGGCTTATCTGCCATTTGTGGGTCAAGTCACAAAAGACCCTACCATCGATGATATTATGGATAGGGTGGTGGTCTCTCATGACTGGATGGCAGAGAACTTCGAGCAGTTTTTGCGTCAATATGACCAAAACAATGACTTTAAGCGATTACTTCGTAGTACCACGGCGATTGTCATCTCTGATAATGTTAACCCCTCTTTTTATTGGGGCGGCACGGGTACCATGTACTTAAGTGCTGACTATCTATGGATGACACCAGAGCAGCGTGATACGTTGACAGAGTCTGTGGACTTTCGGTCAGGATTTGCCCGCTCATTTGATTACGTCTTTGACTTTGATTATGAGCGTAATAATGAGAGTGTCCTGTTCAATAGAGACTATAGACCCGATAGACAAGGTAGGACAAGTCGCCGCTTAGACACCATCGCGATGCCGCTGGCAAGTCTGCTTTATCATGAGCTGGCGCATGCCAATGATTACTTCTCTCAGCAGACCCTTAGACAAACTGATGGTTATAATGTAAATCAGCTTATGGCGTTAGCACCATATGACCTCATTGGTAAAGCCACAGCTTCAGATAAATTGGCTCAAAGCTATCCCTTGAATAATCCGATGCTCTCAGGTCTCGCCCAAGTTTGGTACGGCGGAGCAGCGCCTACCAAGGCCCAACTAAGCTACTCAGGTCAACAGGTTGCTGATGGCTTCTTCGCTGACCGTGCTTCTGATGATTACGCTTATTATGTGACTCAAGAAGATGTCGCTATGATGTTTGAAGAGGCCATGATGCTGACTCGCTTTGGGGTCAACCGTTATGTAGCGGTCATGGACATTAGTGCTCAAACCCAAGGCGTGCCCAAAGTTATCCGAGGTCAAAAAAACCGTATTAGCTCTCCTGCCTTAAATAGCAGAGCCAATTTCGTTGTTTCAGAGATTCTGCCAGAGGCCGCTCTAAAAGTCAGCCAAGCTATCGCTGCTAAGCGCCCCGCTGAGCTGTGCGCTGGAACGACATACTTTGAATACTATAATACTAACTGTAGCAGCAACCTGATGATGCCTAGTCCTATGAAATATCGACAGCTGGTACAGCAGCGCTTAGTCGATGAGATTGGCCGTCCTATTGGGGCGCCGCGTCATCAAACGCCGCCAGTGACCATCCCTTACGATATCGCTAAGAGATGATGGTAGGGGATATGACAACGCTAATGAAATCTTAGTCACAACTCGTTAGCATCATTTATTACGCTTCGTCGCCATTTATTATGCTTTACAGCTATAGCCTAAATCATCCGTCTATAACCATCATAATCAAGCCGCTATACTATAGCGGCTTGTTTGCATGAGGCTGTCTATAGTATAAATCATTATCGGTGACTCAATACTGGTGTGCCCGTCTCAACGGCGATTAACGGGATTGCCATATCGACTTTAGATTGACCTTATAATAAGTATGATAAATGAGGGTAAGTATGATAAATGCTTTATTGACTCTCCCTAATCATTATCAGAATCATAGGAGTGATGACTTGATGTCAGCTAGCGTTAATAATTCTAGCGAAAAAAGCCTTAATGAAGCGTTACCTGTTAGGGTGGGCCGCCACAGTACTGAACTGACAGACGATGAGTTATTACGATACTCGCGGCAAATCTTGTTATCGGGTTGGGATATTGATGCTCAGCTTAATCTCAAGAACAGCGGAGTGGTCATCGTTGGTGCAGGCGGCCTTGGCTGCCCCGTCTCTGAGACCTTAGCTAGAGCAGGCGTCGGTCATATCCATCTTATTGATGATGACATGATAGAGATGAGCAACCTGCAGCGGCAGACGCTCTTTACAGCTGATGATGTTGGTCAGCCCAAAGCCCAAGTGGCGGCCCAACGGCTTCAGTTAATCAATGAGATGATTGGCATAAGCTTTGAAGTAGCTCGGATACAGGGGGATAATGCAGAAAAGTTATGTCAACTTTCAGCCGATATGACACCTAATACAACCCCTGATTTGCTACTAGATTGTACTGATAATTTTGCTGTAAGAGACTTATTAAATCGTCTTAGCGTTCGCTATCAAGTACCGTTGTTATCCGCTGCTGCCATTGGTATGTCAGGTCAATTAACGCTATTTGAGCCTGCCAAAAGCACAGGCTGCTACCACTGTCTATTTGGCCAAGCTATTAATGAGAGCAGGCGCAATCAAAGCCAAGAGTCAGCAAGCTTTGATGAGCAGTCCTGTGCTAATTCAGGGGTATTGGCCAGTACCACGGCGATTATGGGGGCGCTTCAAGCCAACGCAGCCTTGCAGTACTTAGGCCGTGGTGATAATCCTTTATGGCAAAAGCTTTTATTATGGGATGGTCTGACGATGACTCAGCGCTTGATGCGATACCGCGCAGATGCTCATTGCCCAATTTGTGGTTAGCCTCATTCAGTTTGGTAAAAGATGAAGTAAAGGGTCAATATATAAGTCAGCTTCATGACTAACATGACAAGTATTAACATTGTGTTAACCAGAGCCTCTATCTCTATTAAGTAAATTATTTTAAAATTGCGCTTTCTAATTCAACTTGAAATTTTTATTACTTCTTGATTATTTTTTTATTTATTACCTACATTGACCCATCGAGTGACTATTATGGCGCAAGCGACCCGGCCCAATTTATTAAAACATTCTTTTAATGTCCTCAATCGTGTGCGTCAGACGGCTAGCGTGGCAGGACTATCTGCACTGCGAGTGGCCAAAGGTGAGCGGCCCGATGCTCGGCTATTAAAAGAGACCTTTGAGCAATTAGGCACGACTTATATTAAGATTGGTCAGTTCATTGCTAGCACGCCATCGATATTTCCCCGTGAGTACGTGATAGCGTTTCAAGACTGTCTGGACCAAACCACCCCCATCTCTTATCGCTATATCGAACGTGTCCTCAAACAAGAGCTTGAGAAAGAAGGGCAAACGTTAGCCGATATATTTGCCGACATCGATGAAAAGCCTTTAGCCTCTGCTTCTATTGCTCAGGTGCATGCCGCAAGATTGCATGATGGTACTGAGGTAGTACTCAAGGTGCAAAAGCCAGATGTTGAGACCATCATGCAGACTGATTTGGGCGTGCTTCACGGCGTTACTAAATTGATGGAAGTCATGATGCCGTCCATGAAGTTCGCCAGTATTGCGCCTATTATTGATGAGATTCGCTTGCGTATGTTGGCTGAGACTGACTTTATCAGTGAGGCGCAAAACATCCGCGATTTTCAGCAATTTTTACAATTGACGGGCAACCAAAAAGTCATTGCTCCTAAAGTCATTGACAACCTAACCACCAAGCGCGTGCTGACCATGAGCCGACTGCATGGTATCTCAATGGTGGATGAGATAGCGATGCGTCAGTATTGTGACGATCCGGCTGAGGTAATGGCTGATACTCTTAATACTTGGTTCGCAAGCCTAATGCTATGCAACAGCTTTCACGCCGATTTGCACGCAGGCAACCTTATGCTATTAAAAGACGGCCGCATTGGCTTTTTGGATTTTGGAATCGTGGGCAAGCTGGCCCCTGAGAGTTGGCGCGCTTGTATGGGAATGATGCAATCTTTGCAGGTGAATGATTATCAAGGCATGGCCCATCATATGATTGATATGGGTATGACTCATGAGCGCAGCCGCGTGGATGAAAAGCAGCTAGCGGCTGATTTAGAGAAGATGATTGGCCGTATCATGGCAGATGATAAGACTTATACGGCAGGCAAGCCCTTTAACTCTAAAGAGCAGGCAGATGAGCTCAATCAGATTATGTTAGAAATCGTTGAAACCGGTAAGCGTCATGGTCTTCATTTCCCTCGCGACTTTGCGCTATTGACCAAGCAGATGCTTTACTTTGACCGCTTTATGCGGACCCTAGCGCCTGATATGGATATGTTCAGTGATGCGAGAGTAAGCCTCGTTCATGATGTCAAAGCGTCATAAAGCAGGGTAAGGTGATACCCTGAGATTATGAGAGAATTTTAGAACGTTTATAGTATAAAAAGTTAATTAATTGGGTTTATCCGCTACTGTGTTTTGCGACTAGGCTCATCACATCGGTGGTAAATGTGCCGTCGGGCTGCAGATTAAAGTAGCTTTGAACCTCATGGCTGCTATGCTGTTGTAGCGCTCGAATGCTAGTGACGAAGTGCTCAGGGGTTTGCATTCG
>JAUNVX010000265.1 GCA_030540615.1 Psychrobacter sp. | reverse complement strand
AACTGGAAATTAGCACAAGTACCTCATGTACAGGGCAGCTTGGTATCCTTAAACCCTGAAAATGGTGCCGTTAGAGCGCTGGTCGGTGGCTTTGATTTTAATCACAGTAAATTCAACCGTGCACTTCAAGGATGGCGGCAACCGGGTTCGACCATCAAACCATTGGTCTATACAGCAGCATTAGAAAAAGGCTATCGGCCTGACAGTATTGTCTCTGACCGCCCCATTCAAGTGGGCGACTGGAAACCTAAAAATTCTGATGGGCGCTTTCTTGGTGACATCACTTTACGCCGCGGCTTATATTTATCACGAAATCTCGTATCTATTCGCCTACTACAGGCCATTGGCATTTCAGATACACTAAGCTTGCTCGATCAATTTGGTTTGGATAAAGAAAAACTGCCTACTACCCTATCTCTCGCGCTCGGTGCAGGACAAGCAACGCCATTACAAATGGCAACGGCTTATGCTACTTTTGCGAACGGTGGGCATCGTATTCAGCCCTATTTTATCGAACAAATTTATAATTATGACAATAAGTTATTGTTTCAGGCCAATCCTCAACAAGCTTGCGCCGTATGCTTTAATGAACAAGTAGATGAACTCAATGAGAAATTACGTGAAGCACGCAATGAGTCCATCAATAGCGATGACAAAACTAAAGATAAAGATAAAACAGACAAACTGTCAAACGCTGATAAAGGGAAGAAAGAAGAACAAGATAAAGCGGACTATCTTAAAGCCCTGACACTGAGCACCTACAATGCCAGCCCAGCTGCTGATCGCTTACAAGCACCTGTCGTTCAGTATGTACATGCCACTCAAGCGCCTCGCATTTTAAAACCTCGTGTTGCCTATGAAATGGCCGATATTCTACGTGATGTGGTTCAGCACGGTACCGCCGTACGAGCTCGGGCATTAGGTCGTAGTGATATTGCCGGTAAAACGGGGACAACCAACGAAGCTAAAGATGCTTGGTTTGCAGGCTTTCACCCTACCAATGCCACTATCGTATGGATGGGTTTTGATCAGCCAGAAACCTTAGGTCGTCGTGAGTTTGGTGGCGTTGCTGCCCTACCAGTTTGGATGGATTTTATGGGCGCGCAATTAAAAGGCGTTCCTCATCAATGGGTATCAATTAATAACCGCTCAAAATCGAAAAAGCAAAAAAACCGCATTATCGAGATGACTGATGACGGCATTGTTACAAGTGAAGAAGAGACAGATATGGAAACGGGCGATACCGTAAAGCCAGTGACACCAAAAAAACAGCAGCGTAAACAGCCAGAACCCGAGTTTGAATTAGACGATAAGCTGAATAGCATTGATAACAAACGCCTGGCCTCGCCGACGCGGAATAAAGAGAATAGCAGTAACGGTCAAGTGCCTTTAAAAATCACACCGACTGACCGCATGCCGGTGTTAACTGAATAAAATAGTAAAGCACTTATATTTTCAGCAGTGTGTTAGTAGTGATAGTTACTTTGAATGACAGTTACGTTGAATAAAAATGCCTGATCAGTGTTTATTGATTAGGCATTTTTATTGCGTCTTTAACAATCATCCAGCAAATATAAAAAACAGAGCCGCAGTTATTTTTTCTATCCTTCCTCATTAAATCAATTTCTTTATAATTGTCCCTTGATTATCGCCGTCAGCCCACGTTATGTGACCCTCAGTGCTAAATCTTAATCCTCATTAGATTATTAATTTGGGATTTGATTGAATAAATGAAAGAATGGTCTATCCGCCTATTTACTGACACCAGCTTTAGACGCAAAAAAGCAACATGGCTGGCTTTTTAATGAACATTAGACTCTTTTATGGTAATTCGTTGATAAACTTATTACTTTTATTCAGATGGCGTACTCTGACTTAGCTCTTGAGCAAATGCTTCATCAAAACTTGTAAAGTCTTTGCTATCACTATTTGCCGTCGTCATATCAAACGCTGCATTGATATCAAGATCTTGCAGTTTTTGCTCTGCTTTTTCTTTACGAGTTTTATGATAAGCAAGGCCAGTACCCGCTGGAATCAAGCGACCCACAACCACGTTTTCTTTCAGACCACGCAGTTCATCAACTTTACCTGTGACGGCAGCAGCGGTAAGTACACGCGTAGTTTCCTGGAATGAAGCTGCTGAGATAAAGCTTTCAGTTGCCAAGCTAGCTTTAGTAATACCAAGCAGCTGACGCTCAAACTGAACTGGGAATTTATCTTCACCTGTTAGCTTTTCATTCAATGCTTTAACATCTGCATACTCAACCTGATCACCTTTGAAGTGGTTTGAATCACCACCATCCGTAATTTCAACTTTACGCAACATCTGACGGATAATCACTTCAATATGCTTATCGTTGATTTTTACACCTTGCAAGCGATAAACATCCTGCACTTCGTTAACAATATAGTTAGCTAACGCAGTTTGTCCTTTAAGACGTAAAATATCATGCGGATTCTGTGGACCATCGGCAATAATCTCGCCACGTGCTACGGTCTCATTTTCAAACACGTTGATTTGACGCCATTTTGGAATCAATTCTTCATGAATTTCACCATCTTCGTTAGTAATGATGAAGCGGTTCTTACCTTTGGTTTCTTTACCGAAGCTTACGACACCGGTCATTTCAGCCATAATAGCATGATCTTTCGGACGACGAGCTTCAAATAAGTCAGCCACACGTGGCAGACCACCAGTAATATCTTTCGTACCTGATGATGCCTGTGGCACACGACCTAAAATCGAACCTGCAGCTACTTCTTCACCGTCACCAACACGGATGATAGTTTCAGCCGGTAAGAAATAAACCACTTCTTTACCCGCATCAGTATTCAAGATAATAGCAGGACGCAAGTCTTTAGCTGAGCTTGAACGATCTCGAGTCGCTAAAAT
>JAUNVX010000264.1 GCA_030540615.1 Psychrobacter sp. | reverse complement strand
GGCGCGCTTATTCTAGTCAAAGACCGCAGCGAAGGCATGGCCGTGATTAACCGCGTCGCCCCTGAGCATTTAGAGCTGTCGATGGATGACCCTGACAGCGTGATTAATGACATTCGTCATGCCGGTGCTATCTTTATGGGACGTCATACTCCTGAGGCAATCGGTGACTACTGTGCAGGGCCTAATCACGTACTACCAACTTCGGGCACAGCAAGATTCTCATCGCCACTAGGCGTTTATGACTTTCAAAAGAAATCCTCATTGATTTATTGCTCAGAAGCGGGCAGTAAACCACTAGCACAAACCGCTGATATCTTAGCCATGCGCGAGGATTTAGAGGCCCATGCCCGTTCAGCGAGATATCGCAGCCAGTAATGACTACAGTTAATAATTTATATAGTTAATCATTCATAAACGCAGTCGTTATAACCATAAGCGTCAAACATTTAGCGCTTTTGGTCAGAGCAGCCAGCGACGCCCAATGTCGTTTAAAAGACGATGATAGCGAAATTTTGGCCGCACAGTATCGCCAGTGCTAATCTGCCGTGATAGAATCATAAAGCTTATCGTCCCTATCAATAGACGTATATAAGACTGATATAATGGCAAGAGAGTAAGTCTCTGCCTTGACAACCTGTTGATATCTTCCCTGCAATTATAGCCAAGCGGAATCTGTAATGAGTGAGCAAAAAATCGACACTAGACTTTGGTCTACCAAAGCCAAAAACCTCACGCCCTATGTTCCTGGTGAGCAGCCCAAGCATGACAATCTTTGTAAGCTTAACACCAATGAAAACCCTTATCCGCCATCTCCCAAGGTCGCGGCGGCTATTACTGCTGAGCTAACAGACCAGGCGAGCGGTCTACGCTTGTATCCAGCCCCTGAGTCTGATGAGCTTAGACAAAGCTTAGCGACGACTTATGGTTTAGCTCCCGAGCAAGTGTTTGTCGGCAATGGCTCTGATGAAGTATTGGCATTGGTTTTTGCTGCTTTCTTTATGAAAGAGCGGCCGCTGCTCGCCCCTGATATCAGCTATAGCTTTTATCCTGTCTATGCAGAGACCTTTGGGGTTGAGCTGATTACTATCCCACTACGGGATGACTTTAGCATCGACCCTGATGATTATCGCCGTCCTTGTAGTGGCATTATCGTGGCCAATCCCAATGCGCCTACTGGTCTACTATTGCCACTGCCTGCTATTGCCAAGATGGCAAGCGAGCATCCTAACGCCGTTATCGTCATTGATGAAGCCTATATTGATTTTGCTCGTGCAGAAGAGGGTAAAGAGGTTTCTGCTATTCATCTTATTAACGAGCATGACAATATCTTGGTGACGCAGACTTTCTCTAAGTCGCGCTCTTTGGCAGGACTTCGCGTCGGTATGGCCTTTGGTAATGCGTCCTTAATTGAAGCCTTAACACGCATGAAAAATAGCTTCAATAGTTTCCCTCTTGATAAGCTAGCCCAAGCAGGGGCGACAGCCAGTCTGCAAGACCCCGACTATTTCTCGCAGGTCTGTGACAATATTATCAAACTACGAGATGTGATGAGTCGTGAGCTGACCAAGCTAGGTTTTGAGGTGATACCATCACATGCTAACTTTGTTTTTGCGCGGCCGCCTCAAGGCAATGCTAGCGAGATTGCGACTAGCCTGCGTGAGCAAGGCATTATCGTTCGTCACTTTAATAAGCCGCGAATCAATGAGCACTTGCGTATTACCGTGGGAACCATTGAGCAAACCAAGCGTTTAATTAAAGCCCTTAGTGAGTTAAGTGGTTAGAGAGCTATAATCTCATATAGCCGTAGTCTCAGATAGCTAGATTAGAGACTTTATTCAGGGCAGTTATCTGGCCCTGATTTTTGCCTAACTAGGGTCTTTAATCTAGCTTTGATTTTCAACTAATACACGAAGGTTACCCAGTCGTTATACCGTCATTGAGCCAATAGGGAGCGTACGGATTGGATAAAAAGGATTTATTAGATTGTTTAATCCGTGATTATCATCAGCTACTGCAAGACATTCGCCAAGATTTTGACTTGATAACTCCCTATGGTTTTGATTTACAAGTGGCGGATGGCAATCAGCACCTTAGGTTAAGACTGCTAATCCCCCTATATAACGATTTATTAACCAAGCCCGCCCGCTCCGACATAGACTTTAAAATTGCCCAGTGGCTGTTCGCTCAAGAGAGCAAATGGCGGCGTAGTGGTGCCTATAAGTTAGGCCAACTGCAAGGTCATGAGGATATCGTTTACTTCAGTGCTTGGGTACTGGTGCTCTTTAACCGCCCAGAGGTGGTTTGGCCTTTTTTTGATTTGAGGCATTTTGACGCTCAGACACTCAGTAACTTTGACAGAGAGTATTTATTATTCTATGGTTTGTCACGTATTCAAGCTTATATCCACATTAGTAGGGCGGGTTCAGAGAGTCGCCGAGCGATAGATAAATTGGCGCATCCATTTACCCAAAAGCAATTATTGGGTTACGTGAATCGAGAACAAGCTTATTTAGTGAGTCAAGCTGAGAGTGAGGAGGTATTTGAGCAGCATTTACAAAGGTGGCGTAGCGTGCAATTTAAGCGCTTTAGCTTGTATCAGTCGCCCATTACCGATGACATAGAGCTGCTCTATCGAGTTAACGAAAAGCAGCGGTTTTATGAGCGGTTACCCCATTGGCTTGAGAATAATACTTTGCCGGCGAACAAGTTAGCTCTAAAGTTGATGGCTTACGGGGATTATATCGCTGACAGTGAGCTGCAGATTCGTGGGGCGCTACTCAATTTAGAGCATAACACCCCTTATCCTGAGATGTTACCTGTTAATTATGCAATTTTGGCCAAATATTATGTGGACGCCGAGCGCTATGATGACACCATGCGCGTGTTGGGTAAGATG
>JAUNVX010000263.1 GCA_030540615.1 Psychrobacter sp. | reverse complement strand
CTACAGGGTTTGGCATTATTTTTTTATCATCGCTAATGCCTTGAGCACTTTGAGTAGAGCGGTTTAGACGAGGAATGATTTTGATAGGCTGCCAGACAATTACTTTTTCAGGCTTAGTTTTATCGCTAGGGTTCACAGCTGCAATGATATTGGGCTGGTCTCGGTCATCCCAATTGCCTGAAAACATCAAGGCATCTGAGGTTTCAAGTTTACGTTCAAAAGCTAGCATGCTAGGTAGGGTTATATTACTCATAGTCTTATTTCCTTGGTTTTTAGTTATGGGTTGTTAAAATTATTTGTAATGTCATTTGGTAAAGCGGATAAAACATAAATATATTAAGTTTTATTCGGGTCGTAAGGCTCTATAAAAAAATCATCTTCGAAATCATCATCAGGTAAGTCAAAGTCATGCTTTTGACTACATAGATACCAGTTAGGGGCATAGTTGTATTGCCATAAAGCATCTTCAATAGCTGTTAAATCTTTAAAGCGGTGTACGCTGCGCCACTCTCCAATACTATGAACTGCTTCAACAAAGCAAACATCAGTCTCATTATCTCTTGTGCCTGCCACATCTTCATTTGGCAATATTTCTGATATAGCTTTATAGCCGCACATGATAGGCACAAGGTAGCCTTTACTAGGTTTAGGTTCGTACTCCCATTGGGCTTTGCTGCGCTCATCTGGTAAATAGTATTGTTGCCATTGATTAATCAGTGATTTAAGCGTTTTGTCGGTTGACTCGTTAGATAACTGCTCAAAGTAAGCTTTAAGCTCTTGAGGCACTTTATCTGGCTTATAGGACTTGTTTAGATGTTGTTGCCATAATTCCAATAATGCTAAATGGCCATTGTTACTAGAGACATCGTCATGATGGTCATTTTTACTTTTTGCTAGCTTATTCAAGTGGCGGTCTATTAAGTCATGCTCAGGTCGAGCGCTTCTTTTTAAGGCTATAAAGTCAATCCAAGCATCAAATATGTCAGCATTAGGATTATCTGCTAATAAGTCCTTAAAATGACTGCTCAATAAATCATTGCGATTAATAAGGGCAAAGCCTGGCAACAATTTGCGTTGTAATTGCTTAAGATTCTTATCGTTTTCAGAGGTGATAGCAAACCCAGCAACGCCTGCAATGTGCAAAATACTACCGCCAGCCAGACGCTGCATAGAGCTTTGCTTATAAACCCAGTCCTCGAAGTCTTTACCGTAGCTTGCCAGTTGACCCTCTACTTTAATCAGCAGCGAGACGGTCATCGACATTTTGCCTTCCTCAATGATAGGAGGAGGTGAGTCTTTGGCATGAGAATCAAGATAAGGCGGGTTACGAGATTGAGTAAAAGCAATAGCTGAACCAGTGCGATAAGTGCTGGTGCTATGACTGTGGGCAACTACCATACAGCCGCCAAGCTGGATATCTTGAAAGCCACTATTCTGGTTTATCTTACGCTGTAATAGATGCACAAAGCCCAAAAAGTGAGTTATCGCAGGAAAGCCCCAAGTAAAGCCTGCTACAGCATTAGCGTCTTGAACTTGGATATGGTCTATTAATAAAAAGTTACTCATAATACCGCCTCAAAATGACTGTCTGCATCCGTGTGGATGATATCCATATAGTCACGCAGATGCTGGGTAAATATTTTTTGCCAAAGCTTACGATGCTCGGCTTGCGGCGTGAATTTATCATCTTTGATATGAAGCTGTTTGTTCAACCAAGTGCCAA
This sequence comes from Psychrobacter sp., assembly GCA_030540615.1. Classification (GTDB taxonomy): domain Bacteria; phylum Pseudomonadota; class Gammaproteobacteria; order Pseudomonadales; family Moraxellaceae; genus Psychrobacter. The sequence goes on along the minus strand of JAUNVX010000263.1, from coordinate 1,176 downwards.
AATCACGACTGACTTGAGCTTGCCATTCGTTGCTTTGACTATAAGCAGCAAAAGTGTCATCGGGGCGATAAGGGTCTAAAAAATAACAATGCTCAATGTTATTGGTTTCAAGCTTGCTATCAGTTGACCAACCAACGGGAAGCTGATGAATCATACTGGCATAGGTCAATACATCTTCACTAATGGCATGAAGCCATTTTTCGATACCTAACATAATGTTAGGCTTTTTATAAACGGCTTGTGCGCCTAAAAAGAAAGTGGCAAAGCCAACCAAATTGTCACGGCAAATATTTTTAAAAAGGTAATGATTAAATAAGCTGGTCTCATTACTAGGCGCTTTTATTTGCGATTGCCAAGTGGGAGGCTGAGCGTTGAATAAGTATAGTTTGCCGCCGCGTCTGCCGTTCAAAGCAGAAGCATTACTGTGGTTACTGGCGGTCACTGCAATCGCAGCTTTTTGCGGATAATCGTAAAAGACACCTTTATGATACTTTTTATCGTAGTATTGATTTTTGATTAACTTATCATCGTCATTGAACATTTTATTGAATATTTGCTGCGCTAATGACGATGATGTTAGATGACATAGCAGGTGATACTGGGGCTGCTGTTTAATCGAGGTATCAATAGGAAAATACACCTGCTTAGCTAGCGTATGCGTTGATAGCTGAGTAGATTGTGTCACTTCTGCAAAGCGATTATTCCAATCGGCTAATTGGCTATCGTCTTTGGCAAACGCTTTTAAAATAGTATTGTTTGGGCTTGCCAAAGCCTGTGCTAAGGTTATATTGTCCATCTCTAGCGATAAAAATTGATAAATAGGGGCAAATTGATTGCCTGCTATTGCACCGTCTATGATGGGGCTGACAAGTGATGAAGTCGTCAACACGTCTTGTCTTGCCTCATTTACAGAGTCCGTCAATGAGCTGCTATCAATTTTTGAATGGGTCAGCTTGGCAACATGAGTAGCAAAGGTGACACTGCTAGCATTATTAGACGCTTCTTCAATCCACGTATTAGCATGATATTTTGTCTTTATTTTTTCTAAAAATGTTGAGTAGTCTGCTTTGACTACTTCTTTATCCACACCGCGTAGATAGCTGTCTTGGTAACTGTCTAAGTAACCAAACAAATCATCCATCCTTGATTTGAAAAACTCAGTATCGCTTAGCTCTT
>JAUNVX010000030.1 GCA_030540615.1 Psychrobacter sp. | reverse complement strand
AACTGCTACTATGAATTGGATTTTCTGATATCATTCCCATTACTATAGCTATAGCATAAATAAAAGTTATTACGGGTAATATTAAACCTAGAGATTTATTATTTTTTTTAGAAAAAAATATCTGTAACCAAATAATACCTCCTAAAATTAATAAGATAATAATAATAATTGCAATAATAGTTGTTGCTGTTACTTGCATAATTAATCCACCTTTTTTATATAAAAAAGATATATTTTCTTTATCCAAGTATGAAATCTATTCTAGAAATACTTGTATATTCATATTTATAGTCAAACCATTTTAGATTTGATACCTAGTATTTGCTATAAGACCATAAAAATGAGCTAGCATCTGCTTTAGTCTGATACTGCCTCGTCGCTGGTCTCCGACCCATTATCATCGGTATTATCGGCGGTGAGTGATTCATCAGAGAAAGCCTCATCAAGGGCTTTTTGCACCGCTTCTATGCGGGTCTGGCAAATCTTGTAGGCACCGATAGACTCTTCAACGATGGTCATTAGGTCATCAATATTGGGTTCTTCTTGCTGCTGCAAGATAGCCGCGTTGTCTTTTAAAATGTGATAGGCCGCTTCAAAGGTCTTTGGGGCGGCTTTTTTGCGTCTGCGAGGGGGAGTGGTCATAACAGCTTCCTAAGGATTTATAAATTAAAATAAAACAATGAATAGAACAATTCAAAGAGACTAAAAAAGCTTATGAGTCTAATGACAGTTAAATGATTGGAAAATCTATCGCTAACTGCTAATAGTGATAGCTCTTCATGGGCTTAAGTGATTTGACTCAAGTGTATTTGCGGTCTCTATCAACTCAATCTGCTCAATTTGAGCGGTGGCTTCGCCATCTTTTAACTTTAAGCGAACGCTTTGGAGCGGTTGAAGCTGGCTAGCACTGGTCAAAATGCGTCGGTCCGCCGAGTCGCTCAGCATGACATAGCCTTGATTGAGCAAGTGGCTTGGGTGCTGTAGTAAGATAACATCTCGAAGATGCTCGCAACGTTCACGGCTTTGGGCAACTGAACGTTTGGCATGCTGCTGAATCATTCGATAATGGTTGACGCTGATATTTTGGGCTAATTTTGTCTGATCGATGGAGGACTGTTTGATTTGAGCAATAGCATAGTCGCAGCTTTGCTTGGCTTGCCGAAGGCGGTACTGAGCAGTACGCTCGATAGTCAGATAAGCATGAAGGCTGTCTTTATGAATGGCAGTCATTTGACTGGCGCTTTGCGCTTGGATTCGGCCAAGCTTGTGAAGACTGTCTTGGCGGGCTTGATTAATTTGCTGCTGCGCTAAGTGGTCGATTACCTGACGATATCGGGTTACACGAGCCACCATAGCTGCCAAGTGGGCGGTGATAGCCGCGATAACTTTGGAGGGGGTATCAAAGCTGGTATGCGCGACCTCATCTAAGACCACTCTGTCGCGCTCATGACCGATGCCTACCCAAACGGGAACTGGCTGCTCAGCGACCAAAGCAGCCAGTTCATAATCATTTAAGTACGCTAAATCCCCAACCGCGCCGCCACCTCGAATGATGACAATAAGGTCAGGTAAACGCTGGTATTGAGCGTTAAATTCCTGCATGGCACGAGTGAGGGACTCACGGATTTCACCAGGAGCATGATTGCCCTGAAAAGTCGCATGGTAATAGTGAAAATGACAAGCGCCCGTTTGCGCCAGTCGATCTGCATCTGCTCGAAAGTCGCCTAAACCTGCGGCCTTTTCAGGCGCGATAACGATAACATGCTCAATATCAAATGGGGTAGGCAACTGAGCGTTCAGGGTCAATAGCCCTTCACCGGTAAGCTTGTCAATCATGGCGGCATATTGCTGCGCCAAATCGCCTAGGGTAAAGCTGGGGTCGATGTCCTCTATATTGAGCGAAAAGCCATATTGTGGATGAAAGCTTGGGGTAATCTTTAATAGGACAGTCAAATCACGAGCAAGTAGCATCCCTGTGGCACGCTCGAATTTGCTTAAGACCGTGGTGGCTTTGAAACGCCAAAGGGTGCCTCGGCAACTGGCCACTACTTTGCCGCTCTCGTCTTTTTCGGCCAACTCAAAGTAATAATGACCACCTTTGCTCGACATATTGCGGATTTCGGCTTTGACCCACACGCTATGATCAAAAGTGTGCTTGATGGTCATCTCAACAGCGGACAGAAAGTCACTGAGCCGTAATACTGTCGACTCAATATCTGCCGCTTGTCGCTGCCGGGCCAGGTCTGCCTCTAATAGCGCAAGGTCGTCGGCGCTAAGGGGTTTTTTGTCTTTTAAGGTATTTTGATGCTTGAGCGAGTTTAGGTCAGGCTTTGACATAGCAGTAATTAATGATAAGTGAGGATGAAAAGATAGCATAATTGACCAAAAAAGGCGTGGACAATTAAGCCAAATTATCAAAAAGGTTGATAGAGCGCCATTCTAACTCGTTAGAGCCATATTAATTCCTTAAAATAGTGGCTTTATTATGTCTTATCTGACCTAATCTTATACGACCTAAGCGGGAAAGGTAGTTTTCGACCCAAGCGTGTCTGAGCATAAAAAATGACTGCCAAAGTGCATCAGGCAGCCATAGTAGTTAATATTAGCAATAGTCAATATTAGCTTTTTAAAGCTTTAGGTCAATTTCAGGTGTCTTTAAGAGCAGTAACAATAACGATTATGACCTATACTGTTACGGCTCCAATCCTATCAGAACCATTAGCCGTGACCTTAAGTCATTAAAGCGGCATCGCTTTAAAAAACATGACTTAAATATGTATTACTGACAACGGAAATTAATTGTATATTCGTAATCGTCATCTCGGTTTAAATTAGGCGCTTTAGCTCCTAAAACTGCGCCTATCACTGAGCCGACTTGGTCAACGGCGCGGCCTGTCCGCTCATCTAGCAAGCCATTGTATTTGACACTGTTGGTCAAGACGATGGGTTGACGGATACCACAAGACCTTTTGGCACTGGCCAAGGCGTTTTGCTGCGCGATTACTTTGGTTTTGCCCAAACCTGTGGTCTCATACGTTGAGTTAGCACGCTGCATCACAGGCGAAGTAGGGGCCGTCTGACAAGCAGATAAGCCTAAGACGGCAGCGAGCATCGCTATCGTGGCGACAGAGCGATTGGATTTTAACGGAGTACTTAATATAGGGGTTAACATAGGGTATGGCTCCTCAAAGTATTATCAAAAATTATCATTAACTAGACAGCAGCAAACAATAATTGGTTAGTTTAGCTTGTCTTAATTAAGGTAAATTATAGTAAGCACCCTATTAGCGTCTAGAGGGTTATTGTGTCGGTATTGCTAAAATGTTGCGGGTATCTTTATTATGGCTAATTAAATGGCCACCCTAATTTGATTAATAACTGACATGATAAGATAATGATGAGGCAATATAGCCTTTAATAAAATCATCTTTAGAGGCGCTATATAAATTTAGGGAATGAACATGAGCGACAAGCACTTGATAAAAGCCCCAGCAGGCGTCCTTGAAGTTGAGGCGTTATGGCAGCAGGATAATCCACAAGCTAACGATGTGGATACTTTGGCATTGTTATGCCACCCACATCCCTTATTTGATGGCACTATGACCAATAAAGTGGTCTCAACCATGTACCGCTTTGCGCGAGATAATGGCATGCACGCGATTCGATTTAACTTTCGCGGGGTAGGGGCGTCTACAGGAGAGCATGATTATGCGGTTGGTGAGATTAGTGATGCCTTGAGCGTGCTACAATGGGCGCATGAGCAAAGCAGCGCCCGCAAGTTATGGTTAGGCGGGTTTTCATTTGGGGGCTATATTGCGGCCAAAGTTGCTGAGCAGTTGCTTGTGAGCCCGCATATTTGGGGGCTTGAGGACATAGAGTTGGTCAAGCTTGCTTTAATCGCTCCCTCAGTGGTTAATAATGATGTCAGCGACCTTGTGATACCACCCGAGCGTAGCTTTGAGATATTTGGTGATGCAGATGAAGTGATTGACCCTATTGCGATGCGGCAATTTGCTGAACGTCTTGATATCCCTTATAGCGTGATTGACTCGGCCAGCCACTTTTTTCATGGCAAACTGCCCGAATTAAAAGCTGCTTTGGCGCAGCATACCTTTGAGCGTTAATGAACCAATAATTTTTGAGACCTGTCTATGCCTAATATGCCTTTATCTCCCCTGCAACGTTATGAAAAAGCGGTTAACAGTGGGGATTTCACCCGAGATGAGCAGCAGTTTCAAGCGATGAGATATCTCGACGATATTTATCAGCAGCTGCAGCACAATCAGCAGCAAAAAAAAGGCTTGTTTGGCTTTTTACGTCCTGATCCTGAGCCGCCCAAAGGTCTATATATGTGGGGCGGGGTAGGCCGAGGTAAGACTTGGATGATGGATATGTTCTTTGAGTCGCTCACGATCAATCGCAAGATGCGAATGCATTTTCATCACTTTATGAAACGGGTGCACCATGATTTAATCTCGCTTCAAGGCCAGTCAGATCCATTAGAGAAAGTGGCTGATATTATTCATAAAGAGGCTATTGTCATCTGCTTTGATGAGTTTTTTGTCTCCAACGTTTCTGATGCGATGATATTAGGCGACTTGTTTACCATGCTGTTTAATCGCGGCATTACTTTGGTCGCCACTTCTAATATTGCGCCAGATGGCTTGTATAAAGATGGCTTACATCGAGATCGTTTTCTGCCGGCGATTAAAGAGGTTGAGCGGCACACCACAGTGATGAATATCGACTCTGGTATTGACTATCGGTTACGTGTGCTGCAGCAAGCGGAGCTGTATGAGTATCCGCTGACCAAAGAGAACCATCACTGGTTGGCCAACCGTTTTGCTACTTTATCGAATAACCAAAAAATCAGCAAAGAGCCTATCACTATTAATGGCCGCCAAATCAAAATTAATGCACGCACTGAGACCATGCTGTATTGCGAGTTTCGGCATCTTTGTATGGAGCCTAGATCGGCCGCAGACTTTATCGAAATCGCTAGCAAATTCGCCACCGTTTTGATAGATAGCGTGCCAGCCTTACAAGATGATTTGAGAGACCCCACTCGCCGTTTTATTTATCTCGTTGACGAATTTTATGATCGCCGAGTCAAGCTATTGGTGCGAGCTGAACAGCCTATTATGGAGCTTTATCAAGGTGAAAAGCTGGCCTTTGAGATTGAACGTACGCGCTCGCGGCTACTTGAGATGCAGTCTGAGGACTATCTAAAGCTTGAGCACCGCTTGGATGGTGAAAAAGAGGGCATGGATATTTAAGACCATTCAACTTTGGTTAGGATGCCAGTCTTTTGACCTGCTAACTTAGGTGTTAAATTGACAATAGGATTATTACCATGAGTCAAAATCAAAGCATGACTTTAGAGCAGGCGTTGTCGGCCGATTTGTCTATAAGTGACCATACCGGACTAAAAGATAGCGAAATAGACGATAGCAACTCCACCTCTACAATCACCAGTGACCCAATCATTCATTGGATTAACTCTCGGCGTAGTATTGGTAATTTGACCATCCCAGCGCCTACAGATGAGCAAGTAATCAAAGCCATAGAGTGCGCGGTTACCGCCCCTGATCACAAAAAACTGCGCCCTTGGCGGTTCATAGTGGTCAAGGGCAATGCCCGCCATGAGTTGGGTCGTGCTTTTTTGGCGGCAGCTGAAGCACAGGCGACGCAAAAAGGCGAGGTTTTGGATGACAAGGCCCGCCAAAAAGCCTATAACATGCCGCTACGAGCCCCAATGATTGTCACTGTGGTCACCCAAATCAAGCCTCATGACAAGGTCCCTGCTTTTGAGCAACTGCTCAGCACAGGGGCAGCCGTACAGAACCTAATATTAGCATTAAAAGCCCAAGGATTTAGTAGCGTTTGGCGCACCGGGCCATTATGTAATGAGCCAGCGGTCAAGGCATATTTTGAGGTAGATGAAGCGGATTATGTGGCGGCTTTTGTTTATACCGGCAGCAGTCATTGTGAGATGCCCAGTCGCGGGGAAATTGAGATTGAAGATGTACTAAGCTTTAAGTAGAAGGGTTTAATGGGTAGATAGCCCCCTTATTGACCCCTTTACATAGTCAATTGATTGTCAGCTTATAATATATTAGTTTGGCTGGTTTTTCGGCAGATTATCGGCGGGATTGGTTACAGAGCGAGAGCAGAATCAATTGATTTTATAAAGTCAGTAATGTTGTCGCTATTATCTACTATAATAGCCTCTATTAACGATGATACTCTCTATGAATAATATTCCCTGAATCATATTTTCAACCTATTAAGGACGCACATTTATTATGACTACCGACAATGATAAAGCAAGGGATGCTCAGCCAGATGAGCCTGAATATAACCAGGAGTCAGGGTCATCTAGCCTATTGTCAGGCCTGATTGATAAAGCGACCAAAGTGAGTAAAGAGAGACTGGTCCGCAAAAAGTTTGACCCGAGCAGCGTAGAGCAAGACGTGGCAAAGAGCATGGATAAGCCTGCCGTATCGGCACCCTCAAAGCTGCGATTGGTGTTTTTGGGTGGCGGCAGCTTTGGTACGGCTATGGCAAACTTGGCCGCAAAGAACGGTTGTGATTCAACGCTTTGGGTTCGTAATAGGCGTACGGTAAAGTCGCTCAATAAGTACCGAATTAACAAAAAGTATTTGCCCAATTATGCCTTAGATGAGCGCTTAAAGTTCAGTTTTGACCTCAAAGAAGCGGTGTCTGACAAAGACATTATCTTTGTTGCCGTGCCAAGCTCTGCTTTTCGTGAGACCTTGGAGGCCATTCGTCCCTTTATAACGGGTCAGTCAGTGGTCTCTCTCACCAAAGGGATGGAAAAAGATACCTTTGCGATGATGAGTGATATCATCAAAGATGAGCTGCCAGAGGTCAACTTTGGGGTGATGTCAGGGCCGAACTTGGCAGTTGAAATCATGGACAACATGCCGTCTGCGACCGTGATAGCCAGCGAGTCAGAGCCCCTTCGTCATGCCGTTCAGGCCGCCCTTCATAGTGCTTTCTTTCGAGTGTTCGCCAGCGATGATGTTCGCGGCGTAGAGCTTGGCGGTGCGCTCAAAAATATCTATGCTATTGCGATGGGCATGGCAGCTGCTTATGATGTCGGTGAAAACACCAAAGCGATGCTATTGACCCGAGCATTGGCTGAGATGAGCCGATTTGGGGCAGCTGAAGGGGCCAATCCGCTCACCTTTTTGGGATTGTCTGGGGTAGGGGACTTGTACGCCACTTGTAGCTCAGAGCTGAGCCGAAACTATCGAGTCGGTAATATGCTGGGCCGTGGTATGAGTATTGAAGCGGCCGTCAAAAAGCTAGGTCAGACTGCCGAAGGGGTCAATACCATCGAGCAAGTTCATGAAAAGGCCACCAGTGCTGGCATCTATATGCCGATTACCCACGCTCTTTATGCCGTGATATATGAGGACAAAGCAGCGCTTGGGGTGGCACTCAATCTCATGGAAGCTGGCTTTCGAAGTGATGTTGAGTTTGTGATGCCGCATGAGAGGAGCAACGAGTCGCTAAATGCTGAGATTCAAGCGGCTGGTAGTGACAGCAAGGGTCATGATAAATAGCTAACTATTAAATCATACCTACTGACATAACAGTTAACTGGTAGTATCTAAACTAGTAATACAGGATTAACTGATACTACATGATTCACTGGTACTGCTTGACTAGTGACTGAGCAATAGCCCACTAATCAATGAGTAAATTTGGGTTTTATTACAATAATTTTATTATGAGAATACGGCAATGAAAATTATTCTAATGCGTCATGGTCAGGCGGAAGCCTACCAACAAGCTGACAACATCAGACAGTTGACTCCACTTGGCCATCAGCAAGCCAAACAGACGGCAGAGTATCTTTTAAGTCTTTATCAGCCAGATTTTTTTGTGGTGAGTCCTTATGATAGGGCCCAGCAGACTTTAGCCGCTCTTAGCACTCAGCTGCCAGAGGTACCTGTTAGTGTCCATGACAATATTACCCCTTCAGATGATGCGCGAGAGGCTTTGACGGGACTTGCTGATGTGACCGCAGAGTGTCTGGTAGTGGTCTGTCACATGTCTATCATTGCCAAGCTAGCAGCGCTATTAATCGGCGAGACACCAGAGTCATTTGCTTTGGCTGAAGCTAGAGTATTCGAGATGGATTTTGTGGCGGCTGACATGGCCAAAGAAGTGGATAGATTCGTTCCTGCTCAGTCTTAAAGCATCAGTATTTTTGGGGCATAAGCGCTATTTGCCATTGTTTATAGCTGACCATAAACTGCTGGCATGAGACGGCTATTTTAATACTTCTAATACTTTTAGTTTTACTGCTACTGCTACGGCTACTGCTACCGCCATTACTTGAGTGGGTCTTATATCGCTCCTACATTGAAGGATTTTAACCAGTGATTCAGGTTTGGTTAAGAAGTCAACACAGCCCGTTATTGCTTTGGCAGCCGGGGTCACAATCGTGGCAGTCTTACAAAGACTGGCAGCAGTTGAGCGAAAGTGTTGGAAAGGCTCCCGTGTGTCTATATTTTCCATCGCAGTACAGTCAGCAGATTGCCTCAGACTTAAGCGCTGCTCAGATTAAACAGTTAGGAGCAAGTGGCAAACAGTATTTGTTTGAAGAGACCTCACTGACCCCACCTGAGCAGCTCTTAGTGCGTGACATCGCCACTCCCAATGGTTATTTTTTGTTTGCTACTGCTCAAAGTGATATTCAAGCTTGGCAGCAAAGCGCGCAATTAGGCGGATTTACGATAACGGCATTATTGCCAGATTATTTATTGCTCCCTGTCCCTGAAGATGGTGCAGGTCAGCAGCTGATGCTCTATCAAGATACTGAGACCAGCCTGATGCGTCAGTCAGATATCCTTGGGATGTCAGTGGGCTACTTGCCGCTGATGGTTGAGCGCTTTCCTCATTTAACGGAGATTTGTGTTCTCAGCGCGGCGGTGACTGAACCGTCCTTTGATAGTGATAGCAGTGATTCTGACCGTTTTTATGATAGTAGTGGTAATAATAGTGAAAGTGATGGTAATAGTGTTAATGCGACCAACCTCTCTTTAAGTAAGACAGGATTTACTGAGCAAATTGCCTCGCACATTATTGTCAGTCAGCTCAGCCAAGTCCCCATGCCATTGACAGCACCTTTGCGTCACCCGCTAAACTTCTTTGTCAAGCCCGCAAGCTTTAGTCTATCGCCTTATCTAAAGGTAACGATGATGGTCATGTTAGCGGCTTTAGTATTTCAGTTTAGCGCAGATGCTCTTCAGGCTTATCGTTATGAGCAGGCAACTGCTGCTACCAAGCTTGCGACAAAGGCACAATATGATGCTTGGTTCCCCAATGAGCCATTATCACCGACCAATAAGTTGCAGGTTCAGTTGCAGCCTAAGCTCACGGCCGCCACCACTAGCGGTTCTGAGTCTTTATCCCTACTGACGCGTATTGCCCCTTTGATTAAGCAGTCCTCTATCACGGCTCGCGCTTTAGCCATTGAGCCAAATGGCATAAGTTTCACTGTGGTGGCAGACAATAGAGCGGCTTTGGATAAATTTGCCAGTACCCTGACAGCCCAGGGCATACAGGCCAACCTTGGGGCAGTCAGTAATGAGGGCGGAGAGGCTAATGGCGGTAATGGTAAAGTCGCTGGTCAGATTACCATCAGTTTGGCCGCGCCGCCTGTGGCTAGCTAAGCTGCTGCTTAATCCAGAGAGCTTATAGAGTTTGTTCACCCTATAGACCAGTCAATCATACAGTTGGTCGATAATAAAGTAGCTGATATGTCTAAAAAAAGATTTATGCGACCTAAAGTGTCAATGTGTCCAGTTTCAGCCTCGCTCAATGCAGATGATTTGGCAGATAGCTTAGCTGAGACTGCGGTTAAGTCACTGTCTCGCCCCAGTCAAATACTACAACCTATGGTAGCCCGTTGGCAAGAGCTATCAGCTAGAGATAGACTGGCGCTAAGCATTTTAGGGGTTTTTTTGTTGCTGTTCATCGGAGGCTATGGGGGCTATAGCTTGCACCAAGCCGCCCATAAAAACAAAGCCATTTATCATGAAGCGGTCGCCGATTATTTCTGGTTAAGGTCGCAAGCAGGGAATATCGATTCAAAGGCAGGGCAATCAACGAGTGCCGCCAGTCAGAACCCAGCCGCTGATGTGACCCAAGTCTTAACGCAAGCAGGCATAAACGATGCTAATGTGGTGGCTGTTAATGGTAGTAGTGTTCAGATGAGCTTTAGCCATGCCAGTCAAGCGGTGGTGGCGAGTGTGCTGGCAGGATTGCAGCAGCAAGGTTGGCAGTATGATAAACTGGCTATCAATCAAGATAGCACGACCAAAGTCTTGCAAGTGCAAGGGGTTATTCATCAATAAACGCTGATTTATAGGTTTAAATCCTTTGATTGATTTTACCTTTTTTGAAGTTGTCAGCTTAACTAAAAACAGAGCTTAATTAAACGAGAGCCTTACTGTGACTAACTTGAAGCTTGATGATAACGGTACACAGACCAAAACGCCTGATATGCCCATCACGCCTTCCTCATATGATGGCCTGTCTAGTCGACCGCAATCTATAGTGCCGTCATTAGAAGTGCCGTTATCAGAGATGCAGCCATTATCTAACTTGACTGGCAGTCAGCAATCGACGCTAATCTCCTATAATCATCTGAGCTATTTACTTTACGTGGTGAGCTATTTTACCGCAGGGCTACTGTGGATTGTGCCTATCGCTATGAATTACCTAAAGCGTCGGGAGGCAGATGGGAGTTGGCTGGCCACTCATTTTGATTGGCAGATTAAGACGTTTTGGTACAGTATTGTCTTTTTTGTGGTTGGTACCATGATGGTTATATTCTCCCTAGGGGGCCTTGGGATAAGCATCTTTGCTGATAATGGGCATGCCATGGCAGGGTCATTAGGCTTGTTGATTACTGGCTTTATGCTCATTGGTGTTACGTTTTTATGGCATTTGTACCGAATTATCCGTGGTTGGATTGCCTTAGCGGATAAGCGGCCTGTCCCTTGAATATGGACGCTGCTTTTATCCTGAATAGTTAATCGTTTATTTGGCTTTGACAGCTGATATAATTGTCTTCGATTTATTTTAACTTTATTTTTTAGCGTCATTTGTCTGAATGTAGCGGCTATTAAAGCCCTTTAATGTTTTATTGATTCATTAACCTTGAGTACTTAATCTCTTATGTCTTATGCCTTGCTTCGCCCTTTTATGTTCAATATGGACCCAGAAAGGGCCCACGATTTGACCTTAGCTATGTTAGAAAAAGCTCATAAAGCACGGGTATTAGGCTTTGTCTATGGTCAGCAAGCTTTGCCTGTGACGACTATGGGGCTGCGCTTCTCAAATCCTGTGGGGCTCGCTGCAGGCCTTGATAAAAATGGCGATTATATAGATGCACTAGCCGAGTTGGGCTTTGGCTTTATTGAGGTCGGGACGGTCACGCCCAAGCCGCAAGCTGGCAATGACAAGCCTCGATTATTTCGTATTCGTCAAGCCGAAGCTATTATTAACCGAATGGGTTTTAATAACAAAGGCGTCGATTATCTGATAGACAATGTCAAGCGCTGCAAATATAAAGGCAATATTGGCATTAATATCGGCAAAAACGCCGTGACCCCTGTTGAGCAAGCCGCCGATGACTACGTCTACTGTCTAGAACGGGTGTATCCCCATGCCTCCTACATCACTATTAATATCTCCTCTCCTAATACCAAAAATCTACGTGAGCTTCAAAGTGGTGAGGCGTTGACTGATTTACTAGATACCATCAAGCAGCGTCATACCCAACTGGCGACTGAATACGGCTTTTATGTGCCCTTGGTGCTTAAAGTAGCGCCAGATTTAGACGAAGCGCAGATTGACTATATCTCTCAGCAGTTATTAGACTTTGAGATTGACGGTCTTATCGCCACCAATACCACGCTAAGCCGAGTGGGCGTTGAGGATTTATTGCATGGAGATGAGATGGGCGGACTCTCAGGACGTCCTGTCAGTCATATGAGCACTTTAGTGTTACAACAATTCTCCGAGAGGTTGATAGGCAAAGTTGCTTTGATTGGGGTGGGTGGTATCGACAGTGGTGATAAAGCGGTCAAAAAAATCCAAGTTGGTGCTGATTTGGTTCAGCTATATACCGGTCTTGTTTACCAAGGCCCTGGTCTTGTGCAGTCCTGCATTCAAGCCATTGGCGGTTTTTATGACGCTCTTGAAGATTAATTTACCCCTTAAGATGAGCCGTTTTTTCCCTATTTTATCTAGCTGGTCTTGACTGTTGCTCAGTCAGTATCCATATAGGGTACTTGGTCTACTTTTAGTGAGCTTAATATGAGCGGATTGGACATTGCGATTGCAGTGATTGTATTGATTGGACTTTGGCGTGGCTTTCAAACGGGACTGATTAGAGCGGTGATGGGGCTTGTGGGCTGGTTTATCGCTTTAGTGGCGGCTACTCGGCTTGCCAGCTCAGTAGCACCGCAAATGGCTGGGGTAGTAGACAGTCCGGTCTTGCAGACGGCATTGGCGTTTTTAGTCATCGTTTTAGTGGTGATTGCAGCCATGCATTTGGTGGCTTTTGTCTTTTCAAGCGCCATTTCCGCTCTCAAGCTTGGGTTTATCGATAAGCTAGCGGGCAGCGTGGTGGGAGCGGGCAAGAATATCTTGGTGGTCCTAGTGTTGCTCAGTGTCGCCGCCCCTTTGTTGGTACAATCATCACTTTGGCAGCGCTCTTTGCTAGCCCCAGAGCTAATGCCTTATGCGCCTATGGCCAAAACCTTAAGTAGTGAGCTACTTGGCAAGGCTTGGGATGAGATTGATGCGCCCTAAAGGCCCCTACTCAGATTTAATGAATCAATAACACTTAATGAATAAAATTAAGACCGTCAGACTTTTGTCGTAGTCAATCAATGGTAGTAGTAAGACAATGGTAGTCATCTATCACTTAACCAAAAGGTAGTAATATGTGTGGAGTCGTTGGGGTTGCAGCTCATGAGCCAGTCAACCAAATCCTATATGATGCATTAACGATGTTGCAGCACCGTGGTCAAGACGCCGCTGGCATCGTCACCTTGCAAGATGGGCGCTTGTATTTGCGAAAAGAGAACGGCATGGTTCGTGATGTCTTTATGACTCGGCACATGCTGCGTTTGGTAGGCAAATTCGGTATTGGTCATGTTCGTTATCCGACCGCAGGGACTTCAAGTAGCGCTGAGGCTCAGCCTTTTTATGTCAACTCGCCTTATGGTATTACTTTGGCACATAATGGCAACTTGACCAATGCGGAAGCTTTGGCTAAGACCCTGTATAAAGAAGATCGTCGTCATCTCAATACCGACTCTGATTCAGAGGTGCTGCTTAATGTCTTGGCCCATGAGATGCAAGACCTTGACAAGACCCACGCCAGTGCTGACGATATCTTTAAGGCGGTTACGGCCGTCTACCACCGCTTAGAAGGTGCTTATGGTGTGGTAGCCTTGATTACGGGTCATGGCCTGCTAGCCTTTAGAGACCCTAATGGTATTCGCCCCTTAATATTCGGTGAGCGTCAGTCAGAAAATGGCGGCACTGAATATATGGTGGCCTCAGAGTCGGTGGCTCTAACGGGTTCTGGATTCAGTATCATCCGTGATGTGCGCCCTGGTGAAGCTATCTTTATTGACCTAAATCATAATCTGCATACGCAGCAGTGTGTTGAGCCTAAAGAGTACACGCCTTGTATCTTTGAGTATGTCTACTTTGCGCGGCCTGACTCTATCATGGATAATATCTCCGTCTACAAGTCGCGCCTGCGCATGGGTGAGAAGTTGGCCCAAAAGATATTGCAAGAGTGGGGCGAGAATCACGATATCGATGTGGTCATTCCCATCCCTGATACCTCACGGACCTCTGCGATGGAGCTGGCCTTTAAGCTCAACATCAAGTACCGTGAAGGCTTTATGAAAAACCGTTATATCGGTCGAACCTTTATCATGCCAGGTCAGCAGCAGCGCAAAAAGTCCGTTCGGCAAAAGCTTAACGCCGTGCCTTTAGAGTTTAAAGGCAAAAATGTGCTGTTGGTGGACGACTCTATTGTTCGCGGCACCACTTGTCATGAGATTATCCAAATGGCAAGGGATGCGGGTGCAAGAAAGGTGTTTTTTGCCAGTGCAGCGCCGCCCGTGAAGTACCCCAATGTCTATGGTATTGATATGCCAGTTCGCAGTGAGCTGATTGCCTCGGGTCACAGCGTGGAAGAAGTGCGGGACATTATTGGGGCAGACCGCTTGATTTACCAAGATTTAAATGACTTAATTGATGCGGTTAAAGACACCAAGCATAGCCGCGTTGAAGGCTTTGATTGTGCCGTATTTAATGGCTGCTATATCACAGGCCAGATTGATGAAGCGTATCTAGATTATCTACAAGCTCAGCGTAGCGAAACTGCCAAAACAGGTAAAAAAGGCGTTCAAATTGTTGCAGACACTCCAGTTGACATGACGGGTGTGACCGAAGAGTTATAGCGCTTAAGATAAGCTTTAGAGCGTACGCTCTTAAAGTCATTTTTAGTTTATAGCTATTATCTAAGCCATTGCCTAACTGGGGCAATGGCTTTTTTATGACTATGCGAGTAGCCCAAGTATCAGGTTTAATGCAGCGATGCCCACTATCATGCTAATGAGCAATTGACGACTATAATGATAAACCAATAGAACTATAGCTAAGGCGCCAATTTGGGCGAGTAATAAATCGAATTGGTCACTGTCTTTTAGGATGATTGAGTTACCGCTTAAATTAATCAGCCCTTGATAAGATAAGCTGGTTAAGATGAGCAGGACCAAGACTGCCAGCGGCAAGCGCTCATTGAGCCTATGTAGCCAAGGTTGGTCTAAGTAGCGCTGTGGTATGAGCGCTGGTAAGGCGCGAGTCACAAAGGTGACTGCCGCCATGGCAAAGATGGCTAAGAGTAAATAAGCGTTAGTCATCATGACCTCGCTGCGGGGTCTCTTTTGTCTTATTCTCAGCCTCAGCCTGATAGGATGGACGCTTTTGCTTGGCTATAAAAGGGGTAATAAAAGTAATCATTAACGGCAACATAATAAATAAGATACTGATGATAATGGCCGTGATTAACAGCCAGCTGCTGGTCAAAAGATGGGCGATAATTAAAGCGATTAAGGCAATGAGGGGAGGGCGTAAGCTCTTAACTAAACGGTACTGCTCATAAGCTAATATAGCGAACAAGCATACGATAGCAAAGTCAAGATGGGGGACCCAATCATTGAGCACTGGCCCAATTAATAGCCCCAATGCAGTGGCGATGACCCACCAACTTTGATTAAATAAGCTGACTGGCAAGATAAGCGAGGCACGTTCAGCGATTGGCAAACTGGTCAACAGTGAAAAAGTCTCATCGGTCAGCGCAAAGAGACAATAGAGCCGGGCTAGTTTTGCCTTTGGTAATGCCTCTAATAAGGGTAGGGCATAAAACACATGGCGCAGGTTAATCGCCGCTATGTTAGTTGCGACGCTAGCAATAGGCAATCCGGTCGCTAACATCGGTAAACAAGCATATTGCGCCGCACCGGCATAGAGCACCACACTTAATAGTAAAGTGGCCCAAACAGGCAGCCCTGCGACACTAGCGAGTACCCCAAAAGCAATGCCTGCTGGCAAGTAACCCATTGCCACTGGCAGACTACGTTTAAGGCCAGCTGACCAGTCATGAGTCATAAAGTTGATTCCTACCAAGTGGTTATTATCATGGTCTGTTTGATTATTAGGGTCTATCAGCATAGGGCTAAATTCTTACTCATTATTATGTAGAAATGTCGAGCTTAACTTAATCCTAAATTCAAACCTCAATTTAAACTCTTATGTTAACTTACTGAAAAGTCGTCAAAGGCTCTTTTCGTAGTCGAAGCAGATATATTCCCAATATACCAAGCCTAAGCAGCAGCAAACTACAGACACTCAAAAAGATGCCATGGGTGTCAAATCTTAGATATAACAAATAGCTCAAGGGGAAAAATACCACGGCTAAGATAATAGCAGCGTTGCGGATGACATGACCGGCGGTCAAGCCAAAGAAAATACCGTCTAGCCAGTATGCGCCAACCCCAATCACTGGCAATATAATAGCGTACCAACGATATTCAAAGGCCAATTGAATCACTTCTTGATGGTCTGTCATCAAAGGCAGGTAATAAGGCATAGCTAGCCACCAAATAAGCGTTAGGGCGGCCGCTAAGCCGTAACTGACCATACCCGTTCGGAAAATGACCAAATCAAATTGCTGCTTATCGCCCAGACCCACACTTTGACCACTTAAGCTCTCAGCGGCGACTGCTACGCCATCTAATGCCAAGGCCGAGATGGTCAGAACTTGAAGCAGAATAGTGGTGGCCGCTAACATCAAATCACCTGTTGATGCCGCAAGCCTCGTCACCCAAGCAAAGCTAATCGTCAAGATAAATGTACGAATAAAGATATCTTTATTTAACGAAAATAGCCTAAGCAATTTATCTTTAGCCATATCCGCACGGTCTATCTGAATCAGCTCACCCCAAGAGAGTTGTAAATGCGATTTGACCAATAAAATAGCAATGACAAACCCTATCCAGTAGGCAAGAGCCGTGCCTAGGGCGACGCCTGCTAATCCCATATCTGCAATATAGACAAAGGTTAGGGTCAAGATAATATTGAGTGCGGCTATAGCCGTTTGCTGATAGAGTAAATAACGAGTGCGACCTTGACCAGCGAACCAGCCAATGAAGACAAAGTTCATCAGCTCAGCGATGACGCTATAAAAGCGAATGTTAAGATAAGTTTGAGCCGCTAGACTACTTTGTGGATTGGCAGCCAAAAGTTTAAGCCCAATAGTGATGACCCAAGGTTTGAGCAGCAATATCAGTACCCCAAGCACTAGAGCGATGAGCAGTGCGCGCTGTAGGATAGACAATAATTTAAGCTGAGTCACGCCTGAGGACTTTAGCGCGTCAGAGGAGCGAGCTGCCTCACCCAATGCTTGTGCCGATAAGCCTGAAGAAGCATATTGCAAAAAGTTAAAGCTCACCAGTAGTAAGGTTAGTAGTTGCAAGGCTAATCCCATGCCAGCAAGATTCGCAGCTGAGGGCATGTGGCCGACGATAGCAGTGTCAATAACGCCTTGTAGCGGCATGGCTAAATTGGCCAATACAACCGGAATGGCGATAGCTATAATATGTCGATAATCTACATTGACAGATTGGGTCATATGATAAGTCGCTAAGCTACTTTTTATTTTTTACGGAATTGAACAAGGCTAATTAGATGAGAAGCTATAATTGAATGAAAGAGACTTAAAAAAAGCACCCAATCAAGGTGCTTTTTTTATAGAGATAACAAAAGATTAAGATTGCTCTTCATACATCTTAGGGTCATCAAAACTGACAATCTCTTCTTCAAACTCAGGCTTGACCTTCACCACAAAGTCGTCACGCGACAGTCCCATGCGAAGGGGAATAGAGCTGGCAATATAGATAGAAGAGTAAGTACCGGCAATCAGACCAATGAATAGCGCTACTGAGAACCAATGTAAGCCTTCACCGCCTAATAACATCATAGCGACCACCACGAGCATCACAGTCGAAATCGTCATGATGGTTCGACGTAGCGTCTCGGTTAATGATAAATCTAAGATTTGTCTTGGTGTAATACCACGGACGCGGCGGAAGTTTTCACGGATTCGGTCATAAACCACGATGGTATCGTTCAGTGAATAACCAATCAAAGCAAGAATAGCCGCTAAAACCGTTAAGTCAAAAGGCCAGCCGAATAAGGAAAATATCCCAATAGTCACGACAGTATCATGGAACAACGACACCACCGCACCAAGCGCTAGCTTGAACTCAAAACGTAATGCCACGTAGCCTAACATACAGGCTAAGGCTAAGGCTATCGCCATCACTGAGTTAAGGTAAATCTCATTACCGACTTGGCTGCCAATGATATTGACGTTGCTAATCTTGGCAGGGTTATTTGGCAGATTTAGCGCACTGCTCAGGCTAGCATTTAGGCCATCCACACTATCAGATTGCGGCGGCAAGCGAATGAGTAGCTCTTGCCGAGTGCCTAAGTACTGAACCACAGCATCATCAAAGCCTTTAGCCTTGAGCGCATTGACCACAGCCGACTGCTCGACGGGCTGCTCATAAACCACATCAGTTGACACACCACCCGTAAAATCAAGACCTAAGTTAAGACCGTTAATGGCTATCGTGATAATGCTGCCAATGACCAATAATATTGACAGTAGCGCCATTGGCTTTTCAATCTTCATAAAGCCAATGATACGCTGAGTGCCGATAGCTTTTAGACCGCCTTCAGCTATCGCCGCTTCGTCAGCGGCTTGATCAAGTGAGTCATTAAGTGTGCCATCAGCATCGATAGCAGCTGAGGTGACCAAAGCAGTTTTGTTGTCTTTATCAATACGGCGCTTTGAAGGTCCAACTTTATTAAGGGTTTGGTCGTTGGTCAGTGCATTGCTGCCTTTGCCATCACGGCGAGGCTTATTTCGGCGGCGACGCTCTGCACGAGATAATGGGGCCTCATTTGGCGGAGTGGTTGGCGCATTACTGCCATTATTGGTTTCGTCATTATTGATATTTGGGTTCTTTTGTTCAATCGCCATTATAGTCTCCTAGCCGATGCTCAGCTTATTGATGGATTTGCGTTTACCGTAAGCAATCTGAACTAAGGCTCTAGTGACCAAAATAGCAGTAAACAGTGAGCTGACGATACCGATGGCTAGCGTTACCGCAAAGCCTTTGATAGGGCCGGTGCCGATGGCAAAGAGAATAAATGCTACCAGCAAAGTAGTGATGTTGGCATCAAAGATACTGCTAAAAGCGCGGTCAAACCCTGCCACGATAGCAGACTTGGGCCGGACGCCATTGGCAATCTCCTCACGGATACGCTCAAAAATCAGCACGTTCGCATCGACCGCCATACCAATGGTTAACACGATACCGGCAATACCAGGCAGGGTGAGCGAAGACCCTAGCACAGACATAATGGCAACGATAATAATAACGTTAAGCGCCAAAGCGATATTGGCGATGACACCAAACAGACGATAAAAGACAATCATGAAAGCAAAGACCAATAAATAGCCAATTTTGGTAGAGTTGAGGCCTTTATCGATATTCTCTTTACCCAGTGAAGGGCCAATAGTGCGCTCTTCAACGAAATACATAGGGGCAGCTAGGGCACCAGAGCGAAGTAATAAGGCCAGCTCAGCTGCCTCAGCATTACTGTCTAATCCGGTAATCCTAAAAGATGATCCCAAAACAGCTTTGATATTGGCACGGTTAATGACTTTTATCTCAGCATAAGGCGTACGAACCTCAACCTCTTTTCCTGTCTTCGGATCGACTTCGGTGGTGAGGCGTTGTTTATTTTCGATGAACAGTACGGCCATCGATTTGCCCACTGCCTGCGCCGTGGCATTTTGCATCAGCTTACCGCCAGCACTGTCGAGAGTGATACTTACCTCAGGCTGACCACCTTCATCAAGGCCCGTTTGAGCATTGGTCACTTTATCACCTGTCACGATAGCTTGACGCTCAAGCAAGACCGGCGGACCATCTAAAGTGCCAAAAGGAAAGGCTTCTGTCCCTGCAGGTGGGATACCACCTGTAAAGGTCTCAGCGCCTTCTGCCACCATACGAAACTCAAGGTTAGCGGTTCGACCAAGGACACGTTTGGCCTCAGCAGTATCTTGCACGCCAGGCAGCTCAACCACGATACGATTGGCACCTTGAGACTGAACCAAAGCTTCTGCTACGCCCAGCTCATTGATACGATTACGCAAGGTGGTTAAGTTTTGATTGACCGCATACTTATTGATTTCATCAAGGGTCGCAGCATTATAGCTCATAATGAGGGAGGGACCCTGAGCGTCAATAGAGGACTGTAAATCAAACTCATTGCCCATGCTACGCTGAAGTAGGTTTTGGGCCTTATTACGTAAGTCAGTGTCAGCGAAATGTAGGATTACGCCTTGGTCTGTGGTCTTCATGCCTTTAACAGCCACACGCTCAGCACGCAAATCCCGTCTAATGTCTCTATTGGCATTGCTCAGGCGCTGCTGCACCGCTTTATCCATATCGACTTCTAAGACGAATCGTACGCCGCCACGAAGGTCGAGACCGAGCTTCATAGGATGAGCGCCAATTTTGCTTAACCAATCAGGTGTCGTTTGGGCTAAGTTTAAGGCCACAACGTAGTTCTGCCCCAAGCTTTTTGACAGCACTTCTTTCGCTTTAAGCTGATCTTCAGAGCTATCAAGACGCACCAGAGCGCTGTTATCAGCAAAGGTACCATTGTGATAATTGATACCAGCTTGCTTAAGCGCTGATTGAGCCTTATCGAGTACTTCAGTGGTCAGCTGTGTTCCTGCCGCCTCACTGGTAATCTGAACCGCAGGCTCATCTGGATAGAGGTTTGGCAAAGCGTAGAGGCCGGCGAAAAATAGCACGACGACAATAAGAACGTATTTCCAAGCGGGATATTGCATAATCACTTCTTCATGTTGACTGATTCAAAGACAGCTAGTGCCAAGCGGCATTGACTGACCACCTATCAAATACTATCAAATACTGTCAATGGTACCCACTGGCAATACAGACAGAACAGAGGCACGCTGAACCTTGATATCAGTAGTGCTATTGAGACTGATTACCGCATAGTCGCCTTCGAGCTTTTTGATACGTCCCATAAGACCGCCAGCAAATATCACCTCATTGCCCACACCTAAGGCATCAATCATCGTTCGATGCTCTTTGGCGCGCTTTGATTGAGGGCGGATGATTAAGAAGTAAAAAATAGCAAAAAAAGCAATAGGCAGTAATAATTGACCAAAAAGTGAAGCAGCGCCCGCAGGTGCATCAGCAGCAGCGTGGGCAGATTGGATTAAAAAGCTCATAATTCTCTCAGCTTGATTCGTGAATAAAATATGACGCATAGTAACAAAAATTGGGGCATTTGGTAACTGTTAATAACTTGTCGTAAGTATTTTTATGCGTTGGGTTGTCAGTATGCGGTGTATGATTTAATATGGCTTAGCCTGACAGATTGCAAGCTTTGTTATGCATAATAGACAATAGATAGATAATAATAGCCAGCTAAATGTTATCAACTAATGTATGAAGCGCTAGGCAAAATCCTTGAACAGCCTCATCATTATCCTTCTTTTACCCACTCTACTTAGGTCATCTGCCTTGATTACCGTTGTGAATTTTCACCCTATGAGTTCATCTGTTTCTCCTATTTCTTCCGTCTTAAATGACCCTATCGAGCCTGAGCCGAGCCCTTATCGGTTCATCCTTGCTCAGTTCGTTGTTTTAATCAGTTTAATAGCAGCCCCCATCTCTTCAGTTTGGGCGTCAGAAATGGTGGTAGAGTCCTCTGCTACCAATGTCGTCTTGCTGATATTTTTTGTGATGGTTGCAATCGGCATCTCCTTTATTTGCTCATTGGCTGAGGCGGCGCTCTTAAGTATGACGCCCTCGTTTATCGCTGATATGAGAGAAGATAATCCTGTCAAAGCGGAGATGTTAAAAAAGCTAAAAGTCGATAATGTTGACCAATCGCTAGCCGCTATTTTGACTTTGAATACCATTGCTCATACTTTGGGGTCCATTGGGGCGGGCGCGCAGGCGACTATCGTATTCGGTAGTGCTTGGTTCGGCTTATTCTCCGCCTTAATGACTTTGGCTATATTGATTCTCTCAGAGATTATGCCCAAGACCTTAGGCACCGCTTACTGGCGGCAGTTAAGTGGCTTGGTGGTCTATTTTGTGCGCACGATTATCGTGCTGCTTTATCCGATTATTTGGTTTTCTGAGCGCATCACCAAGATGCTCATTCGTGATAAAGAAGTGAATGTGTTCAGTCGCCGCGAATTTGCCGCTTTGGCCAGTGTGGGTGAAGAGTCCGGTCAGATTGACCCATTAGAGTCGAGAATTATCCGAAACCTGTTGGCTTTTGGCGCGATTAAGGTGGAAGACATCATGACACCGCGCTCTGTAATGCTCGCTTTTGAGCAGTCAATGACTGTTGCTGATGTGCTAGCGGAGCGTCCTAAGCTGACTTTTTCGCGACTGCCTATTTATGATGAAGAGCTTGATGATATTAAGGGCTTTGTCCTAAAGACAGACATGCTGCTAGCCAAGGCCAACCATGCGATGAATAAGCCTTTAGCCCAGTTTCAGCGTGACATTACTTTTGTGTTTTCCAAAATGAAGCTGTTTGATTTATTAGATTTGATGCTCAAAGAGCATATCCACATTGCTATCACAGTAGGCGAATATGGTGAAGTCAAAGGTTTGGTCACTTTAGAAGATGTTTTAGAGACATTATTAGGGCTTGAGATAGTCGATGAGATTGACAAAGTAGAAGACATGCAGGCTTTGGCTCGTCAGTTGATGGACAAGCGTGTTGAGAGACTGGGCATGAAACTGCATAACGATGAAATCTATAATGACAGCTTAGCAGATTAAGCCAAAAATTGGCTTTGGCTA
>JAUNVX010000029.1:16114-22625 GCA_030540615.1 Psychrobacter sp. | reverse complement strand
ACCCGCCCATCCACAATAGTAATCACTTGATTGGCATGCTCAGTCAGAGCTGGGTCATGGGTCACCACCACCAGCGCCGTTCCCGATTGCTGTTGCAGCTCTAATAGCAGATTCATCACTTGCTGAGCGTTTTGCTCATCCAAGTTGCCCGTTGGTTCATCAGCAAAGATGATTTTCGGGCGGGCTACCAATGCTCGAGCCAACGCAGTACGTTGCTGCTCGCCACCAGAGAGTTGATGCGGCAGGCTATCACGCCGATGGGTCAATCCCACCGCCGTTAGCAGCTCTTCTACTCGAGCAGGGTCAGAGCGCCTAGCGATATCTAAAGGAAAGGCGATATTTTCCGCCACAGTAAGGGTAGGCAGTAGATGGAAGGATTGAAAGACAAACCCCATGTCCTGCTGGCGCTTTTGTGCCAATTTATCTTCATCGAGCGTAGTCAGATTTTGACCATCGAGCCAAACTTCACCACTATCTGGATAATCAAGACCCGCTAGCAAGCCTAGCAAGGTTGATTTGCCAGAACCGGACTTGCCCATGATGACCGCAAACTCGCCAGCATTAATCGCTATATCGATACCCTTGATGATATCTATTTTGCTGTCACCCAACTTGACACTTTTGCTTAGGTTGCTCGCATGAAGTAAAGGGCGCGTTGATGAAGAGGATTGTTGGGTACTGGGTTTTGCGTCGTAGGCAGCAGACATATACTTTACTCAATATAAGAAAGTCGAAAAAGATAGTACATTTGATAGAGCTACTCTGAATATAAATAGGTGAATACTAACTTATCGGTTGTTATCTTCCCATTGGCTTTGCAGCCTGCATCATAGCTAGGACGTGTGCCCATAAGTACTACCTTCGGGCCGTCATAAACGTTGCCCTTAACCGTATAAGATATAGGATAATCACAGTACTTAGAGAAAACACGAGCAGTACCATAATATTTATCGCCTATCCGTTCGCCATTAAAAAGTAAGGTTCCCTTTTTGACACCTGTACTTTGCATTTTCGCTGATGGGATTTCATATATAAAAACACGATATTTACCATTATCTTTTAATCGCATTGTAGAACCATTATGATTCCAAAATGAATCAGCTATTGCTACAGACATAGTCATATAAGCAATTAATGGCAGTGTTATGAGAGCTTTTAGCATCATGTCTCCTATAAAATTAAAGGTAGGTTTAAAGTGCCTATTTTATTAATTTTTTTCTTTGACCGTTTCCTTTAATACCGGCTCAAGCACGGGCAAAATATTCTTTTCAACGATGATGGCATAGCCCTCCTTGGTCGGATGAATGGCATCTGCCTGATTGAGATTGGGATCAGCCGCGACGCCGTTTAAAAAGAATGGAATAAACGCCACTCCAGTGTCTTTGGCAATCCTTGGGTACATGTCTGAGAATTTAGCGACATACTCATTGCCTAAGTTGTCATAGATTTGCATACCGCCCAATATCACGGTGCTGCCATTATCTTGCAGCGCTTTGATGGTAGTGCGAATGTTGGCTTCTATAGTTGGCACATCGATACCGCGCATGGCATCGTTTGCGCCAACCGTCAAAATAGTGATATCTGGTTTGGTTTTGAGTGCCCAATTGACACGGTTCACAAGCCCTGTACTGGTCTCACCACTGAGTCCTGAGTTGACCACTTTGACGTTGGGATAGCCCGCTTTATGCAGCGCCGCTTCAAGCTGAGCGGGATAGTTGTCTGTTGCAGGCACGCCCAAGCCTTCAGTGAGCGAGTCACCCAAGGCTAGGATAGTGATAGGTTGGCTATTGACTGAACTGGCTACTGGGGTAGTCGTGGTTTCAGCGGGCGTTTCAGTAGTGACAGGCGCAGTCGAATTAACCGTACTTTGACCGGCTTCGCTTTTTGATACTGGGGCCTGAGCTGAGCTGTTGTCGGCGGAGGGAGTAGCCTTAATCGCCGTGTCAGAGGTAGGTTGGCAGGCTGATAATACAAAGCTAGCAAATAATATAACAGTCAATGATTTAACGTTAGGTAAGGTCAATGGCATATCTAGTCCCTGAGAATCAAAACTTAGCAATAGGTAATTTATGCCTTTATCTTACCGATTTAATAGCAGTTTAGCTGTCTAGAATTGGTTATATAAGATGCTGTCTACTCGTTTTAGCCATCAAACATATAAGCAGTCAAAACATTATCGCGCCATTCACCATTAATCTTTAATTACGATTAAGCAAAGTCCTCATGACTAAAGCAAAGTCCAGTTAATAACCTATAGGCTCTAATCTATTTAGGTCAATTGTTTAACCATTATCATAAAGCTCACGAACCACCTCACCAATGATTTTAATACCCGATGACAAAGCATGGTCATCAGCGGCAATGCTCATACGGATACACTCGTGAGCATGGCGGAAGTCTTTGGTATCAAGGCCGGGGTAGAAGTACTCACTAGGCACAATCAGCGTGGCTTTCTCTTTTAACCGATCATACAGCTCAGCGGTGGTAATGGGCAAATCCTTAAACCATACCCATAAGAATATCGCGCCTTCAGGCTTATGGATAAACATTGGATAATCACCAAGCTCTGCCTTTAACCATTGCACTGCTTGCTTGGCTTTGGCCGCATAAAACGGCTTGATGGTCTCATCACAAAGCTGCTTGATGGTATCATCAGCGAATAATGGCTTGGCAATGGCCGCACCGAATCTAGTAGGAGCAAGGTTGATCATCGCATTCATTGAGCTAACCGCTTTAATAACTTCAGGACAAGCAATAACGATACCAGTTCGCACGCCGGGTAAGCCGATCTTTGATAAGCTAAAGCATAAAATGGTGTTGCTGTCCCAATGCAGTTTCACATCTGGGTAGATGACATTGGGGAACGGCTCGCCGTAAGCATTGTCTATGATGAGAGGTACTTCATACTGCTTGGCAATATCGACCAAAGTGGCAATCTCTTCATCGGTTAACACATTGCCTGTTGGGTTGGTGGGGCGGGAGCAGCAAATCGCCCCAATCTCGCCGTTCTTGAGCGCTGGCAGGTCGCGAATGGCATCGAAGTCCACATGGTATTTATAAAACCCTGACTCGCCCTCATGGGTGACTTCTTCTATCTCAGGCTTGATGGCGATAAAGTGCTTGCCATCTATCTGAACATCCCCATAACCGACGTATTCAGGCGCGAGCGGCAGCAAAATTGACTTGATAATGGTCTGACCTTGATCATCTTCAAAACGACCACCGAACAAGTTAAATAGATAAAAAAAAGCGTTTTGTGAGCCATTGGTCAACGCGATATTGTCAGAGGTTAGTTTCCAGTCATAATGACGGTTAAAAAACTCAACCAACGTCTCAATAAATTTACTATCGCCTTGGGGGTTGGAGTAATTGGCTATAGATTCAATCGCGCCGCCATTAATGCCATCATTCTCTAACGACTTATAAGACGCCAAGTAAGCCTCATTGACCTTATCAATGCGAGCAGGGTTGCCACCACCTAGCAAATAAACTGGCGTCTCACTACGGAGGGCATCGCCGAGATCATCCATAATCTGTGAGAGGCTGCTCGGTTTGGTAAACTGTTGACCGTATTTTGAGAATTTCATAAAAGTGTCATCTTGATAAGTTGGGTTGATTAATTAGATGGATAAATCAGGTTCATAAGTCAGCTAGTATGACCATAGTGGCTACTGAGCCGGCGCACCATCAATCATCACCGGACGGCTGGCAAGCCAAGCAAAGCCAACATTGACCACCATTAATATTAGCACCAATAACAGCGGCATATCCCAGTTTTGCGTACGCTCATGGATCCAGCCTGTACCGATTGGGCCAAAGAACGCAATCAAATAAGCGATGGTCTGAACCATGCCAGACAGCTTGCTGGCCTGATTGGGGGTATAGGTGCGTAGGGAAAATAGCATAATTGACATGGTAAAAATCCCCGCACAGCCAAAGCCCATCGCTGCCGACCATACCCAAGCCATAGAGTGCGGCAGATAAGCAATGCCAATGGCCCCTAAGACGTTAAACAGCGCAGCCGCTACAGCGACGATTTGAATAGATACGCCGCGCCTGATGAGCCAAGTCATGCTAATGATAGCAAACGGCCCCATAAACTGGAACACGGAGGCCATATTGCCAGCCGTCACTTGGTCTAAACCTTTATCCGCCCAAATAGACGGCAAAAAGCTAGCCACGGTATAAAACATCAGCGATTGTAGGCCCATAAACACGGCCAACTGCCAAGCCAAGGGTGAGCGCCACATCGATATCTCATCGCCCGCGCTAACGTCCATCGATTGGGGAAGGTGATGGGAGGAGCCAAGCTTTAGGCGCAGTACAATCCAAAACATAATGGCCAATAGTCCTAATATGGACCAGCCACCGAGCGCCCATTGCCAACCCACCATCGTGGTCAGCGGATAAACCACCCCTGCGACCAGCCCTGCCATCATCGTCATGGTCAAGCTAAATAGACCAGTAATCAACGGGATATTGTCTGGCGTTCGTTGCTTAATAATGGGCGCAGCTAGGGTATTAGCAAAACCGATGGCTAGGGTTAGCAGCATCGTGCCAAGCATAAACCCTGTCCATGTCGGCCACACTGACCGGAGTATAATGCCAGAGGTGATTAGTACTAGCATGGCAATGAGGGTGTTCTCAAGACCAAAGCGCTTGCCAATAGCTGGAGATATCAGCGCCCCTAGGGCGAACATCAGCATAGGGATAGCGCCCAACCAACCAATCTGCACCTGTGAGATGTTTAAGGCATCCTCAATCACTGGCGCAATCGACCCTAATGCGACAATAGGCGAGCGCATATTGGCGGATAGGAGCAGGATGGCAATCAGTACCAACCAAAAAGTCGACCGCGGCGTTTTAATCACTTCTGGCCTGGTGGTCGGCGGCATTTGTTTGGCAGTGGATTGAGACATGGTGGCACCTCACAAAATTTAGGTAATCACGTTGTGATGATTCTCTTTATCTTATCTAACGACCCAGCGCCTTTTGGACTGATAAGTTCAGCCTTTATAGGAGTAGCGTTGCAAGAGCGACTAGTGACAAAGCAGATATGGCTTGCCACGAGAGCTTGCTTTTAGAATAGATAGGAGGTCACACAGCGTACTATAGTTTCTCTCGTTTAAAACCATGACTGGGACTAGAGGAAATTGACGCAGCCCCCTATAACGCTAAGAAGTGGTTTTAATTGAGCCAAACTATAAGAGACTAAAACAGATTTTAAATCAGTAAAAAACCACCGCTTAGGTAGATAGCGATGGTTTGATAGGCAATTAAGGCTATAAAAGATGTCTTATCATGACATTATCATTGTTTTAAAGATAAGACTCTTGAAGATATTACGACTGACTTTGCTACTTAAGGATAGTTTGCCATTGTTTTGTATTAATGCAAGTAGCGATTGCGTTATACAGCAGATTTGCCCAATATTTTGGCTTTTTGCGCCGTTATCTGTGCTTTATCATCCTCGGTTAACTGGTCACATTTGTTGGGGTCATCGCCGCAGAATTGACAAGTCTCATCGCCCATTAGGTTGGCCACTCGGCCACAAGAGCCACGAAGAGGTTCTTTTTTGACCATATAACCCACACCCATCAATAAAAAAAACAGCACGAATACGGTAAAGGTAATGGCGAGCATGGGTAGGAGTTGGGTGAGCATATCAAGTCCTTGACGTCTATCAGGATGATTAAAGGTATGGCCTGAATTAATAAAAAGTTTAACATATTTTAAGCTTTTATTCTGTTAACCCTATTTAGCCGTCACTTTAACAAGGGCAAGTTGAGATAGTTTCAACTTCAATTTGATTGGCTTATATAGGCTGCGCCAGTTTAGACTCTTTAGCCGGCGACCCTAGCTTATAGAACATGGATGGCTATGTAGGTGGCCGCTCCTGCTAAGTATCCGAGTAATGCCAACCCACTAATGCGCTTTAGATACCACATAAAGGGGATTTTCTCCATTCCCATAGCCGCCACACCTGCCGCCGAGCCAATGATTAAGCAGCTGCCTCCAGTGCCGGCGCAATAAGCTAAAAAGTGCCAAAATGCGCCATCTTGTATCAGTTGACTTTGGCGGGCTAACTCGACTCCACTTAATCCTGTTAGATTAGCATCGGTCAATAAAGGGTACATCTTCATCGCACCAGCGACGAGAGGCACGTTATCCACTAGCGATGACAATAAGCCGATAAACACGTTAATGACATATAAGTTACCAAAGGTTGTGTCTAATAAGTGAGCCATATCAGCCAATTGACCGCCCGTCGCCAGACCAGATACGGCCAATAGGATACCTAAGAAGAATAAAATACTGGGCATATCGACTCGAGTTAGCACCCCCACGACAGTCACCTGCTGCTTGACGTACCAATTCTGATGACGATGCATCACTTCAGTCACGACCCAAAGTACGCCGACGCCAAACAGCATCCCCATATAAGGAGGTAGATGGGTGACGGTCTTAAAGATAGGGACAAATGCTAATGCACCAAGTCCAAGCACTAAAA
>JAUNVX010000029.1:0-16014 GCA_030540615.1 Psychrobacter sp. | reverse complement strand
AGGTTAGCATATCGCCAGATTGCTGGGGCTTGTCTAGAGGGTTGTCTAAAAAATCGTCTAAAGGGTTGTTTTTGACCGCTAAAGGTGACGCGTTTGAGCCTTCAGGTCGCTGAATCTGTTTGCCTTTAATAATAAAAGTCAATGCTATGATGGGTAGGATAGCGGCTATCAAGCTTGGCAAAATTAAACTGGTGATGATTTGATGAGCGGTAATTTGATTGCCAATCCAAAGCATAGTTGTGGTCACATCACCGATAGGCGACCAAGCGCCACCCGCATTCGCGCATACTACTATTATCCCAGCGAACCACCAGCGCAGCTCCTTGTCCGCCACTAGCTTACGTAATAAGGAAATCATGACAATGGTCGTGGTTAAATTATCCAGTAGGGCGGATAAGAAAAACGTCAGAATGCCGATAATCCAAAGCAATGTCGTGGCATGGCTAGTTTGGATACGATTGGTAATAGTATCGAAGCCGTGATGAGCATCGATTAGCTCCACAATCACCATGGCACCCATTAAAAAAAACAGTATCTCAGCGATTTCAGCTAAATGATGTCGCAGCTCACTATTTAATAGCTCAGTGATGGCATGAGCATCGCTGGTGTTGCCCGTGCGAGCTACCAGCAGCGTGTCTGCGCCAAAGACAAGTAAGGTCCAAATGATAATGGCGGTTAAGAGCGCCGATGCCGCTTTATCTACATGTAAGTTATGCTCTAATGCGATGGCAATATAGCCTACTATGAACACCGCTGCCATTAAAAAGTAGATCATAGTTCATCCCTCAGACACATAACCTTCGGGTTCTATATTAAGCCTTAATTTATCCACTTTACAACGCTATTTGAAAAGATATGACGAAAATATAGCTCAAAATAGCGGGGCGAAATAGTAGAGCAAAACAGTCCCTTTAGATTCTTTTGTTAACGATAGTTTCATGAGACATGGTAATTTGGACGCTTAATAATAGCTTTGATGCAACGATAGCTTTTAAGTGCTTTATATCTTAGGACAAGGCTTATCAATCTAACGGTTACGATAAGGTGTCTTAATGATTTCTATTCGAATTAGGGGGTTTATTAAAATAGCTTTAGGCAATCAAGCTTAAGAGGCAATTGACCGATGAGAATAATAAGTTATGACAGGCGCTAGTCAATTGATATAGAATAAAAATAACCCTATTATTCATACGATGACTACCCAACAAATGTTACCCTATAAGCCATGCCCTAATTGCTGCCAAAAAGTGGTGAATCCAGCTAAATTTCCCATCTTTGGTACTTTTGAGTGTCCAAAATGCCGAGCAGCGGTCACCACACCTTTATTGCCTTCAGCCCTATTAACGGCTGCCATATTAGGTGTTAATCAATCTTTGGTCTATTTTGGAGCGCCAATGGCCATCATTATGGTCTCTTATGTAGTGTTGGTGCTACGCTGCGTGCTAATGAATAAAATAGATGCGATGGTCTTTCCTTTAAAAGTCACCAATCAGTAAGGGGTCTCTTGCCCCCTAGCACTAATTCTCCTAACCTTCTAAGTTCATGACTGTCTTTTGATACCCTTGCTCATGATAGCTTTCTTCATGACACCCTTTCTTTTGATGCTTGTTTCGTCATATCTTTATTTCCCCCTAGTCATGCTATAACCGGTAAAGCCTTAAGGGGAAGGTATGCCTCTGAATTTTTCCATTGCCGCTGTCTGAATGATTTGCCACTCTTGATCGGTATTGGGTTGATTCATACTGTCTGGATTGGCATCAGCATTGACCTGTTGGTTGTTCGGTTGTTGGTTAGCCGTATTTGGTACGGAGGCTGATACGATGAACATAGCGGCGAGGTTTTGCTCAGTGGCAATTTTGAGAGCTTGCCCGTAAGGCATGGCGGTCAAAGCAGTGGCCCAAGCATCGGCTAAGGCGACTGAATCGGCAGCGACCGTGACCGAGGGAGCACCGCCTTGAACAGGACTGCCTTTGATGGGATCAATGGTATGACTATATCGCACTCCGTTGAAGATCACAGAGTTACGATAGTTGCCAGAGGTCGCAATGTGCATCTTGCCCGTCGTAGGATTGGACATCGGCTGCCGGATGACTGAAATGGTCTTTCGGTCACTGACGCTACTCCCCGTTAAAGGGGCATCAATAGCAATTTGCCAAGGTTTGTGCTGCTCGTTCACCCCTGAAGTAGCCACCTCGCCACCGATTTCGACCATATAGTTTTTGATATGATAATTTTGAGACAACACGCCAGCGATAGCATCAACGCCGTAGCCTTTGGCAATCGCAGAAAAGTCTAAAGCCACGCCGTCCTTATCTTTGGTTAGACTTGGCGGCGTGCCATGGAGGTTTACCCCATCGAAATCTATCAAAGCGCGAGCGGCTGCAATTTGCTCAGGTGAAGGAGGGTTTTGCAAATGGTCAACGGTCATCTTACCGCCAAAGCCCCAGGCTTTGACCAAAGGCATCACGGTAGGGTCAAAGGCACCTTGCGACTGCTTGTAGACTTGTTTTGAGAGGGTAAGGACGGTGGCAAAGTCAGCATCGACTTTAAGAGGCGTATTGGCTGGCAAGCGATTAAAGGTAGAGATGATTGAGTCGTCTTGATAAGTAGACATGCTGTCATTGATTTGCTTCAAGCGCTGATCTATAGTCTGCTGGATGGTTTCAGCACTTACCTTATCAGACTGCTCATAGCTAATATGATAGCTTGTGCCCATCGTCTCTCCCTCAATATAATGATACTGAGGAGGCTGCTGGCACCCTGTCAAGAGCCAAGCTGCTGCCGTCATTAATGAAAAAGGCTTTAAAAAAGCTCGAGGCAGGACTGGTATTGATGATGGCTGAGCGGTTGCTATAAACAGTCTCATGACCCTAGCTGCGTTATAGTCAGCAGCTTTATAGTGAGCTACCTTATAGTGGCTTACTTTATAGCAAGGCGCGACCTTGAACCAAGACTGTATCTGCATCATCAACTCTTCAACCCATTAACCAGTAGGGGTTTATTTTACAAGTTAATTTGCTGCTTAGGGTGACAGTTTTAGGAGAGTTTGTCGCCGTCAGTTGCTAGTTAAGCTATTGCCTCGTCATTTTACAAAAAAATATGAGATAGCTACTTCTAATGTCATTAATTAATGGGACGTGGGCTAAAGCTTTAGCGTAACCTCGCTTTGCCACCACGGCATGTTCAAATAGCGATTAATAAAGATGACCTGCCAGCTGTGGTTTTTAAACTGACTTAAGTCACCTTTGATTCGCGGATGACCTTGTACAATTTAGCTGGGGACACTCGAGCCAATGCCAACCCAAGCTTTTCCTGCCGACCAGCAACCACGATATATTCTTCTCCCTTACCCAGTGCTTTAACGACTTTACGAGCGAATTGCTCAGCGCTCATCCCAGCATCAGTCGCATGGTCCATTGTGCCTTGAGGAGTGCCATCTCCTGTGAGGGCATTGATAGACACATTGGTTTGGATAAAGCCTGGGAATATTGTCACTACCTCAATGCCTTGATCGTATAGCTCAGCTCGCAAGCTATTGGCCCAAAGATGTAGGGCTGCCTTGGCCGCACTATAAGCGCCGCGATACTGAGTGCCAATCAAGCCTGCTACGCTTGATACCATGACGACTTTACCGCCATCTCTAGCCAACATATCAGGCAGTACCAAACGGGTCAGGCGTATTTGAGCAAAGTAATCGACTTCCATAATCTGACGTTCAACAGCTTCTGAGGTCTCCATAATCAAGGAGCGTTGACTGACCCCCGCATTATTAATCAGCCAATCAATATCGCCTGCTTGCGACTTGATAGACTCATAAGCCTTGATAGCCTGCTGCGGCTCGGTAATATCAAAGTCCACTACGAAATGTCTTTTGGGGTTTTTGCAGCGTTTTTGCACGGCTTTTAGCTTATCACGATTTCGACCACTTAAGATTAGGGTAGCGCCGCGTCTGGACATCTCAATAGCCAATGCTTCTCCGATGCCACTGGAGGCGCCAGTGATCCAGATAGTGAGTTTTTTATAGTTGGTTTTCATAAGCTTCCTTGCTTAGTGGGTTTATGAGGATAATAATTATTTTAACGAAACAGCTTTGTTTTGGCTAAAGTGTTGAATTAGCCAACCCTTCCATAACAGAGACGACCAATAAAAAAAGAGCCTCCGTGGAGACTCTTAATTTAGCATAATCGGTAAAGGTTGGGCGTTTTATCGAGCCTTTTTAACCACCGAAGTCATCAAGTAAGATGTTTTCGTCTTCTACCCCAAGGCCATGCAGCATGTCGATAACTGCTGCATTCATCACCGGTGGCCCGCACATATAGTACTCACAGTCTTCTGGGTTTGGATGGTCTTTTAAGTACTCTTCATACAAGACATTATGGATAAAGCCAGTATAGCCTTGCCAGTTGTCATCTTCGGTAGGGTCAGAGAGGGCCACATGCCATTCAAAGTTATCAAACTCTTCGGCCAATTGGTCATAGTCCTCGACATAGAACATCTCGCGAACGGAGCGCGCCCCGTACCAAAAGCTAATCTTACGATCAGAGCTTAAGCGCTTAAGCTGATCAAAGATGTGCGAGCGCATAGGCGCCATGCCCGCACCGCCGCCAATGAAAATCATCTCAGCCTTAGTGTCTTTGGCAAAGAACTCTCCATAAGGGCCGGATACCGTGACTTTATCACCCGGTTTGAGACTAAATACCCAAGACGACATTTTACCAGGCGGGATGCCATCGGGTCCACGAGGTGGGGGACTGGCAATACGAATGTTGAATTTAATCAAACCCTTCTCGTCAGGGTAGTTGGCCATTGAGTAAGCACGGATAACTGGCTCATCGACTTTGGACACATACTTATACAGTCCGAAGTTCTCCCAATCTGGGCGATACTCTTCGGCGATATCAAAGTCTTTGTAATGCACTTCATGAGGCGGCGCTTCTAATTGAACGTAGCCACCAGCGCGGAAGTTGACCTCTTCACCATCTGGGATTTTCAGCACCAACTCTTTGATAAAGGTAGCGACGTTGTCATTGGATATCACCTCGCATTCCCATTTTTGTA
Source organism: Psychrobacter sp. (assembly GCA_030540615.1). Taxonomy (GTDB): domain Bacteria; phylum Pseudomonadota; class Gammaproteobacteria; order Pseudomonadales; family Moraxellaceae; genus Psychrobacter. The sequence continues at coordinate 10,956 of JAUNVX010000029.1, read as the reverse complement.
CTTCAAAGAACTCAGGATCAATCTCGATTTTCATGTCTTGCTTGACCGCGACTTGACAGGCAAGGCGCATATGATCACGGATTTCACCTTGAGTGAAATGACCGACTTCGGTGGGCAAAATAGAGCCGCCCCCTTCAAGAACGCGGCAACGACACTGAGCACAAGTACCACCACCACCGCAGGCAGAGGACAAAAATATGCCTTCACTGGCTAAGGTTTGTAGCAGTTTGCCACCCGCTGGTGTCACCACATCATTATCGGGATTATCATTGATGTGAATAGTCACATCACCTGAGCTGACCAACCTTGAGCGAGCTGCCAAAATAATGGCAACCAAACTCATGATGATCGCAGTGAACATAGCAATGCCACCAATTGCTGTAGCATAATCCATGAGAAGGATCCTTAATCGATGGTTACTACTGCTAAATAGTCAGCAATAACGCAATGAGTTAAATGGCTAAATACAGTCAATTCACTATCAAATGGTCAGTCAGGCTTAGCGGCTTATTTAAAGGCGACGTCAGCGCTGACCATTTGCATTCAAAAAACCCATAAAATAGCTGTCTTAAATAGACATACCGCCAAAAGACATAAAGCCCAATGACATCAGACCTACCGTGATAAAGGTGATACCCAAGCCTTGAAGAGGAGCTGGGATATCAGAGTATTTTAGCTTCTCTCGAATACCCGCTAAGGTGGTGATGGCTAATGCCCAACCAAACCCTGCGCCAACCCCATAAACCACAGATTCGGGAAAGTTATAATCACGCTCTACCATAAATAGTACTCCGCCCAAAATAGCGCAGTTGACGGTAATCAAAGGTAGGAATACCCCAAGAGCGTTATAAAGGCTGGGAACGAACTTGTCTAGGAACATCTCCAATATCTGTACGGTGGCCGCGATTAAAGCAATGTAACTGAGCAATCCTAAAAAGCTTAAATCAATATCAGGAAAGCCTGCCCAGGCCAGTGCACCATCTTTGAGGATGAACTGAAACAGCAAATTGTTGAGTGGTACGGTTATGCCCATGACCACAACAACAGCAACACCTAGACCAATAGCTGTTGAGACTTTTTTGGAGACGGCCAAAAAGGTACACATCCCTAAAAAATAGGCCAGTGCCATGTTCTCAATGAATACTGAGGTAATAAATAGACTGATATAGTGACCCATTAGTGGCCTCCTCCATGCGCCATGCCTTTAGATTGAGGCTTCATGACAAATTCTGGGGCCTCAACTTGTTCAGGCTTCCACATACGGATAATGACGATAAACAGAGCGATAATAAAAAAGGCAGAAGGAGGGAGCAGCAATAAGCCATTAGGCACATACCAGCCACCATCAGTGACAGGCTGCAAAATAGTAAAGCCAAACCAGCTGCCGTTGCCGAAGATTTCGCGGATACTAGCGACGAATAACAGCACGGCTGAATAGCCCAGACCATTACCAATACCATCCAAAAAGCTCGGTACGGGAGGGTTGCTCATCGCAAAAGCTTCAGCACGCCCCATAACGATACAGTTGGTGATAATCAAGCCAACGAATACAGATAGGCCCTTGCTGACATCATATGCCACTGCCTTTAGGATTTGATCGACCACGATGACCAGTGATGCAATGATGGTCATTTGTACGATGATACGAATACTCGATGGGATTCTATTACGAATTATTGAGATAAAAAAGCTAGAAAACGCTGTAACCAAGGACAAGGCCACGCACATGACAAGCGCATTGGCCACACTAGTGGTTACCGCGAGCGCCGAACAAATCCCTAATATCTGAAGTGCAATGGGATTGTTATCGAATATCGGCGTGGTTAAGATACTTTTGGTGTCAGCCATGTTATGCCTCCTTCACGTGAGCATACGATATTGGCGTTGAGGGGATAGCTTGGGTAGAGGGAGTAGCCGCTGAAGCACTAGTGGTTTTTTGCGGCTCAGAGCTAAGCTTTTGACCACTTTTTTCGCGAAGATGGTCTAGATAAGGCTTATAGCCTCGATCGCCTAGCCAAAATTGAATCATATTACTGACGCCGCGACTGGTCAGAGTCGCTCCGCTAATCCCATCGACCCAGTTGTCTTTAGGGTTACCCGCTTTGGTAACACCAGTGGCCACATTGCCCGACTCATCATATGAGTGAATTCCGGTCCACTGCGCCCGCCATTTTGGCTCTTCAATCCGAGCGCCTAAGCCTGGGGTCTCTTTATGCTGATAAAAACTAATGCCTTTAATGGTGTTTAAGTCACCTTCTAAAGTCAAAAAGCCATAAATGGTGCCCCAAAGACCATAGCCCTTAATTGGCAAGACCACCATTTCAGGATTGCCACTAGCGTCTTCTTTGACAAACACTTTGGCGTATTTAGGTTTGCTACCAATACCAGCAGGATCGTCATTGCCCAAGTCTTCACTCAAAGCTTTGTTTTTTGACGCTTGGTTGGCGTCATAACTGTCACGGTCTGCGATACCGACTTTAGCCAAATCTTCATCAGCCAGATAATCACCCGTTTTAAGATCAACAATCTTGACATCAAAGTCAGCAAAGCGCTGTGCCACATCAGCATTCGTATCTTTGGCAGGGTCAAATAAATCGGCCGCCACCAAGATATTTTTATTTAAATCCAAGGCTTGATTTTTGGTTTGCATGGGCTTGAGACCCACGGCCATAGCAGAGACTAGGACAGAGCAGACCAAGCATAGGGTCAAAGCGACACTGATGGTCTTCATATTACTGTTGGACTTAGTCTTTGGCTGCGACATAACGAACCCTCCGTGCCGTTTGGCGTTTGATATTGGCCTGCGTCACAAAATAGTCAAACAACGGGGCAAATAAATTAGCAAACAAGATGGCCAGCATGATGCCTTCAGGAAAGGCTGGGTTAATCACTCGAATGATCACGGTCATAAAGCCAATTAAGATACCGTAGGCCCAGCGGCCTTTATTGGTATGAGCCGCAGAGACGGGATCGGTGGCCATGAATACCGCACCAAAAGCAAAGCCGCCAATAACCAGATGCCAATAAAAAGGCAAAGTCATCATTGAGTTGGCAGAATCACCAAAGGTATTAAAGACCAATGAGGTAATCACTAGGCCTAAGACACAACCGGCCATAATGCGCCAAGAGGCAATGCGCGTCCAAAGCAGAACGGCAGCGCCTAAGAGTATCGCCAAAGTTGACACTTCACCGATACTGCCTTGAAGATTGCCCAAAAAGGCGTCAGTCCAAGTAATGACGTGGCCGTAGGCATCAACGAATTTTTCAGGGGTATTGCCAAGAGCGGCTAGCCCTAATGGCGTAGCACCGGAGAAGCCATCCACCGCTGTCCAGACTGAATCGCCTGACATATAAGCGGGGTAAGCAAAGTATAAAAACGCTCGACCCGATAGGGCAGGGTTTAAGAAGTTTTTGCCCGTACCGCCAAAGACTTCTTTGGCAACGACCACACCAAAGCTAATGCCTAGGGCTACCTGCCATAAGGGAATATCAGGGGGCAAACATAGCGCAAATAGCACGGAAGTCACAAAGAAGCCTTCGTTGACTTCATGGCCTCGCACGATGGCAAATATCATCTCCCAAGCGATACCAACAGCAAAGGTGACAAGATAAATGGGCAAAAACTGCATGGCCCCGTAGACAAAGCAGGCCCAGATACTGTCTGGATTGTAGCCTGCCATACCAGTAATCATCGTGCGCCAGCCATCAGGCTGCAAGCCTAAGTGAGCAATAGCCATCAGTGCTTGATGACCGACGTTGTACATGCCCCAAAACATCGCGGGGAACGTACAAAGCCAAACGGTGATCATAATACGCTTTAAATCAATACCATCGCGAACGTGTGCGGCTGAGTGCGTGGTAGAGCTTGGCTGACGCAAAAAGGTATCAAGGGCTTCAAAAACCGCATAGTATTTTTCGTATTTGCCGCCTTTGGAAAAAGAGGGCTCCATACGATCGAACATATTGTGTAAAAATTTCATCTAAGTTAGCCCTCAAGCTCGATGCGAGTTAAGTTATCACGCAGGATATCCCCAAACTCATATTTACCAGGAGAGACAAAGGTGCAGAGCGCCAAGTCTTCTTCATCTAGCTCTAATGCGCCTAAGTCGACGGCCATAATAATATCTTCCACTATCAATGCTCGTAACAGCTGCGTTGGCAGGTAGTCTTGAGGCATGACTTCCTCATAGACCCCTATAGGCACCATGGCACGAGGCGAACCATTTGAAGTGGTAGTGAAATTGAACTTTTTACCGCCAAAGAACTGAGAGATATAAATCGGTAATTTAGAAAAACGATTTTTACCGACACTCAGATAATGAAAAGCAGGGCGCTCACGGCCCTCAGGCAAGACGCTAATTTGGTCGTGAAAACGCCCAAGATAAGCCGTTGGGGTTATGGTCTTACGACCTGAGAGCACGGAGCCTGAAATAATCCGATTTTCACCATCTATCAGCTCACCTTGGGTCAAGGCCGTTATATCGGCACCGCGATTAGTAGCGATAAGACGAGGGTTTTTGACCGCAGGCCCTGCCAAGCTGATTAGGCGGCGAGTATAGAGACGACCGGTGGTAAAGAGTTTGCCGATAGCAATCACATCTTGATAGCCAATGGTCCAAACGATAACATCACGGCTCACAGGGTGCAAAAAGTGAATATGAGTGCCCGCCAAACCTGCTGGGTGCTTGCCCGCAAAGGCGTGATATTCTGTAGTGTTGTGAGGGGCTGTTTGGCTGAGTTTAGGAAGATTGGCATTGCCATGATGGCACACATAAGTCTTTGGGCTCAAGGTTGAAAGCACCGCCAAACCATCATTAAAGGCTTGCTGCTCTTGGTTAATCAAAATCATGGGGTCAAAGGCAAGAGGATTGGTATCGATGGCCGTAACGAATATAGCCTGAGGTCGAGCCCCAATCTCCGGCGTCCGACTATAAGGTCGGGTACGAAACGCTGTCCATTCACCAGATATAGTGAGCTGAGCTTCTACCGCTTCAGCGTCTAAGTTGGCAAGCTCACTTGAGTCATAACGCTTAAACTCAACCTCTTCACCTTTGGGGTCAACGGCGATCACCAAGCTTTCAAAAACACGGCGATCCCCACGATTGACCGCCACCACTTTACCTGCTGCTGGGGCGGTATAGATGACACCAGCACGTTTTTTGTCCTCAAAGATGGGCTGACCTTTGGCCACCACATCTCCTAGAGCGACATTCATAGTAGGCTTCATGCCCACATAATCATAGCCAATGACAGCAACATAGGTAGGATGGTGCTCGGTAATCTCATGGGAGGGCTCGCCTGAAATGGGCAAGTCCAAACCTTTTTTGATGGTAATCATAAGCGAATACTTATTCCGTAGTCTAAACGATACCAGACGTCCTGTTTGGTACGACAAGCGGCTAACTTAGAGGCATCACTCCAACGAAATCAATGGAGGCGCTAAGTGAGCTTACTTATAATAAGAGCATTAACGTTGACACTGACCCTGCTGACGATATAACAGACTCCTTAACCCTACGTTAATTTCTTAGTCGATTACCATAGTGGCGACTGGCTACCAATTATTTTTAATGAGTGGGTCAGACTCAAATCGATTGACCCATTACTAGATGAGCAACATTTAAGACATTACAATCTTTACCAACGGGGCACTAGGCTTAAGAGCGCTAATCACGGGCTCATATTGGATACACTAGGATAAAGTTAGACCAGTTAGGGCTTGAATCAACACCAGTCCTAACCAAAGCCAATGATTATTGGATAAGCGGCCACTTAATATTAATAAAAGATGGCAATTATCACATGATTGTTACGATATAGCGAAAACTAATACGATTAGACCTAGGATTATACGATAAATTGCCCTAAAATTACCAGTTAGTAATATAAATCGACCACTATTAACGAGATTATTTGTCTTATTAATAAGGGTTTTGTAAATTAGCGCTTGTTGTTAATATTTGATTTTATTGATGCTTATTTTTGTTTTATTGATGGTTTTTACTCTTTTATAAATAGTTATTTTTTAAGTTAAGGACTTATTATGCCTGCTACTCCCCTGATTATCCCTGCCATTGATCTTAAAGATGGTAAATGTGTCCGGCTTAAACAAGGTAGGATGGAGGATGACACAGTTTTTTCAGACGATCCTGTAGCGATGGCAGCACAGTGGGTAGAGCAAGGAGCTAGGCGGCTACATTTGGTGGACTTAAATGGCGCGTTTGACGGTGCGCCTGTTCATAAGTCCGTGGTCACTGATATTGTCAAAGCTTATCCGGCTTTACCCGTGCAACTTGGCGGCGGCGTTCGATCACTAAAGACTATTGAGCATTATCTGGCCGCTGGTCTCACCTATATTATTATTGGTACCAAAGCGGTAGAAAACCCTGAGTTCGTTGATGAGGCTTGCCGAGAGTTTGCAGGTCACATTATCGTTGGTATCGATGCCAAAGACGGTATGGTTGCCACGCATGGTTGGGCCAATGTCACGGATGTCAAAGCCACAGAGCTGGCCAAACGCTTTCGCGATGCGGGTGTCTCTTCCATCGTCTATACCGATATCGCCCGTGATGGCATGATGCAAGGCGTCAATGTTGAGCAAACGGTCAATTTAGCCCGTGAAGGCGGCTTGCCCGTCATTGCTTCAGGTGGCGTGACAGATATGAAAGATATTGAGCTATTAAAGCCCTATGGTGATTGTATTGAAGGGATTATTACAGGGCGAGCCATTTATGAAGGCACGCTAGATTTAGCCGAGGCCCAAGCTTATTTAGACCGCTAATTTGAATCTTGTTTAGATACCTTTTGCTTTATGCTTTTTATGACTGGTTATATTAGTACTGACTTTTAATGACTTATTCTATGGTCAGTCACAGCATAATGAGTTAAATAATAAATAGGCAGTTTCTATGAATAATAACACTCGTCCTTTAAAACCAGTGATTTTAAGGGAGGTGGCCATTATCAGGGAAGCTGCCTTTTTTAGGGTTTTATACCAGAATAAGAAGCAACGAAGCTTTTGCCCTTCTTATGATTGTCATCAATCTAATGCTTCTCATCAATCTCGTCATTCTTATCTATATCATCGGCCCTCCGCACGATTTAGCGGTTTTTTAATCCTGCTATTGGCTATCTCGCCGGTAACTGTGAGTTATGCTATCGGTGAAGAGATTGTGGCAGCTGACGCCATATTAAAAGAGAGTGGGCTAGACAGTCAGCCTAAAGTGACAGAAGCTACCACGGGTCCTAGTGACTCGACCACCACCAATGCCGCAGCAATAGAGACCAAACCTGCCCCGCAAAAAGACGCTGACATTCGCGCGCGCATCACAGGTATATTTTCTGAGATAGAGGGGCTACAAACTGTCACGGTTAGGGTAAATAAAGGCGTGGTGACGCTTGGCGGTGAAGTGCCTAATGAAAAAAAGGCTCAGCAAGCCATCAACCTAGCCAACCGTTTAAACGATGTGGTGACAGTGGACGATAATATCAGTCGAACCTTAGATGTTCAGGACAATGTATCAACGGTTTATAACAGCCTCAAAGCTCAATTCAAAACTTTTTTAAAGGCAGCGCCATTATTGCTGATAGCCCTAGTCATCTTCGGCCTAGTGGCTTGGTTTGGCGCTTGGTTGTCTAGGCGCGAGGCGCTTTGGCAGCGATTAACCCCCAACCCTTTTGTGGCGGAGCTATTGGCTCAAAGTATCAAGGTAATCTTCATCATTTTGGGGCTGATTTTAGGGTTAAGCCTGGTGGGGGCAGAAGCAATCATTGGTACTCTGCTTGGCGGAGCAGGGGTGATTGGTATCGCGGTGGGTTTTGCGGTCAAAGACACTATTGAGAACTATATTGCCTCCTTGATGCTCAGCGTGCGTCAGCCTTTTCGAGCGCGTGATCAAGTCGATATCAATGGCCGTGAGGGTATAGTGGTCAGATTAACCAGCCGCGCGACCATCCTGATGACCTTAGATGGCAACCAACTTAGGATTCCTAACTCTGAGGTATTTAAAGGTACCATTCTTAACTATACCAAAAACCCTGAACGCCGCTTTACTTTCAAGCTAGGCGTAGATGCCAATGATGACCCCTTAGCGGCGATTAAGGTGGGGATAGATGCGATTAGAGCATTGGATTTTGTTTTAGAGCAGCCGAAATCTATCGCGGTGATTGATAGTGTTGGTGACTCTAATATTATCCTTCAGTTTCAGGTTTGGGTGGACCAGTCCAAGACCGACTTTGCCAAAGCCCGCAGTATTGCTATCCGTGAGACCAAGCATGCACTTGAAAATCATGGCTTTAGCCTTCCCGAGCCCATCTATCGATTGCGATTTGACCCGGCGCTAGAGGCAGTAATGAAACAAGGCAAAGCTCAAGAAACCCAAGCAATAACGCCGTCCCTCCCTTTCTCTCCTTCAATATCTTCAATGCCTTCACCGACTCATCATAATATCGAGCCAAAGTCTGATGACAAAGAGCGTGCCAAAGAGCGTGCCAAGCGGATATTGCAAGGAGTGGCAGCCGCTGACATTTTAGATGCACAGCCAGATAATAAACTGATGGAAAAGGTAAATGAAGAGATTGCAGAAGGGAAGGAAAATACTGATTTGTTAGATCAAAACAGTCCGCAAGAGTAGGGAGTCAGTGAAAGCTGTTTAATCTCTTATCACAACGCTATCTCTTCTACGGCTATCCATTAACTTTTATCTAGCTCTCTTATGGCACTTATTAAAATAGTGGGCTTCAAGATAGGATGATTTGGCACAGAATATGCAGGATAAATGGTCAAATCATTACCAGTTGCCCAGCTTTACTACTTGAGCTTTGATTGTATCTTTTAAGTCGGTAAAGCTAGCCATTTAAGCCTTCAAGGATTTATTTATGCAAGCTAAACATCTTATTATCTTTGCCATTGTTGGTATCGTCGCTTTATTGGCCTTTAATTTATTAGGCGGCAGTAATAACTCCGTTCAACCTGTGGAAGCCAGTGCTGTCACTACAGATGCGACTACCCCTGCTGCTAATGCTTCTACCAATAACGATATTGCTAGCAAACCATTAAGTCAGCAGCCTAAAGCAATATTGGATAAGGCCACGACTCAAATCGATAACGCGCAGCAAGTCGAAAATGACAAAATGGCGCAAGTAGAAGCCACCGCTCAATAAGACATAGCCCAATAATAGATAGCCTAGTAATACATTAACCAATATTTGGGGGTTATTCTGATTAACTTTTTGTGACCCATAAAAAAAGGCTAAGAATCTCTTAGCCTTTTTATCGTTTACCAATTCATCGCCTAATACACTTAACTAGCAATAATAAGGTCGTCTAGCTATTGCCGCCATTATTATTGTTAGGCTTTTTGCCACGGCCGCGACTGCGACCTCGTTTCTTTTGCGGCTGATCGCCAGACTTTTCTGGGTCATTCTGGGCAGACGCAGGCGTTACCTTGGCTTTACTTTGGTTCATCGCACTAGACTTTAATTTAGCCACCAGCTCAAAATCAATTTGAAGCAGGTCCATATTGACCCCAGCAACTTTAACGCGAACCAAATCACCTAGACCAAATAGCGTGCCTTTGTCTTTGCCAATGAGCTGTTGCTGCTTTTCATCATAGACAAAGAAGTCATTGCCGACATTAGAGATATGCACCAAGCCATCGATGAATAAGTCAGTCAAGGTAATGAATAGGCCAAAATTGGTCACCGTGGTCACCACCCCATCGAACTCTTCACCGACATGGTCTTTCATATAGTGACACTTGAGCCAAGTCTCAACGAAGCGCGAGGCTTTTTCGGCACGGCGCTCAGTATCAGAGGTCTGCGTGCCTGCTTCAGACAAGGTAAAGTCCATCTCAGGTTGTTTTTGACCCGTGACTTTAGCCTTAATCGCCCGATGCAGCATCAAATCAGGATAACGGCGAATAGGGGAGGTAAAGTGACTATATTCGTCATATGCCAGACCAAAGTGACCAATATTTTCAGGAGCATAGTTGGCCTGCATCATGGAGCGCAGTAGCATACTATGGATACTGACGGCATCTGGACGCTCTTTGGTGGCTTCAATGATGCGCTGATAGTCTGCTTGAGTAGGGTTCTCTTCAGGGAAGCTAATACCGAAGTTTTTGGCGTATTCATGGATACGCATTGACTTCTCGCCATCAGGCTTATCGTGGTTACGATAGAGGACAGGCAGGTCATTCTTTAAGGTAAAATTAGCCGCTGAGGTATTGGCCAGCAGCATGCACTCTTCGATAAGCTTTTGTGAGTCGCCGCGAGTTCGTGGCAAGATGGCAGCGATACCACCTTCTTCATTAAACTTGATATAAGTCTCAGTGGTCTCAAACTCCATCGCATGACGCTCGGCACGTTTTTTGACTAACAGGCCATATAACTGATACAGAGTATCAATAGACTTTTTGACTTCCAGATTACCTGTCAATGACTCAGGAACGCTAGGCGCTTCGGGATTATCAAAGTAGTCATTCACTTGATTATAGGTCAAGCGTGCTTGTGAGTTCATCACTGCTGGATAAAAGTCATAGCCTGTAACCTTGCCCGCCCTTGATACCTTGATATCCGCGACCATACATAGACGGTCAACATTAGGGTTTAAAGAGCACAAGCCATTAGAGAGTACTTCTGGCAACATCGGCACCACTTGATGAGGGAAATAAACCGATGTACCACGCTCATAGGCCTCATGGTCTAACGCTGAGTTTGGCGTCACATAATGGCTGACATCTGCTACTGCAACGACCACGCGGTAATTACCACCTGAGCGCTTTTCGGCATACACGGCATCATCAAAGTCTCTAGAGTCTTCACCATCAATAGTGACTAGAGGCAGATGACGCAGGTCAGTTCGGCCTTTATAGTCTTTTTCGGTCGGCTCGCTATAGCTGGCGGCTTGTTTTAACGCCTCTTTGCTAAATTCACTTGGGATATCATAGTTTAGCA
>JAUNVX010000262.1 GCA_030540615.1 Psychrobacter sp. | reverse complement strand
GCAAGGTCGCCTAGCGATAGCTTCTGTAGCTGCTCACGTTCCTGGGCATAATGGGTATGAGCCTGCTTGGCTATGGTTGGCCTCTGACGCTGATTGGACCGCGTATCAGAGCGTTGACTATCAGAGCTTCGCGTATTAGAGCTGTATACATCAGAGCTATCAGTCTCAGAGCGGTTTAAGTGGTCGATATCTTCATCCTTTTGGCGATTGCGATTGCGGCCACGGCTGCGCTTGTTGGCCCCTCGGCGACTGTCATTTGCGAAGTCATCGATGGCGCGCTGTTTTTGCTTTTCAGATAAGGTCTGATAAGTCTGCCACCACTCACCCATGCCATTGGTCGATTCAGATAGCGGATTGGCCACATCATCACATTGTTCACGCAGTAATAAAAAGTCAAATGCCGCGCGGAATCTTGGATGCTCGGCCAATTGAACGATTTGCTTAGCGCGCGGATTGGCAAGCTTGGGCTGCATGAGCCAAATATCACGAATGAACTGTTCGGCAAACTTTGGGATGGCGGTCTTGATACGTTGACGATCAATCACTTTGCTCGCCGCATGCAGCTGTGCATCGTGGAACGGCATATTTTTTTGTTTATTTCTATCCAACTGATACAGATAGTTGTCCCACAGCAGGGCAGCGTAAAAGAAGGCAGGGTTGATACTTTTGCCTTGAGCAATTCGCTTGTCCGTATTAATAGCGACTTGATTAACTAGCGCCGTAGGCTTGGCGGGCGGATAAATAATGAGATGACGGATAGCACCGTATTCAAACAACAGCGGCAATAATGGCACTAAGTAGCCACCGGTGAACATCTTTTGCGACTCATCATAGAGCCTATGCGGCGAGACTTGCTCGAGCAAAGCCCAATTGCCATCATGAAACTGCTCGGATAATGCTGGGTCAAAATCAAAGCCAAGTTTGGCCTTAAAACGTAGCGCCCGAAGCAGTCGCACCGGGTCTTCTTCAATACGTACAGGAGCGTCGCCCAACAGCCGCAAAGTCTTGGACTTGATGTCATCTAACGCATTACAGAAATCATGAACCAAGCCTTTGATAGGCTCGTAATACAAGGCATTAATCGAAAAGTCGCGACGGGCAAAGTCTTGCTTGATATCGCCCCAAACGTTATCGCGTACAATCATGCCATCACTGGTCGTGTGAGCATCACCACTGGGCGGCGCACGGAAAGTCGCGACCTCAATCATATCGCGGCCAGAATAGACATGGGCGAGTTGGAAACGGCGGCCAATAATCCGGCAACGCTTGCCAAACAAATCTTTGACCTCATGCGGCTTAGCGCTGGTCACCGCATCAAAATCTTTGGGATCTAGTCTCAACAGATTATCACGGACGCCGCCGCCCACAATATAGGCCTCAAAGCCACTTTTGGTCAAAGTGGCTATTACTTCAATAATTGAATTGGGCAAGTCAGCTTTACTTAACCCCAACTGCTTGGCTGAGCGTTCTGCCATGCATCTTACTCCCTACGGACCATCAAAAGCCACGCTCTCACCCAAAGCCATCAATCAGGCTGAGGAGGCGCTAGCATATTCAGACGCTAGTGTAACAAATTTTCGCCCATGACGGGATAAAGGTTGTCTGCAAAAATAAGCTTTTGACCGATAATATTTAATCATTATAACTTTATGACGGGATAATTAAGATCAAAATAAACGATAATCAAGGCAATTTGAAAATATAATTAAAGCCAATGCCATAGTCTTTGTCTTATAAAATACCGTAATCATTGGACCGTGAGTCGATGCCTATTCTTTGCTAAAGTCTTTTCGCCAATACCTTTGACCCGTGTCAGCTCATCGACCGTAATAAAAGGCCCCAACATCTCCCGATAGAGAACAATCGCTTGCGCCTTACTGCTACCAATTCCCTTTAGCAGCACCAATTCACCTTCGGTAGCGGTATTTATATTTACTTTGACGTTATCAACTTTTTGCTGCGCTTGATTCTCTAACCGCTTCTCTTGGTCCAAAATAGCTTGATAAGCCAGCTTAGGATCGCTGTAACATTGCTGCTGATTGGTTTGAAATCTCTCTGACGCGTTTGCACTTTGAGTGATCATAAATAATGTGATGACAAGTATCCATAAAATCTTGATAACTCTTTGATTATACTTAGCCAATGTATTATCCCACATGCAATTTGGCCTCTTCCCATAGGACATCCATCTCTGCTAGTGTACTGTCTTCTGGCGTCTTGCCCTGTTTCGCAAGTTTATCTTCAATATAACCAAACCGAGATTTGAATTTATGCACGCAGGTCAAAGTCGCTGATTCGGCATCAAAATTAAGCTTTCTTGCAACATTAACCAGACCAAACACACAATCACCCAGCTCCTTCTCTAAAGCTAGCTGTTGCTCAGCAGTCAGCTTTTGTCCTGGAGCAGGTAGCGCCTCTTTTAATTCGGTTATTTCTTCTTCCAACTTCTCCATTGCTCCCTCCACCCCTGGCCAATCAAAGCCAAGCTTTCCTGCTTGCTTTTGTAAGCTTTGCGCTTGCATTAGAGCGCTTCCTGCTTTGACCCTGTCTAATCGACGTTTGGGTTTTCCTCGAGCTTCTTTGGCTTGATTCTCTTGCGCTTTAATCTCATCCCAACGTTTTTTTACCGCCTCGTCATCAGGCAGATTATCTTTTTCAAACACATGCGGATGCCTGCGAATTAGCTTTTCTTGCAAAGTACTAATGACATCAGATAAATCAAACCGCCCTTGCTCTACATAAAGCTGACAATGAAAGATGACTTGCAGAAGTACATCTCCAAGCTCTCCTTTGATGTCATCATTATCTTGGCCATCATCGTCTTGAATGGCTTCGGCCAATTCATAAGCCTCTTCTATCGCATAGGGAATCAAGCTGTGATTGGTCTGCTTTTGATCCCACGGGCAATCGGCCCGTAGCCTTGCCATCA
>JAUNVX010000261.1 GCA_030540615.1 Psychrobacter sp. | reverse complement strand
AGTCATTTAGTTAAAGGTGGGATGACAAGCGTTACTCGCTTGTTATCCTCGGACGATGGTCACCAATAAACCAATCATTAAGTTATTAAAGGATCAATCATGGGAAAGAATGTTGTCGTTTTGGGCAGTCAATGGGGTGATGAAGGCAAAGGCAAAATCGTTGATTTGCTCACCGAAAAGGCGTCTGCCGTGGCTCGCTTTCAGGGCGGTCATAATGCAGGTCATACCTTAGTGGTTGATGGCAAAAAGACTGTGCTACATTTGATTCCCTCAGGTATCTTGCGTGAAGGCGTCACTTGCTACATTGGCAATGGTGTGGTGCTGTCACCAGAGGCCTTGCTCATCGAGATGAAAGAGCTTGAAGACAATCATGTGCCTGTGCGTGAACGTCTAAAAATCTCACCAAACTGTCCTTTAATCATGCCTTATCATATTGCCCTTGATCAGGCGCGAGAGGCCAAGCGCGGTAGTGGCAAGATTGGCACAACTGGTCGTGGCATTGGCCCCGCTTATGAAGATAAGGTGGCTCGCCGAGCTATCAAATTGGCTGACTTGTTCCGCACGGATTTAGAAGAAAAGCTACGCAATTTAATTGAATATCATAATTTTCAGTTGGTGCATTATTATAAAGTCGATGCCATAGACTTTGATACTACCTTAGCCTTGTGCCAAGAGTGGCGTCTTGCGCTTAAAGGGCTGGTTTGTGATGTGACTGATGAGCTGGATAAGATGCGCCGTGCTGGCAAGAATCTAATGTTCGAAGGCGCGCAGGGGACTTTACTTGATATCGATCATGGTACCTACCCGTTTGTCACCAGCTCAAGCGTTACTGCAGGCGGCGTCTCAACAGGTACTGGTATCGGTCCGCTGTATCTAGATTATGTTCTAGGTATCACTAAAGCCTATACCACTCGGGTCGGTAGTGGTCCGTTCCCCACCGAGCTATTTGATGATGTGGGCGCGCATCTAGCCAAAGTTGGTCATGAGTTTGGGGCGACAACAGGCCGCGCTCGCCGCTGTGGTTGGTTTGATGCTGAAGCGCTTCGCCGTGCGGTGGTGCTCAATTCCCTATCAGGTATCTGTTTGACCAAGCTTGATGTCCTAGATGGTTTAGAGGAGTTACGTATCGGTATTGGTTATGAGCTGCCAGAGACTGAGTGTGAAGGCGCTCACGATGCTGAGTTTTATGAGTCAGTCACGCCCAAGTATGAGACGCTGCCGGGCTGGAGTGAGTCAACCGTCGGTATTACCAACTATGATGACTTACCTGACAATGCCAAAGCTTATATCAAGCGCATTGAGGCCTTGATTGACTGCCCAATTGATATCATCTCAACAGGCCCTGATCGTGATGAGACTATCGTCCTTCGCGACCCTTATGATGCGTAAGCTCAGTTAAATAAGTGAACAATCAATTTTCCCTAAGGCCTCATAATAATATTATGGGGTCTTTTTATAATAGAGTCGTCAGCTAGCGCTTTACATAGTGGCTATAATTAATGAAAATGGAGACTAGGCATGAGAAACTGCTTTATTCATTTTTATAACATTTGGCTGTATCTTTTTAATGAATAAGACTATCCTCAGTATTGGCAACCTAGGGCATGTCCTCATTTACCGAAACTAAAGTTTAATGGGCTTAAAATGGCTATATTTACGCCAATCTTTGAAAATTTCTAGACAATATGTTCATATTCTCTGCTAAATTTTCTTTGATTGACAAAAATCTATCTCATTTTAAGCCTCATAAGCTAATTGAGGACATACCCTAATAATTTAATTAAAAGGAAGTTTATTTATGAAAAATGGCAAAGGCTCTCTCATTAAATTTCCAATATTGGCCATTTCAGCTTTGGCCTTTTTACTGCCTTTAAGCGCCAATGCCGACCAAAATTGTGACTCTCCAAACAACGATTTTGATGGTCTTTATT
The DNA here is from genome assembly GCA_030540615.1 of Psychrobacter sp. Taxonomy (GTDB): domain Bacteria; phylum Pseudomonadota; class Gammaproteobacteria; order Pseudomonadales; family Moraxellaceae; genus Psychrobacter. Next base: position 1,008 of record JAUNVX010000261.1, on the reverse strand, counting down.
GCTTAACCAAAGTCTATATAGAAGCAGATAAAGAATTAAATAACAGTTATGGTCAATTAATGAAGCGTTTGAACAAATCGCAAAGCTCATTATTAAAGCGTGGTCAACTTGCTTGGATTAAGCAGCGTGATAATAACTGTAGTCGCTACGAAGATGACAGCTTCTATGTGAATATGGCCTGTGCCACACGAACCACTACGGAAAGAGTGAATTTTTTGAATGATCGGCTGCGTGAATGCCAAGCAGGCAGCTGCCGTGATAGCCGCTTGGGTGAGTAAACTATAGATAGCTTTTATCGACTATAGAAACTAGGCATTGCATCATGCCCTATGATTCTGTGTCTAGTGTTAAGCGGTTTGTGATTGTTGATTAAGATTGACTATGAATGATGAGTTAAGACGAGAGTAATATTAATATGGAAAAGCAGTATCTTGAGGATTTAAAAGTTGGTGATAAATGGATTAGTCGTGAGCAGGTCATTAATAGTGATGACATCAAAGCTTTTGCCAAAGACTATGACCCACAGCCTTTTCACTTAGATGAAGCCGCGGCAAAAGATACTTTTTTTGCTGGACTGGCAGCGAGTGGTTGGCAGACAGCCAGTATTACCATGCGGTTAATGGTGGAGACAATCCCTATAGCAACCGGATTGATTGGGGCAGGCGGGCAAATCAGTTGGCCAAGACCGACGCGACCTGGCGATAGTCTGCATATGGTCGCTGAAGTCATTGAGATTAAACCGTCACGCTCCAAGCCTGATCGAGGCATTGTCACGGTGCAGATTGATACCTTGAATCAAGAGGGTGAGGCGGTGCAAACCTTCACTTGCAACATGCTAGCTTTCCGGCGCTCTAACCGCTAGGTTGGGATAAAGTAGATGAAAACATAAATAAATTAAACTTTATAAATAGCCTAAGCGATAAAATAATTAATAAACCCGCTAAGTAAAACTCACTATCACATCAAGTGTCAGTTAAAAGTGCGAATTCAAAGTGCCAATTCAAGTGC
>JAUNVX010000260.1 GCA_030540615.1 Psychrobacter sp. | reverse complement strand
TTGCTTTTGCTGAGGGTGAGAACGGATGAAGCAAAGCACTGCTTTGCCCGTTCGCAAGACAAAGGCTGTGCCTGCGTAGGCGGCCATAGTCATGCAAGAACGACTACTCTTAACTCGCATATTTCGTACTGTCTAAAGAACCCCGATGTTAAGGCCAAGCTTTTAGGTCTTTGTCTTTTGCTCTGTTATTTTTTAGGTTATCAGATACTTGCCAGAATATTAACCTATTCTCGCGCTTACCCTGCCCCAATATTCTTTAGCCTACGAGCCGCATTTGCCGCAGCCTGATTTGCAGCCAGAGGACTTTTTGAACAGCACCCGTGTCCAAACGTAATAAACCGCGATGGCGACGATGATAAAGACAATCGCATACTCTAACCATGAATTCATAATCTTTTCCTTAAACTTATCCTTAAAACTGATTGTTAAAACCCGAAAATAGACCCTGCAATGCGGTAGACAATCCACGCCATGATATACGCTAGCACGAAGAGGTAGGCGGTGATGGCTAGGGTTTGCGGCATGGATTTGGTCTCGCGGCGAATGACGGCCAAGGTTGCCAGACACATCGGTGCATAAACGTAAAACGCTAAAAAGGCAAAAGCGGTCGCCAGTCCCCACTGCGCATGGATGATAGGGATGAGGGTTTGACTCGCGGCCTCCTCGCTTGCGCCGCCAACCGCATAGACCGTGCCGAGCGCGGCGACCACGACTTCACGAGCGGCAAGCCCCGGAATAAGGGCAATACACATCTGCCAGCTAAAGCCAATGGGTCGGAATATCGGCTCAATAATCGAGCCAAGCATACCTGCAAAGCTATAATCAATCGCAGGGCCAGTAGCCCCGATAGGCGCAGCTGGGAAGCTGACTAGGAACCATAATAAGACGCTTAGGGCAAAAATCACCGTGCCTGCTTGGACCAAAAACGCGCGAACCTTGCTCCAAAGCTCGGTGGCGATGTGCTTGATGTTGGGCATTCGGTAGGTAGGCAACTCCATCAATAGCGGGAAGCTGGCCTGCTCAATCTTGCCACGGCGAAAGCGCGTCAATAACCAAGACATCAGCGCCGCTGAAACGATGCCTGCGATATAAAGGAGAAATAGCGTCATGCCTTGTAGGTTGAAGATGCCTAGCACGGTTCGATGCGGAATGACGGCGGCAATGATGAGGGCGTAAATGGGCAATCTGGCGGAGCAAGTGAGCATTGGCAAGACTGAAATCGCCACTAAACGCTCGCGAGGGTTGGGGATGGTGCGAGTGGACATCACGGCTGGCACTGCGCAAGCAAACCCTGATAATAAGGGAATGAATGAGCGCCCTGATAAGCCGACTTTGGATAGCAAATTGTCCAATAAAAACGCCGCTCGTGGTAGATAGCCTGAGTCCTCTAAGATGAGCAAAAATAAAAACAGCAGGGCAATCTGCGGCACGAACACCACTACGCTACCGACCCCTGCGATAATCCCATCGACGATGAGGCTTTTGAGAATGCCCTCGGGTAGATAGGTCGCTACGATGTTACCAAAGCTTGCGACCAAGGCTTCAAGGCCATCCATCATCGGCGTCGCCCAAGCATAGACGGCTTGGAAAATAACGAACAATATCAGCAGCAATAACCCTACCCCTACCACAGGATGCATGGCCCAGTAATCAAGGCGCTCATGCCATTTGGGAAGACTATGGGGAATGCTGACACTACGGCTGATGATGTCATCGGCCCTCTGATAGAGCGCCTGTGGGTCAGGTCTGCTTTGAGCTTGGTTAAAGCGGATAGGTCGTGATTGAGCGTGCGACTCGGCAAATTCATTGATTAAGGCGAGCAGCTCATCATTGGCATGACGCTTGATGGCGATGGTCTTGACCACGGGTAGGCCAATCTCTTTTGAGAGCGCGGCCTCGTCAACCATCATGCCGCGACTGAGCGCCACATCGCTAAGGTTGAGCGCGACCATCATCGGTAGGCCTAAGCTCTTTAGCTCAAGAATCATCCTAAGCGACATTCGCAGGTTGGTGGCGTCAGCGACCACAATCATGCCATCGGGCACTGACTCCCCCGCCATCTCGCCCATCAATACCTTGCGCGTGACCTCTTCGTCAGGGCTGGTGGTCGCGAGGCTATACGTCCCCGGTAAGTCTAATATCCTGACTTTGTCATTCTGGATAAAGCTCGCCGAGCGCTTGTCTACCGTCACCCCTGAGTAGTTGGCGACCTTGGCCTTAGAGCCTGTCAATAGGTTGAACAGTGCGGTCTTGCCACAGTTGGGCGCGCCGACTAACGCTAGGGTGGTCTTAGGGTGTGCGGATTGGGACAGTGCGTGACCTGAGGTTGCGGCGGCATTATCTGCTGAAGTAGCGATAGAGGTAGCAGGATTGGGCATAGGGCATGAATCACTTATTCACTGGCGGCAATACTTTGGGATAGTGTCAGTATTGTGGCTTAAGTTCTACGATTGGGCACGGATACAAGCGTGCTTATATCATTGGTTGCTATTGATATAGATTGCTACTGATATAACTGATTGCTATATCCAATCTCAACTTAATAACGAGCTTTGTAGGCTGGTGCTTTTAGTCCAGCTATTGACACTTTTAAAGATTTGCTGGGCTAAAAGCCACAGCCTACCGCTAATAAGCTAAGAAAGTTGAGATTGGCGTCTTAGTGTTTATCTAACTACTTTAGTTAACTCATTTATTTGAATAATTTATCTGAATAATCAGGGCTTTTGCCACTGTAGAGGGACTACAGTAGGGTTGGCAAAGCGCTCTAATACTATGACTCAAACTGGGTCATCGGCGCGCCTTATGCCACGCGGCAACGAATCTTTTTGAGTTCATCGACTCGTAGGCTAAATTGAACCCCTGAGGCCAGCTGAACCGCAAAAGGTGGCTTGCCAAATAGTCCTGTGGCGACGATACGAACGGCGGTATTGGGAAGAAAGCCTAAATCTTTTAGGCGCTGCCC
>JAUNVX010000259.1 GCA_030540615.1 Psychrobacter sp. | reverse complement strand
TATCTGTAACGACCTTAACTTAACGAATAATAATATCGCCACTAGGATATAGCTAACATCAATTGCTGACTGATGACTAAAAGCGCTCTTAACAGGAGTACTATTGTATCTAAAGGGCCAGCCCTTTTATAATCCCCGTCAAGTATTACCGATTTAACATTAATCATACCTATTTTAATGATTAATTTATCCATCGTTAAACCATTGAACTATAAACATCTGAAATTTGATATTGGTTGAGCTTGAACTAGAAGGGCTTGATAGGTGATGGGATGATAACAAATCGTCTATAACCCCACTCTTGGGAACATAAATGCTTATGCGTCTTTTAAGATTTGACTGCCTGTATCAAGCTGATACCGCGAATGATTCGCCATGGTCTGCTTATTTTACTCTTATTCTGCCTTTTTGGCAGCAGCGTAAGTGTGCGCTTATCATGGCCCTGTGGCTATTGACGACTGGCACTCCTGCTAATGCTGTGGAGTCGGCCCCTACTGAACCTACGACGGTTAGTGTGGCTGCTAATCAGGCCGAGCCTCCTAAAATGACCCTCACGGGATACATTAAAAAATATTTTGCTCTATTTGATTGGAATACCACCAATGACAGCGCCTCTACCACTCAAAGCCCAAAGACGCCACTAGATAATATCTCCACTCCCAAGCCCCCAGCCCCTGAACCAAGCTTGTACGCTTTGCTTGATGCAGAGTTCGCCATTGATAGAGGGGAGGTTGAGCGAGGTTTGGCTATTTATAAACAGCAAGCCTTTAAAGAAGACGCGACTGCTGTCTTTGAGCGTGCCCTTGGATTATCTCTAAGTTTTGAGGACACTCAATCCTCCTTGGCGTTCGCTGCAGCTTGGCAACAGCAACATCCCGATCATGTCCCTGCTTGGTTTTATGTGGCGCATTTGGCGCTCAAGGCCCATGACTATGATTTGGCTGGAGAGACCCTAAGCCGAATACTGGCATATGACCCTCGAGCAGACTTGAGTGAAATATTAATCGGTATTTATCCAAACCGTGAAGAGGATCAGCGCGAGCTACTGACCACGTTACAACCCTTAGATAGCAAACACAATGCCTCATTGTCAGTCTTAAAAGCAGGTCTGCTGCTCAAATTTAATGAACCTAAAGCGGCCTTGCTGCATGTCGATCAGGCCTTAGGACTACAGCCGAATAACGTCCCAGTTATTACCTTAAAAGCCGATATCTTACGTAAGCTCGCAAGCACTGATGAGGTACTGTCTTATATTGAACAAGCCAAACTACGACTACCAGCCAATAAAAGTCTTTACTTGTACGAGATTCGCTACTTATTGCAGCAGCAGCGCAGTCAGCAAGCTTGGCTGCGTTTAATTGAAGCTCATAAACGTTTTGAGAATGACGCTGAGATTACCTTATTGGCCGCGCTTGTCAGTCTAGATATCGAGGCTTATTCAGATGCCGACCGCCTGCTTAATCAGTTGGTCAAAGACCCACAATACCTTGATCAAGCTTATTACTATTTAGGCGTTAGCGCCGAGCGTCAACATGAGATTAATAAGGCCAAAGGCTATTTCAAAGCAGTGATGCAAGAAGATTTGGTATTGGCAGCTCGCAAAAAAGTAGTGTTATTTGAGCTGATGGACAATCAGCCTGATGCTGCTATCGCCACGCTAAAACAGTTACGTGAGCAATTTGATATCTTTGCCCCTGATAGCTATATTATGCAAGCAGACATCTTGCGCCAGCAAAATGCTTTGGATAAAGCCCAAGCCTTATTGGCCACAGCCAATCAGAAATATCCCAATAACGAGGCGCTCTTGTTCGCTCGTGCTCAGCTGCTTGATAATCGTGATGACTTTATTATCAAGCGCACCTTACTCAATCACTTATTGACCATCAAGCCGAATGATTTTGACTATCAGTTGGCGTATTCTGGACTCTTACTCGCCAATGATCCAAACTCGCAAAAGGGGCTAGAGATAGCCACGAGTGTCTCGCAGCTGGCCTATGACGACCCCAATTACGAGAGTGATCGCTACCTTGAAGCCCTGAATCTATTAGCGAGTAGCGCACTAGCCAAAGGCGATTACCAACAGGTTATCCGTTACCTGCAAACGCCTTATGATGTAATGCCTACCTTAGACTCTGGCGTGCTGTTATTGCGAGCTTATCAAGCACTAGACGATCAGGCAGCAGTGACTGCTTTATTGGCAGAACTGCAGCGCCGCTTTGCTGCTGGTCAACAAAACATTAACGACATCATTCAGCAATACTAGCGGCTCATAGCTCAGCTAATCTATGAGTCACCACTTAATCCACACCCTATTATTTTAATAATGTCATGTAAGGATGCTTTATGAAGCCAATCGTCACTCGCCTTATCTATCAGCCCGTCTGCTCTGCTACGGCTTCATTAGGTAAAACCGCTCAAGCCCTATCTTTGAATCCATCTACTCTAAAGTCTAGTGTGGCCATGGGTCTTGTCACGCTGATGCTAGTAAGCACAGGCTGTCAATCGATGCGTACTCAATCAGGCCATAAAGCCCCTACTCAGTCTTTACCGACAGGCTCGACCTCTACACCTCACTCTAATAATGTTTCTGTTAATATTACATCTAACCAGACTGCTAGCAATTCGCCTAATACCACATCCAACTCTGGAATTAATGTTGGCCAAGTTGGTAGTTCAACTACCAGTGAAGCTGATAGCTCACAGCTAAAGCCCGTCAAGCTTGATAGCTTTATGATTAATGGCAAGATAGGTATCACAGTGCCTGCCACAGAGACACGGGCGGCGCAAGGCGGTAGTGCATTCTATGCTTGGGGACAGCAAAATGATCGCTTTGCTATCGAGATAATTGGGGCTTTAGGGTTGGGCAAGACCAACATCGAGTTTAATGGCAGTACGGCCACGCTGGTCAGTGAAAAGACAGGAACGCTAAGCGCTAGCAGTCCAGATGAGCTATTAAAAAAAGCCACAGGTTGGCAAG
>JAUNVX010000258.1 GCA_030540615.1 Psychrobacter sp. | reverse complement strand
CTGACCCACTCTCAACTGATTTGTCATCAGCGATTGTTAATCCGCTACAGACCCAACCCAAGGCCCAAGCTGATTCTGCAGTCAGCAATATAATGCATGTCATTTCAAGTAATCTTCAGGCCCCTGTCAACAGCTCAAACGATATGTCTGTTTTAACCCTTCGGTTAGATAGTAAGGGTAATGTCTTGACAGCAAGCGCCAAGGGTAGCAATCCTGCGTTAAACAATGCTGCTGAAAATGCCGCTTATAAGTCAAGCCCATTACCTATCGACTTACGCCACCCAGATCAATTTAGAAATGTCATTATTAAAATTCGGGCGAATTAACTTGACTGCTTAAAGCTTAACCAACAAAAGGCTTACTAATAACTTAAAAGATAAGCGAGTGGGCAACCTTGATGCAATCAAGTGAGGTCTTCAATAAGCTTATAAGGCTTAAGATAAGATAGATTTTTGTTGATGCTGCCTCAATGTTATTAAGATTAAGATTTTCACCTTTTATTTTTATTGTTTTACCTTTAAGATTGACTCACTCATTTTATATTCATATTCCATATAATCTTTGATAAATTATTCATCAATCGGTGCTCCTTTATGACACAGACTCCAAACAAACTATTGCCTAGTATTACTGCCTTATCAATGCTAGTGGGCGGTAGCCTCGTGGCACTTCCAGTCTTAACTCAAGCGGCTGAACCACTTGAATTAGAGTTTACTTATGTGGCCCCTAGACAGCAAAGCCAAGTTGCTTTTGTTCCCTTCGCTGGTGACAGTACCATCTCTCCTGTGGTCCTAAGTGACCTTAGTAAGTCTGAGCTCAAAGCCACCAGTCAAAATCTACCTCAGCAGCCCCACAGTAGTGGAGAGCTCGCTGGTACCCTGCCTATCTGGCAGCAGACTGCTATCCCTTACTTAGTCGTCGGTGGTACTAGGTCTAACAAAGGCAGCGTGGTAACGGACTATGAAGTTATTGACCTCAAAACAGGCCGGATTATCGGCGGCAAACAGACTCTAACTTCAAAAAGTGATGCCAGTAGCCTTCGTTATGCCGGTCACGTGATCGCTGATAAAGTCTATGAGCTGATCACAGGTATACCAGGAGACTTCTCAGGTAAGATTGCTTATGTCGAAGAGACGGGCAGCGCCAAAGATAAGACCTCGCAGATTAAAGTCATGGATGCCGATGGTCAAAACTCGCGCGCCGTGACGCCGCCAATTAAAGGGTCAATCTTTTCGCCTACTTGGTCGCCTGACGCCCGCAAACTTGCCTTTACGGTGCAAACGCCTAAAGCTTATCCTATACTCTTTATCCAAGATATCGATGGCGGAGCGCCAAGAGCGATTGCCAAGTTTGCAGGCTCTAATATCTCTCCCTCATTCTCTCCTGATGGCAGCTCAATCTTATTCTCTAGTAGTTTTGAGGGCTCGCCTGATATCTACAGAGTGAGCACGGCGGGCGGCACACCGCAAAAAATCATTGGCACCCCTTATCGTGATATCCAGCCAAGCTATGCCCCTGATGGCAACTCGTTCTTGTACGTCTCTGACCCCAAAGGTGAGAACCACCCGCAAATATTCAGCTACAACTTTGCTACTGGTACCTCTACCCCCGTCTCTAGAACGGGCTATGCTACCAGTCCGCAATATAATAAAGACGGCACTCAGATTGCCTTTTTAAATGGCCGCTCTGCTGCTATTATGAATACTGCAGGCGCCATTGTTACTAGCATTGGCAACACGGGTATCGATGAGTCTGCTAGCTTCTCGCCCAATGGCAAGCGCATTATCTATGCCTCCAAACAAGGCAATCGTGGGGTGTTAACCATCAAGTCTTTAAATGGCGGTGAAACCTTCAGTTTAGGCGGCGCTCCCAACACCACTTTACGCGCTCCTGTTTGGTCGTCTAATCCCAAGTAAGGGCTACTGAATCAATGTTAAAAAAAAGCGCTCATAATGAATGAGCGCTTTTTTATGGGCGAGCTTAGCAACACTACTTCACTAAGATAAAGACTGGCCCATCGGGTTTAATGAGTCAGCACCGTGTTGGCCAGATGCTCACCGAACCAAATGGCAGTATCCATATCGCCTTGACAAGGCGTTTGCTCAGGCGGCAAATCAAGCGACTGCGTCATCAAGCCTAAAAAAGCTGACAGCCGATTCAAATCAGTCTCAGAATGACCCGTCGGCATCAAAGGCATGCCAGCCCAGTTCATCCCATGCTGCATCGCAAACAAGCAAATTTGCTGCAATACCGCAAGCTTGTCCCCGCTTAGCCCCCCAGAGTTTGCAAATCCTGCGGCCCACTTTCCTTGCCACTTTCTATGATACCAGCGTTTTGAGGTCTCATCCATAAAGGCTTTAAACTCTGCCGTGACACTTCCCATATACACCGCACTGCCAAACACTAACATGTCAGCTGCATCCACAAAATCCCAATCCACTTCGTGAATATCAATGGCTTTGACTTGCTGAGCGCTTAAGATATTTTGAGCCCCTTTGGCGATGGCTTCTGCCACACGGCGCGTATGACCATAGTTGCTATGATATAGGATGGCTAAAGTAGGCGTGTCAGTCATTAAGGTTTTGGTGTCAGTCATACGAGTGCTGTCTCTAGTTATATAATGAGGGGATAAAGCGGGTGATTAATTTAGACCATCGCCGCCATTAACAGGCTATCGCTTAGCGATAATCATGGCCATTCGGCCAGTAGCGGGTCGCCCTTCGTGGGTCTGCTGGCGATAAGAGTAATAGCGCCTGTCACCATAGCTACAGGCAATTTGCTCATCTGCCGCCAGGTTAATGCCGAGATGGTCAAGTTGCAGCCTAGTGAGTTTACGCAGGTCTAGTTGGGTCTTTGCAGATGGTTGCTGTGCTAATGTCTGCCCTGATTGAGCCACCGTATCGTCAGTAATCTGTTGATATAGCAGCTTAAAGGATAAGGCGTTCACGAGCCCTAAGCTCAAACAGCTCTCTACCAGCTTTGAGGCAACCTCCGTGCTGACTTGAT
>JAUNVX010000257.1 GCA_030540615.1 Psychrobacter sp. | reverse complement strand
ATTTTTTCGCCAAAAAGGGTGGGTAAAGAGTTGACACGAAAATCGATGGCTTTGGTTTTTGATATCTTAAGTTTAATACGACCATCTTGGGGCACGCGGCGCTCAGAGATGTCCATCTGCGACATCACTTTAAGTCGAGAAGCGATTTTGGTGGCTAATTGAATAGGAGGATTAGCCATTTTTTGCATCACCCCATCGATACGAAACCGCACCCGATAAGATTTTTCATAAGGTTCAAAATGTAAGTCAGATGCTCCCATTCGAATGGCATCAATAAGCATTTTATTGATAAACTTAACAACTGGTGCTTCTTCAACTCCATCTGATGAGTCGTCTTCATCATAATCAGGATTAGTATCTTCGATATCAACAGACAAATCACTTTCAGCGAAACTGCCAAAATTGTCCATACTATCTGCAAAAGCTTTTTCGATATATTTATTCAGCTTGTTAACTTCAACAACCACGGTTTCAACGGACAGTCTTGAGTTAAAAGAGATGGCATCGATGGCATCTATACGAGTGGGGTCACTCAACGCCACAAAAAGTCGTTGACCACGTTTAAAAATAGGCAGAGCACTAAATTTGCGGATAATTTTTTCGTCCACTAAATCTTTTGGGACGTTGTCAATATTTAAAGTATCAAGGTCAAATAAAGGATCTCCAAATTCTGCAGAGACAACTTCTGCTAATACATCTGCTGCAATAAGCTTGTTTTCGACCAAATAGGGAACCAATCCAACTTGCTGCTTTTGTGCTTCGTTTACAGCTTCACGCATTTTTTCATTGTCGATTAAGCCATCTTGAACCAATCGATGAGCAAGTCCACCAAAGCTCGTAGTGGTTGTGGACATAGATACCTCTCTTTAGTAGATATTAAAATAGTAATTTGATTGAACAAATAGTCTTTAATAAGGGCAGTAACCTTTATATCAGTTAATAAGACATGCTCTCTAGCCAATAAGCCTATCATGGCGTATAAGTGAAAAATAATAAAGATGCTTTCTAGGTTGAAGCGTAAATCTAGGCTCGAAGGTATCCAAAAGCTATTCTTACCCATTAGGGTATGGTTTTATTGATTCACCAATTGTCCGTTTATCTTTAGATTACGCCCTAGAGTCAAAATTAACAGAACGCCATAAGTGAAAGGTTTTCAGTAACTGCATTGGCAAAAATCATAACCGCTATAGTTGTGATTAGAATTTTGTTATAATCACCGATTTTAAGCGCATCGCTGCTGATTATGAGAGGCTTGAAAGGGGTAAACCATCATTTAGTGTATAGTAAGGCCTGAATATTGTTGGAAATTATATTGTGTAGATGAGATTGTCTAAGCATAAATTTTTGGTTATCTCAACCATTCGTGGCTAATCAGAGAGATATTAACACTCTTAATCATTCAGTACTTATAATTTTAAAATAACAATATCTTTAACTACTTTAACTACAAGTGGGCGATAACCACTTATAGAAGACGCCGCTAATAAATACACCAGTATTAAATAATTATCGCATTTGCGAAGGACATAATCATGAAGCCATGGGTCATTGGAAACTGGAAGCAAAATCCCAAATCTATCAAAGTAGCGCAAGCACTAATTAGCGATTTACTGCGAACAGATAACCGTAGCCTATTGTCTCAGTGTCAAATGATGGTCATTCCTAGCACGGTACACTTAGCAAAAGTAGCAGACACTATTGCTAATCTTGAGCCTAATCTTAGTCATGGTGACAGCGCTACTTTAATCGTTAAGGCTGCAGTCGCTGATAATCCATTATTAAGGTTAGGTGGGCAAGACATCAGTGCCCTTAGCGCACAAGTCGGGGCTTATACCGGTGACTGCTCAGCAGCGCAGCTAAAAGACTGTGGGGCTGCTTGGGTGTTAATAGGGCATTCTGAACGTCGTCAATATTATAATGAAGAAGAGAAGGTTCTACAAAAAAAACTACAAAATGCTTTATCAGAGCAATTAGGAGTGATATTTTGTGTGGGTGAAACCGAGACTCAATATGAGTCAGGAGATACGTTGGCCGTTATTACTAAACAATTAGAGGTATTAACATCATCGTTACCGAATGAGCTGTCTCAAGACTTGGCCAATCGCATTATTGTTGCTTATGAACCAGTATGGGCTATTGGGACAGGCAAAGTGCCCACGGTGGAAGAAGTTTCGACAACTCACTTGGCCATCAAAGATTTATTGACTGGCTTTAACTCACAGATTACTGACCCCATAGTGATTTATGGGGGCAGCGTCAATGCTGATAATGCTGCTCAGTTTGCTCAGGCAAAAGGGGTTGATGGGGCCTTGGTTGGCGGTGCTTCTTTAAAGGCAGATAAATTTTTGGCTATTGCGCAAGCGTTCGTAAAATAGAGGACGGTCTTCAGGCTGTTTTATGGTAGATGATTTTTGACTATCAGTTTATTGACCCCGTAATGAAATGCCCGTTATTTTTATTAGATAATTATCTCTACTATCATGCTCATGTGAGCAGATGAGGATGTCATGTTTACCTTTATATTAGCCTTACATATTATCGTGGCAATCGCTATGATTGGTCTGATTTTGATTCAACATGGTAAGGGTGCCGATGCAGGCGCATCTTTTGGTGCTGGCGCTTCGGGAACGGTCTTTGGTGCTGCCGGTTCGGCCAACTTTATGACCCGTGCAACCGCTGTACTGACTGCCATCTTTTTTATCACCAGCATGGCGTTGGCTGTGCATGCTCGCAAGCAAGCACAGGACCAATTTCGGCTAGATGCCCCAGTTTCTGCTCCGCAGTCTCCTAGACCCTTGACCCAAGATTCTAGTAAGTAACCTGTTTATCATGTAAGGCAGCCAGTGATTAGTGACGTAGGGATTAAAGTAAGCGGTTGCTAAGCTGCTAAGACTTGAATTTAAAGTTTTAAAGGCTTACCAAGTCTTGCTATTTATGATATAAACCAGTAAAATGCGTCCCTGCTATTGAACCAGTACTGATAAGTCTCACAAATTTTTTGACTAGTAATTTTTTTGACTAGT
>JAUNVX010000256.1 GCA_030540615.1 Psychrobacter sp. | reverse complement strand
GTGCCCTAGCCATTAGTCCCCAAGCTGCCCAGCAGTGGCTCACCAGTATCAATAGTTTCAGCTTCTCATTTCGACTGGTTTGGCGCAACTCCTTCTTGATGCACCTATTAACCTTAATTGCTATAGGATGGATGCTACTGGTATTGATTATTGACTTCGATCGCTGGCTGGCCGAGAGTCAGATAGCCACGGCCACGCTCATTGGGCTAGCAGCGCTCATCAGTCTGAGCAGTTATTGGCTGATTGACCGCTTTCAAGGTTGGCGAGAGGTTCGGCTATTTAGTCACGGTTTGCTCTGGCTGATGCTGCTGATGTTGGTGCTACAGTTGCCCGTTAGATTTGAGTTCTATCCGTCTTGGAGCCGCGTCAACTGGTTGATGTTCGGTGTGCTATTGGTTGGCTCACTAGTGGTCGGTCAGCTTTGGTTAAAGCGTTGGTTTGATGAGACAGCCGCCCAATCCCCCATATTTGATAATGCACTTTGGTTAGCGGCAGGGATATTGATGTTGGCTGCTGCGGTACATTATGGCTTGCCAGATTCAGATAGCGTCATGACCGTTCTGATTCCGGCGATAGTGATGCTAGCAGGATTGTGGTTTAGTTATCGTTCTAATAAATCCGCTGGTTTAGACCAACGTCCTCTCAATGCGCCATTTCGGCCCCTTTATTGGTATGATTGGCAGGGCGCGCTTTTGGACTGCGCCACCATCTTCGTGCCTATACTGTTGCTTTGGGTGCTCATTACCAATGCGTTCTTTGATGGTAGAGTCTGGGACATTACCTACTTCCCATTGATTAACTTATTCGATATCACTTGTGGGTCGGTGCTGCTGTTCGGCCTTGGGGCTTATTACTTAAGCGAGCAGCGCAAATGGCTCAATAGTTCTCAAGCGTCAAGCCTTCAGGCAGTGGGCGCGAATAACCAAAACGTTCATGCTCAATCTAGCCCTTCTCACTTCTTACTCACAAGCTTAGGTCTGATTGGCTTTTGGGTGATCTCTAGCATGCTAGTGCGTACACTTCACACCTACGCTGGTACGCCACTTTGGATGGACAACGCTTGGGGAAGTGAGCTGGTGCAGACAGGGTTGACCATTCTGTGGACGCTTTTGGCCCTAGTCGCTACCATCCTAGCCAGTCGCTATCAGCAGCGCCTAGCGTGGTTTATGGGCATTGGTCTGTTGGGGCTGGTGGTTCTTAAGTTAGTATTGGTGGACTTATCACAGACTGAGGCTATTTGGCGGGTTATATCATTCATTGGTGCAGGTAGCTTGATACTGCTCATTGGTTATCTCGCACCTTTGCCGCCGGCACATCAGGATTCAGCTAATACTGAATGAGATAATAAAAGTCATAAAAAGTGACTAAGTCCAATCGCAATCAAAAAACAAGCTAAATAAAAGCTGATTAGATGGACTGCTTAATAGGTCAATTTGAAATTGTGCCGAATCCGCACGGCTTTGTAGTAAACTGGCGCTACCAATAAGCACATATCGCCCTATTTTATTTAAGCCAAGCAATGACAAGGTTAGCCAAGCAATGACACAAACCATTCAGTGGTTCCCCGGCCACATGAACAAAGCCCGAAACGAGATTAAAGAAATCATGCCAGAGATGGACGTGGTCATCGAAGTCATCGATGCGCGTATTCCTTATAGCAGCGAAAACCCCATGGTCGCCAGGCTACGCGGTCAAAAGCCCGTCATCAAAATCTTGAACAAAGCCGACCTTGCCGATCCGCACCTAACCCAAGCTTGGATTGAGCAACTTGAGAGTCAAGACCAAGTCAAAGCCATGGCCTGTGATGATAATAAGACCGTCGAGGTCAAACGTATCGTTCAACTGTGCAAGCAGCTTATGCCGAGCAAGGTGGGCACAGGTCGCAAGATTAAAGTACTGATTATGGGCATCCCCAATGTTGGCAAATCTACCTTAATCAATGCGCTAGCGGGCCGGGCTATTGCCAAAACCGGAGATGAGCCGGCTGTCACCAAGTCGCAGCAGCTGATCAAAATCGATGATGATATTGTGCTCTATGACACCCCTGGCATGCTCTGGCCAAAGATTGAAAACCCCAACTCAGGCTACCGCCTTGCCGCAACTGGCGGGGTCAAGGACACGGCTTTTGACTTTGCCGATGTGGCTGGATTTACCGCGGACTATCTCATCAAAGCTTATCCTGAACTGCTCAAAGATCGCTACAAGATTGAAGAGCTACCGCAGACAGATTGGGAGTTTTTTGAAATGGCCGGTCGCAATCGTGGCCTGCTTAAACGAGGCGGCATCGTTGATACTTACCGCATGAGCGAGATATTGGTCAATGAGCTTCGCAGTGGCACACTTGGCCGCATCACCCTTGAGACACCCGCCATGCGCGAGTCTGAAGAGGTCATGGTCGCTGAGCTTCGCGCTGCTGCTGAGGTCAAAAAAGAGGCCAAATTAGAGGAAAAACGCTTGCGCCGTCTTCGGGCTAGGAAGAACCGGAAAAATTAGCCCCATCAATATTATGGCCGCAAGATTTTATTGATTCATAAAGACAATCAGGAATTTTAGAGTGGACGTTATGTTGATTGAATGAACAACAATAAATTATTTGTCTTGGCTTTAAGCATACTAATACTGTTATTCTCGCATCAGCTCATTATGAGATTGATGCTATCTACAATGAGTCTCTAAACCGAGTAAGCATAAAACTATATCGGCTTTAAAACTGATACGCCGTCATCAAGTTATAGGTATCCATTGTCTGGATAGCATCTATATCAAAACCAAAGTAAATTGACTATGACCATACCTAAAAACTGACATCCCTAACCCACAAACCTCAGTCATAAAAACCTCATTTATAAGGTATAATTAACCACCTTAAAACAATGAAAATCTTATCTATGACTGAGCCAACCGCTATTTCAAATCCTACCCTTCAAGACGCTTCATTTTCGCAATCCACTCAAGCCCTAGATTCATTTGCCCCGCGCATTCTTAACTGGTTCGACAGTCATGGACGCCATGATTTGCCGTGGCAGCAGCATAAGACCGACACGCCCAATCCC
>JAUNVX010000255.1 GCA_030540615.1 Psychrobacter sp. | reverse complement strand
AGTCGCTTGAAATGCCTGACTCTCCATTATCTCACGCTCAAATGGTAGAGGCGTTAGCGGCTGTGCGTCGAGGCGGGTCTTAACATCAGACTGGCCAGTCGTCGTTTGAGCAGCAGTTAAGGCAGTACCATCATTCACAGTATGGTTAGTAGCTGTTGACGGTAAAGGCTCAGAGCTTTCAGTCGCAGCTTCACCGGCTTCGTCTACTGGCTCTGACGGAGTCTCTCTATCTTGAGGCTCTATGTCCTTCATAGAGATTGGTTGAGACAATGGTCCGTCAGAATTAGACGGCATTTTTGGTACCTGAGAAGGCTCATTGCTAGGTAAGCTTGGTGCTACGTTAATGGTATCTGGTTGGATTGCTTTTGAGGCTTTTGCCATTGAGGTATTAAGCTCATCCATAACTTGAGATTCAGTTGAGTTCACGGTTTGCTGGGCTGAAAGCTTTGGGCTGGTGGACTGACGCTCTTCACTTTTACTTTGACTGTCTTGGTTAAGGGTGACCAGTTGGATCTCGATAGGCGCTGGCATGGTTTCTGATTTGGGTTTATCGCTATCTGTCAAAATATCAAAGTAAGTCAACGCCCACATCATACTTAAATGCATCAGCACCACCATGATTGACACGGCGAACATCATTGAGCGCTTGATCAAAGGTTTGGGTAGCAGGGGCAATGTCATAAGCTACTTATCACTCTAAGGCGTTTTATGGCGAATAACAGATAGTATGATGACCCTATAACTAGGTCAAATGACTGTCTAAAGGGGCATTATCACATGAGCGCACTTTAGTAATCGCAGGCGGAAAATCATCATGCAAGGTTAACCGTAGCACTTCACAATTGCGAGGGCGAATCGACATCTCAAACTGACGAAACTTGCGCATCTGCTCATTGTTATGATAGGGCTGACCTAATATCTGCCAGACCAACATACTCATCCAGATACCGTGGGTATAGACCACATGTGTGCCATCAGGCATTGCCTTAAACTGCTCAAGCACCTCTGCCACTCTAGTGCAAAACTCACGATAGCTCTCGGAGTCCTCACCTGCTCGGTCATCCACATCAAATACTACCCAGTAATCATCCGCCAGTTGTCGACGATAATCTAAGCTAGTGCCGTCAATGGCCGTAAAGCTTAAATAATCAAACTCTTGTAACCCCTCAATCACAATGGGTTGAATGCCCATCTGCTCAACGAAAGGCTGCGCTGTTTGCTGCGTTCGAATAAACTTAGAGACATTAATAGAGTCAATGTTATCCCCTAAAGTATCACTCAGCCACTGAGCTACGGCTTCGGCTTGTTCGCGGCCCATCGCTGTCAGCTCAATCTGTGCATTTGGCTCGGCATCCCCCCCTGCATTTGAGTTACTTTGGCCGTGGCGAATTAGGTATATTTGCTTCATGATTATCCTTTATTTGATTTTTAATATTAGTTAATTCACTTTCACTATACAGTTTTGATAATAGGACATGTCGTAACTTAGCTTATAGGACTTTAGATGAGATAGATTTTTGTCTATCAAGGCAACAGAGTTTGGATAATATAATCCCTTAGACTGGACTAGGCTAGGCTAGGGTCATACCATTAGGTGCTTTTCAATTATCATTAAACTTTTAACTTTTATTGCCGATACCGACTAACCCCAGCAATCACCGTCTGCTCAATCACTCTATCATCGCCTAGCATCATCAGCACAAACAAACGCTCATCTAACGTCTTAGCATGTGACATGCGCCGCTCTAACAATGGCGTGGCAGCGGTATCTATCACCACAAAGTCAGCGTCTTTACCCGGCATAAAGTTACCGATTTTATCATCTAATAATAGCGACTGAGCATTGCCAAGAGTAATCTGATATAGACCTTGATGCGCGGACAGCTGATTACCTTGCAATTGTTGAACTTTATAAGCTTCAGATAACGTGGTTAACATGGATAAGCTAGTCCCCGCTCCCACATCGGTGGCAATGCTAACCCCGGTATAGCTCAAAGTCTTGGGCAAATCAAATAAGCCACTGCCAAGAAATAAATTAGATGTCGGGCAATGGGCAATTTGAGTGCCAGTCTCACGCAGCCGCTCATATTCATAAGCTTGCATATATATACCATGCGCAAGTGTCGTTCGACGACCTAGCAGACCTAAATCATCATAGACATCCAAGTAGCCCTTATGATTGGGATATAGCTTTTGCACCAAGGCAACTTCATCACGGTTTTCTGCCAAGTGCGTCTGCAAATAGACGCTGTCATAACTGGCATAAAGCTCGCCTGCTAGCTTTAACTGCTCAGGCGTTGAGGTAATGGCAAATCGAGGTGTAATCGCCACATGCTGACGGCCGCGCTCATGCCACTTATCAATCAAGTCTTGGGTGTCGTTAATACTTTGCTTAGCAGATACGCACAGATGAGCAGGTGCATTTTGATTCATCAAGACATTGCCCGTAATCATTCGAGTATTAAGTCGCGCGCTCTCATTAAAAAACGCCTCGGCTGATTCTGGATGACTGGTCGAAAATACCATTGCTGTGGTCGTACCATGAGCCAATAGTTGATTCAGAAAGAACTTTGCGGCATCGTGCGCTACTTTAGAATCACCAAAATTGGCTTCGGTCACAAAGGTATAATGGTTCAACCAATCCAATAACTGCTCACCAAAAGCAGCCATCATATCGATTTGTGGGTAATGTACATGGGTATCAATAAAACCCGGCATAATGAGCTTTTGCTGATAGTCATGGATTTGAAGAATCGGTTGATTGCCTTGATTGCTTCGATTGCCCTCACTGCCCTTGTAGTTTATAGGGGCATATTGAGCTAGCATCGCCTTGCTACCACCATAATCGATAATACAGCCTGTGACATCATCCACCACCAATGCCCCATCAGCGATATATTCTGGATATATTTTGATACCATTGATGACTGGCAATAGATTGATGCTTTTATCGATGAGTTCCGTCTTAAAACCACTTCTGGTTTTTATCTCAGAAGAAGTTTTAGAAGCTGCTAAGGTGTCACGAACCCGTAGATTGTCTTCGGTCATATAGTGAAGCA
>JAUNVX010000254.1:1415-3088 GCA_030540615.1 Psychrobacter sp. | reverse complement strand
TCCAAATCCATATCTAAATAATGGTCGTTAAAACTGTGGTTTTGTGATGGGTCAAGCACTTCTAATAATGCTGATGCGGGGTCACCACGGAAATCCTGCGCCATTTTATCGATTTCATCGAGTAAAAATAGCGGATTTTTGACTTCGGCTTTAGCTAGCGACTGAACGATTTTGCCGGGCATGGCACCGATATAGGTACGGCGGTGACCACGAATTTCAGCTTCATCACGGACGCCGCCCAATGCCATTCGGATAAATTTACGACCTGTGGCACGCGCAATCGATTCACACCGGGAGGACCAACTAAGCAAAGAATCGGTCCGCGAAGTTTTTTCACCCGTGATTGAACGGCTAAATATTCTAAGATGCGATCTTTCACATCTTGCAGTCCATAATGGTCTTCATCCAAGATGGTTTTGGCTTTATCGAGATTAATAGAGACTTTGGTGGTGGCATTCCACGGCGTATCTAAAATCCACTCAATATAGGTGCGCACGACAGAGGACTCGGAGGACGCCGGTGGCATCATTTTGAGTTTTTTCATCTCTTGGTCAGCTTTTTTGCGAACATCTTCTGGCAAGTCAGCCTTTTCTAAACGCTGCTCAAGCTCGCTGATGTCGTCATCGCTATCATAGGCGCCGTCATGCATGTCTGACAGCTCATTTTTAATGGCTTTCATCTTTTCATTTAAGAAGTATTCGCGCTGATTGTCTTCCATCTGCTGACGAACGGCATCTTGAATGTCTTGCTCGATATTTTGCTCAGCGCTTTGTTTGACTAAGTATTCAGTCAAGGTATTGATGTGCGCTTTGATATCGTCTTGTTCTAAAAACGACTGTTTAATATCCAAATCCATCGATACGCGAGTTGAGATAAAATAAACCAGCTCAAGCAGGTCATCAATACGCTTTGCCACCCGTGTTAATTCACGAGCGTTACGCAATCGAGCATCGGCGTAGCTTTCGAACAATACCGTGAGCGCTTTGATGGTGTTTTTTTGTTGGCTGTCATCCATGGCGACATTGAGGTCAGCCCGTTCAAAACTCGCCATCAATACATCGCCATGATCTTCTAGCGTATCGACACGCGCACGGTATTGACCTTCGATAAGTACTTTGATGCAATTTTCATCACTATCATGTGGCATGGTACTGACGATGCGGCAAACCGTTCCGTATTGATATAAGTTATCTTGATCAATATCTTCGGTAAGTGAATCTTTTTGCGCCACGACCAATACTTTATCACCGTATTCCGCTTGTGCTAATTCAACGGCTTTAACTGATGGCGCACGACCGACAAACAGGGCGATTTGCATGTGCGGATAGACGACCACATCACGTAACGCGAGTAGCGGTAAGTAGTTGTCTGGTTTAGCAGATTCTTTGCTTGCAGCGTCATTACTCACAACATCGTTTTCTTCAATTGTTGAATCAGTGTCGCTGTCAATATTAGTGTCGATATTAATGTTGTCTTTATCGATATTATAGTCAGTCATATTTTCTATTTCCTTATTAACCAGACTTGCAAAGTCAAGTTGGTAGTTCATGGTTAAATAATGGTGCTGCCATAAAAAATTGCAAGGCTTAACGATAACGCGAATTAAAAATAGTGGGGCTTGTTGGCATAGCCGGCAGGTTCTGCACGTAGGCTTTAAAGATAAAATACTGTAA
>JAUNVX010000254.1:0-1405 GCA_030540615.1 Psychrobacter sp. | reverse complement strand
CATTTATAGATTCATTTACAGAGTAAAAAAGGGCGAAAACATGACCATCAATGCGGTGCTACTGGCAGTCGTTATTATGCTCGGGCTGTCACTGGCGCGGGTTCACGTGGTACTCAGCTTACTGATTGGCGCAATTGCTGGTGGTCTCATAGCAGGGCTGGGCTTGACCGACACGTTAACGGCCTTTCAAGAAGGGATAAGAAATGGGGCACAGATTGCGTTATCTTATGCATTACTGGGCGCGTTTGCCGTTGCTATTGCGCATTCTGGATTGCCACAATCCTTAGCAGGGGCGGTGATTAAGCGTATTGATGCTAGCGGCTCAGGGATAGGAGCAGGCGGCATGATTAAGTATCTGCTGTTTGCTGGACTCGTGATGATGAGCTGTTTTAGTCAAAATTTGATTCCCATTCATATTGCCTTTATTCCGTTACTTGTGCCGCCGTTATTATTAGCATTTAACCGGATGCATATTGATAGACGTCTGATTGCGTGTCTGATTACCTTTGGTTTGGTCACGACTTATATGTTCATTCCGTATGGGTTTGGCGATATTTATCTTAATCAAATCATGCTAAAAAATGTCGGTGAAGCAGGTGTTGATGTCAGTACGATTTCGGTGACGCACGCTATGGCAATTCCAGCGTTGGGTATGTTAGTGGGATTATTAACCGCTGTATTTATTAGCTACCGCAAACCGCGTCATTATCCACAACTGGCAATAGATAAAGCAGCTCATGATCAGGCGTTGGAGAATGATGCACTAAGTAAAACAGCTATTCGGGCACAAGCGCAAACTAAGCTCAAAACGCTGGTCGCGATAGCGGCGATTGTCACCGCCTTTGTGGTGCAGATGTTTACTGATTCGTTATTGCTCGGATCGATGTTTGGTTTTGGCGTGTTTATGGCGACGGGCGTGGTCAAGTGGCGTGACGCGGATACGGTCTTTAACGATGGTATTAAGCTGATGGCGATGATCGGTTTTATTATGATTACCGCGCAAGGGTTTGCAGAAGTCATGAAAGCCACCGAGCAAATTCAGCCGCTCGTTGATGGTGCTACGGCTATTTTTGCTGGTAATAAAGCGATGGCAGCCTTTGTCATGTTGTTACTTGGTTTAATCGTGACGATGGGAATTGGCTCGTCGTTTTCGACCATTCCGATTTTGGCAGCGATTTATGTGCCACTGTGTATCTCGCTTGGGTTTTCACCGCTGGCTACAGTTGCGATTGTCGGGACGGCAGGCGCGCTTGGCGATGCGGGTTCCCCTGCGTCCGATTCTACGTTGGGGCCGACCTCTGGTCTCAACGTTGATGGTCAGCACGACCATATTAAGGACAGCGTGATTCCCACCTTTATTCATTACAATATTCCGTTATTATTATTTGGCTGGATTGCGGCGATG
>JAUNVX010000253.1 GCA_030540615.1 Psychrobacter sp. | reverse complement strand
TCATTGCCGTCATCATCAATCAAAATGACATCGGTGCTAGAAGCAGGAATACCAATCTTACCGGTAAACTCAGAGATGGTCATCGGGTTAAAGGCCACCACTGGGGAGGTCTCAGACAGACCATAGCCTTCTACGATAGGCAGGCCAGTGATGTCATGCCACTCTTTGGCGACACTAGGCAATACTGACATACCACCGCCGATAGCCGCTTTAAGGTGGGAGAAATCAAGCTGTTTAAAGGCTTCTTGATGCACCAACCCATTGAACAGGGTGTTAACCGCTGGCAAGAACGAGGGCTTATATTTGTCGATTTGCTTAATCAAATCATCAAGGTCGCGTGGGTTAGGAATGAGCAAGCTATTGTAGCCTTGATACATAGGATACATGCCGCAAACGGTGAACGAAAATACATGGTAAAGCGGCAATGCAGCCAAGATAACGTCATCGGATTGAACGTCGTCTTCAAAGGCGCTGTTCATTAACGCACTGATTTGTAGCATATTGGCCGCAAGGTTACCATGGGTGAGCATAGCCCCCTTAGCCACGCCTGTTGTGCCGCCCGTATATTGTAGCAACGCCACGTCACTTAGATTGAGATCAGGACGTTGGTACTTGCTGGCGGAGACTTTATTTAAGGCCTCTTTAAAGCCTATGCTGCCGGGCAACTTATAACTGGGAACCATTTTTTTGATATGGCGAACGGCCAAGTTAATTAAGGTGCCTTTGATAGCGCCCAGCATATCGCCCATGCTACAGACAATCACATGCTCCACACTCTCTTTATGTTCCGCATTTTCAAGGGTAGTCGCAAAGTTTTCGATAATAAATAAAGCTTTGGTGCCACTGTCCTCAAGCTGATGCGCCAGCTCGCGGCTGGTATAGAGTGGATTGACATTGACTAGGGTCATGCCCGCCCGAATGACGCCAAGCGCCACAATAGGATACTGCAACACATTGGGCATCATGGCTGCCACTTTATCGCCTTTTTTGAGCCCTAACGATTGTAAATAAGCGGCAATTTGACGGCTGTATAAGTCTAGTTCGCGAAAGCTGATAGACACGCCCATACAAGTAAAAGCTTTTTTGTTGCCATAGCGGCTAAAGTTGCGCTCAAACACCTCTAACAGTGAGGTGTCATTGGCCGGTAGCTCGATGTTAGCGGGAATACCATAACGCTCATAAGAGGCAAGCCATGGTCTATCACTTGGGATATTAGGTATTTGCGGATAAGGGTCAGCATGATAGGAGGGAGACTGATCTTGTGTTTGGCTAGGAGCTTCAGTGCTAGTAGGGTTTGGCTTTGATTGTTCTGTCATAAGGGTATCCAACAATTAACTATTTTTAGATTAAAATGAATCGTGCGATGGCGGTGGATAATAAATAATAAAACTAAGTTAAAGGGTTAATGTGGGCTGAGACAAGCTATGAATTAGGACTTGCTCTAACCACTTTGAGTGATTAGAAGCCCCTATAATTTAGGGCCTAATATACAGCAAAATCTTATCAGACCAAAATCCAAAAAAAAGGACAACGTCCTAAGACGTTATCCCTTTGGTGGTATTAGGCGACTCTTTCCTTAGAGCTCCCATTGCTTACTTGACTGCTTATTTACTTACTACTTGCTAACTTTCTACCATGTGCTGCTAAATAGCATCGATATATAACATTGACCAGCAGTAGCCATAAGTTGTGCTGCTGAGTCGTGACGCCGAGTAGAGGTACTCATCTGAATCAGCACTGGCTATTTCTTACGATTTTGCTCGTCGATTTTGCGAATCTCTTTACGCAGGATTTTGCCAACGTTTGATTTAGGCAGCTCATCGACAAATGCAACATGACGGGGGCGCTTATAGCCGGTCAAATTATCTTTGCCATATTGCAAGACCTCTTCAGCAGTGAGGCTCTCATCCGCTTTGACCACATAGATTTTTGGCACTTCGCCACTACGCTCATCCTCGACACCGATGACGCCGCATTCTAATATCTTAGGATGGGCACTCATAGCATCTTCAACTTCGTTGGGATAAACGTTAAAGCCTGAGACCAAAATCATGTCTTTTTTGCGGTCAACGATTGTGACGTAGCCAACCTCATCCATGATACCGATATCCCCTGTACGGAAATACCCATCATCGGTCATTACCAAGGCAGTAGCATCCTCACGGTTCCAGTAGCCTTTCATTACCTGTGGCCCGCGAACGCTGATTTCTCCACGCTCACCCAGCGGCATCTCATTGCCCTCTTCATCCAAGATAGCCACTTCAGTGCCAGGCATAGGAACGCCCACCGTACCACTGAACTTTCCTACTTGTAGGGGATTGGCCGTCGCTACGGGAGAGGTCTCTGACAGACCATAGCCTTGAATGATGACATTGCCGGTGATTTTTTCCCACTTTTCAGCGGTGTCTTTCAATACTGCCATACCGCCGCCCATCGATAGGCGCAGTTTACTATGGTCAAGCGCCTTGAACACATCGCTATTGGCCAACCCATTAAATAGGGTATTAACAGCTGGGAAGAAAGCAGGAGGATTGTCCGTATAAGCTTTGATTAAGCTCTTGCCATCGCGTGGGTTTGGCACAAGTAGTACGATGCAACCTCGATACAGCCCAAACATACCGCAGACAGTAAAGGAGAAAATATGATACAACGGCAACGCGGTCATGATGACGGGTTGCTCAGCACTATTCTCATACTCATCAAAGGTGCCGCCCAAGAAAGTATTGCACTGAATAAGGTTGGCCACCAAGTTTTTGTGCGTGAGCATCGCGCCTTTGGCAACGCCTGTGGTCCCTCCTGTATATTGCAGCATGGCAATATCATTAAGACCAATGCTATCCGGACGTTTGTACTTGCTAGCAGAGACTTTATCGAGGGCCTTTTTAAAAGAGATACTGCCTTTGATATCATAAGCTGGCACCATCTTTTTGACATGGCGGACGACAGCATTGACCACAAAGCCTTTGATAGTCCCCATCAGGTCGCCCATTGAAGCAACGATTACTTTATCGACCATTTTGCGGCCGATGTCTTGATAAGTTTTGGCAAAGTTCTCAACGATGATTAACACCTTGGCATCAGAGTCATCAAGTT
>JAUNVX010000252.1 GCA_030540615.1 Psychrobacter sp. | reverse complement strand
CTATCTCATTTTAAGCCTCATGAGCTAATTGAGGACACACCCTAATTAAGTTTTAGCGCAAACTTTGGCTTTTGATAGTATTTCTGAGTATATTAGGCTGGGCATTAAGCTTGGCCTATTTTTTTGGGAAAATTAATGGCGCACCCTACTTGGAATATTATTTTATTATTCACTTATTAAACAAGATAAAGAGATTTTGATAGAAGAAGCAGTAGTTTCAAACTACGATAGATGGCCGCAGAAACGCGATGTGACCGCTAGCCCTGATTGCAGCGGCTATCCTTGGTGAGTCACTAGGTTGCGGGGGCTTGGCTAGGGGTGGTCGCTCGAATGTTGGAACGCCTCTAGCCTTAGCCACCGCCCTAGTGACTGCCAAGATATTAGCGGAAAGCAGGATTAGCTCCCCCTTGTTTATCAGCTGCTAAACTCTATCGCTAAAAAAACCTTGCCACATTCCATGGCAAGGTTTTTGAGTTTAGA
Organism: Psychrobacter sp.; assembly: GCA_030540615.1. Taxonomy (GTDB): domain Bacteria; phylum Pseudomonadota; class Gammaproteobacteria; order Pseudomonadales; family Moraxellaceae; genus Psychrobacter. The sequence goes on along the minus strand of JAUNVX010000252.1, from coordinate 2,628 downwards.
GACAATCAATTGCTTATTTTGGATGAACCATGTCCGCAGGGATGACCCACTCATCGAATTCAGCTTCGCTCATCAGATTAAGCTCAACCGCGACTTGCTTCAAAGTTTTGTTTTCTTTGTAAGCGGTCTTGGCGATTTTGGCGGCGTTTTCATAGCCCACATGGCGGTTTAACGCGGTCACTAGCATGAGCGAGTTATGCAAGAAGTGGTCAATCTTGTCTTTAACAGGCTCGATACCGACGGCGCAGTTGTCATTGAAGCTGTTGCAAGTGTCGCCCAATAACTTGATAGATTGTAATAAGTTATAGGCAATGACGGGCTTGAAGACGTTGAGCTCAAAGTTACCTGACGCGCCTGCCATGCTGATGGTCACGTCGTTGCCCATGACTTGTGCGACGACCATGGTCATGGCTTCAGACTGGGTGGGGTTGACTTTGCCTGGCATGATCGATGAGCCTGGCTCATTTTCAGGAATCACAAGCTCGCCTAGACCACAGCGAGGACCAGAGGCTAACCAGCGCACGTCGTTGGCGATTTTGTTAAGGCTAGCGGCTAGGGTTTTGAGCGCGCCTGAGGCGAATACTTCGGCGTCTCGAGCCGCTAGGGCTTCAAATTTATTGGGTGAGGTGACAAACGGTAGGCCTGTGAGCGTGGATAGTTGCTCAGCGGCTTTGACGGCATAATCAGGATGCGAGTTAAGTCCTGTTCCTACTGCTGTACCGCCTAATGGCAACTCGTACAAGCCTTGCAGGGCGTGGTCGATGCGAGTAAGCGCGTGGTCAAGTTGGCTGACATAACCGCTAAACTCTTGACCTAGGGTCAATGGGGTGGCGTCTTGCAGGTGTGTTCGGCCAATTTTGACGATGCTGTCGAACTCGCGGGCTTTTTTGTCGAGCGTGTCACGCAAAGCTTTGACCGCAGGGATGAGTAGGCTATTGATCTCACGAGCGGCTGCCACACGGATAGCGGTTGGGAAGCTGTCGTTGGTCGATTGGGCGTGGTTGACATGGTCATTTGGATGAATGGGCTGATAGCTGCCACGCTCATTGCCAGCGATTTCGTTCGCACGGTTGGCGAGCACTTCGTTCATGTTCATGTTGGACTGAGTGCCAGAGCCTGTCTGCCAAACCACCAATGGGAACTGGTCGGTTAGGCCGCCATTGATGACTTCATCGGCGGCTTGGACGATAAGGTCACGCTGCGACTCTTCGATACGGCCCAGACTAGCGTTGGTAATCGCCGCTGCCTTTTTGACCAGTGCCATCGCTTCAATCATCGGACGTGGCAAGGTCTCGCCACCAATTTTGAAGTTCTCACGGCTACGCTGAGTTTGCGCGCCCCAATAAGCGTCTGCAGGCACTTCTACATTGCCCATGGTGTCTTTTTCGATACGAGTTGACATGCTGTCTCCTATTGTTGATGAATTGCACTTATTGATAGATTACACTGGAAGAATCGCAGAGGATTTTCGCGGGTAGGATCCCATTAGCGCGAGTGAATTTTTTGACCCGATTATGATAGCATGACTGTCTGCATATTTCTTATAGGGTCGGGTTAATTCGTGACAAATACTATCACATCACCTTCTATTGTAAGCCCGCCATATGCTAATGAAAATCCGCCACGGCGATACTTTACCCGCCAGCGCCGCGCTTTGAGTCAGCAGCAGCGCAGACTGGCCGCTAGTCTTGCCAGTAGCCATCTATACAAGCTCACTGGCCAATTGCCCAAGCAGGCGAGAGTTGGGCTGTATTGGGACGGATTTGGTGAGCTGCCTACTCAGCCGATTTTGGATTGGTGCTTGCGTTTGGGTTACTTAGGCTATTTACCTGTGGTGGGATCGTTTGGGTGTCAAAGTGGCTCAATGGGTCAAGATAATAAAGTAACGAGCCAAGATAATAAAGTCATGCGCTTCGCTGCCATTCATCAAGCTAAGCTGGGTCAGTTGCCTAATACTCGGCACCATTTAGGTATGAAGCAAATTAGCTCGCGCCAGCTCCTTTGGGCTAATGACTTGGACCTTATCTTTTGTCCCTTGGTGGCCGCTGACTTATATGGCAATCGAATGGGCATGGGGGGCGGCTTTTATGATTCGACTTTGAAGGACGTTAACCGAACAGGTCGTAATAAGACGCTGATTATCGGTTGGTGTTATGACTTTCAGGTGGTCGATAGGCTTGAGAGGCAACCTTGGGATGTGCCGCTTGATGGTTTGATTACGCCCAGTTCATTAAGGTGGTTTCGATGAGTGATGCCAAGATTGATAAGCCTTTAGAGGGTGGTGGCTTTAATAGTAGTGATATCAGTCATAGTAGTGACCGTAATGATGACAATAATAGCCATAGCCGCTCTAGTGCCGATAATGTTGAGCGGCATTTGTTAGGGTTAGAAAGTAGTGATGGTGAAGGTAAAAGCCTCTCGCACTTGGAAGATCAGGACTTTAGTGAAGATGAGCTGTCTGGGGTCATCAATGTAAAGCGTTTGCAAGCTTTGCTGCAGCAAAGTGATGCGTTTTTGGGATATCTGTCGGGTGAGGTTGATGACTTTGATGACAGTAATAATGATGATTTTCATTAACTTGCATAATTTGCATGAAGAGTCTTAGGGCGTGTCCTCAATTAGCTTATG
>JAUNVX010000028.1:20923-24154 GCA_030540615.1 Psychrobacter sp. | reverse complement strand
TTATTGAAAACTACTATATTTAAAGCTACTAAATTTACAGTTGCTAAATGCCAGTTGCTTTTTGATACATTAAGCTAAGACTTTAAAGCTTAACCTTGACAACCCATTGACGATGACCCTCCGACCAACGAGATAAGATAGACCTTATGAGCACTTCATCCAAACCTAAGACCCCGCCCTTTTCTTCTGACTCAAAAAAGAATCAGCCCAGCAGCCATGAGCCTAAGTTAGAGACCTCCGATGACACAACCAAGTCATTGCTAAATCATGAGCGTATTGACCTTGAACGTACCAAGGCTCGCCAGCGCTTGCAGCAAACTGAGTTTATGCTTTCTGCCCCTACTTTTCGACTTTGCCCTGCGGATGAAGGTCTTGAAGTGGCGTTTGCAGGTCGCTCTAATGCGGGAAAATCATCGGCTATTAATGCCCTAACCAATCAACGTCAGCTGGCAAGGTCATCAAAAACGCCAGGGCGCACCCAGATGATTAACTTTTTTCAGATAGGCACGCCTGAGACGCGATTGGTTGACTTGCCAGGTTATGGCTACGCTGCCGTACCGCTTGAGATGAAAAAAGAGTGGCAAGTGGAGCTTGAAGAGTATTTGGTATCGAGATCTAGCTTGGCCGGATTGGTACTAATGACTGATATCCGTCGGCCGCTACAGTTTTTCGATGAGCAAATGCTACACTGGGCTAAAGATGGTGACTTACCTGTTCACATCTTATTGACCAAGGCAGACAAGTTCAAGTTTGGTGCGGCCAAAAATGCTCTCTTAAAAACCAAGCTTGAACTGGAAAAACTGGAGCTACCTTGCAGCATTCAGCTATTCTCGGCCCTACGTAAAGAAGGGATTGATGAGTTGGCAGGTATCATGTCCGACTGGCTGGCCTTTGACCACACTTAAATGGGCTTAGCTGCTAGAGCCATTTGGTTTTATAAAATCGCTTGTTTAGCGTCATCTGGTAATAACTGAGCCATATCCTCAGGCAATGGCGCGATAATATTGGGATAATTAGGAATCTGTAATTGCCAAGCATGAAGGCATAAACGATGAACACCTGATACGTCCGCCGGATAATATTTATCATCTCCTAAGATAGGATGACCAATATGGGCTAAATGCACCCTAATCTGATGGGTGCGTCCCGTCAAAGGCTGCGCTTTAATCAGGCTCACAGGCTTGCCCTGAATCTCAAAACGGGCCAATACTTCAATATTGGTCTGACTGTCTTTGCCTTGGCCATCGTTTCCATGACCACTATTGCCATGAAAAGTATTGCCATCCACTTTAACCCGGCGCTCACCATTGGCTAGCGTAAAGCGCAATAGCGGGGCATCTATCTGCTGCGAGTTCAATACTGGCTGACCCTTTGCCAAGCAAATATAAGACTTTTGGATAGTCTTATCCCTTAAGTATTCTTGTAATACTTTGAGAGTTGATCGCTTTTTGGCAATCATTAGTAGCCCTGAGGTGTCTTTGTCAATACGGTGTACCAACTCCAAATACTTCTTACCCGTCACCTCTCGCATTGCTTCAATAACGCCAAAGTCAAGGCCACTACCACCATGCACCGCGATACCTGAGGGTTTATTCAACACGATAAGACCTTCATCTTCATAGACCACTCGGGCGAGCAGCCCATCAGCGAAGTCTTGACTGATGATAGGCTTGTCACGGGTAGCGAGTCGCACAGGTGCAATCCGTACGATATCACCGCGATATAGCTTGTCATAGGGCTTACAGCGCTTATTATTGACTCGTATCTCATCAGAGCGGATAAGCTTATATAGATGTGATTTTGGCAGCCCTTTGAGTCTGGCCAATAAAAAGTTATCAACGCGCTGTTCATGTTGGTTGCGCGTGACTTCAAGATAATTAACCGTATTGAAGTTTTTGATGTCTTCATCAGCACTTTGCGGGTAGTGCTTGTTACTGGTATGTTTGTTAATATCGATATCTGAGCTAAGGTCGCTGTTAGAATCAAGACCAGAATCAACATCGGCATCAGGGCTTATAGGCGTTGCAAAGCTTGCCTCAAGATCTAATGCTGACTGATTTGAAGCCGAATTGTTGCTAGGATTAGAGGTGTTTGACATATTTAGTTAGGCGTTTGCATAAAGATTTGCTATAGTTTATCACGTTGAGATGTTATTGAGCAGCGTTTGACTTACTGATTATTCAGTAAGCTTCACTTGATGATAATAAGATAAGTAAGCTCAAGCTTTGAGTAATTTCAGCTTATTCTTATGCCGTAGACAACGGTATATTTATTAGCCTATTTCATCATTATAGGGCTTTATTTTAGCCAACTAAAAGGCTGCTTACTGTCTTATACGCTCAACCACTTTTGATTTTTTTAAACCCTTTTAGGCCATTACTGGTCTCCTTACACCAGATTATTAATAGCCAGTTTGACCCAGTAACAGTATAATATAGCGAGATTATGGCTATATTTTTGCCTAGTTGCTGAACATCAGCACTTGATTTCCTTGGCTTTTGCCATTAACAATGACAGTGATATTTTATTAATTATTTATAATGCGCACAGCCCTTACGTTATAGATTGTCATCATGGCTTCTTTGTCTAGTAAAGTAGCAGACATAACTGACAGTGATAACGATTGGTAGATTTAAGTGACTTTTAATCAACTTGTAAGTAACTTTTATTTAAGTAGGAGCTCGTTCGCAGTAGATAGCCTATTAATGAGTGATTGACCCGAATAGTAATCTAGTATTTGGTTGTCCTAGCTAAGTTTATCAGCGGTCAAATAGAGTGACCTTTATTTGCCAAGTACGCCCCGCTGACCAGATGATGCAATAGGATGATTAATTACGATAAGTATCCACCCTTATCTTTAGTCCGCCTGATCAGTCGGCCGCTTATATTCATTGTAGGGGCCGATTAAAACTTACCGTAAAGGATAATAGACGCAGTAGCGATGCGAGTCCTCTTTATCTCTTTATGTCATGCCAGATAGTGTGATCAGAGTTGGCAGGCCTATAATATAGGTCGCCTTTATTGGGCTTTATAGAGAGTTTTACTGATTGCTGCTCAAGCTAATACCTTTTAGCTTATTGCCAAGTGCGGCAGCAACCACCAATAACCCTACTGCTATCAGCTACTATCGGTGTTATTGGCAATCTCTCATATCCTCGGCTTTCATTAATGACCACGATGATTTCGTGCTCTTAATTATCTACTGCACAACAGATTCTATCGGTTGATTTT
>JAUNVX010000028.1:14768-20823 GCA_030540615.1 Psychrobacter sp. | reverse complement strand
TTTAAGCCTAGTGAGCTCTTTGCTCAATGGTTTAGAACAAAGCTATTTAACTTACTTTAGTAACTTTATCGATTAGTAACTTTATTAATTAGTAACTTTACCTCACTAACCAAATAGCCTTCTAATCTGAACTAGAGCTTGATGGATTTAAGTCCTTACAATTTACTATCTACGGCTGGCGTATTCATAGGACACTTTTATGAAACGCATTTTAATCAACGCCACTCACAACGAAGAAATCCGTGTTGCTTTATGTAAAGGCAACCATCTTTACGATTTTGATCTTGAGAATCGTACCCGCGAACAAAAAAAATCCAACATCTATAAAGGCCATGTTACTCGAGTCGAGCCATCACTTGAGGCCGTGTTTGTGGAGTATGGCTCACAGCGCCAAGGGTTTTTGCCTATCCGTGAGATTGCCAATGAATATCTCAAAGGCAATGCCCGTGATGAAAATATTCGCAAACTTATCAAAGAAGGGGACGAGCTAATCGTCCAAGTCGAAAAAGAAGAACGTGGCAATAAAGGTGCTGCCCTATCGACTTATGTCTCTCTTGCAGGCCGCTATCTGGTATTAATGCCTAACAATCCTCGTGGCGGTGGTATCTCAAGACAGATATCAGGCAAGCTTCGTGACGACATGAAACGGATGCTAGGCAATCTTGATTTGCCCAAAGGCATGAGCGTTATTATCCGTACCGCAGGTATCGGTAAGACCCAAGACGACCTTCAGCATGATCTCAATCATCTGCTCAATATCTGGCAGGCCATTCAAGAACAAAACGATAAATACCCTTCCCCAAGACTGGTGCATCAAGAAGCGGGCGTGGTGACTCGCGCGGTCCGCGACTATTTGCGAGATGACATTACTGAGATTTGGATTGATAACGAAAACGCTTATATTGAAGCGGCTGGTTTTATCGATGCCGTGATGCCCAAGCAAGCGGACAAACTGCGTAAATATACCGACTATGAGCCCATGTTCTCCCGATTCGGTATTGAAAAACAAATTGAGACTGCTTATCAGCGTGAAGTTCGCTTGCCTTCTGGCGGCTCTATCGTTATCGATCAGACTGAAGCTTTAGTGTCCATTGACATTAACTCTGCCAAATCAACCAAAGGAGCAGATGTCGCTGAAACTGCCTACCATACCAATTTAGAAGCCGCTGATGAGATTGCTCGTCAATTGCGACTACGCGATATGGGCGGACTGATTGTCATTGATTTTATTGACATGAATGACAGCAAGCATCAAAAAGAGGTCGAAAAAAGGTTGGTTGAAGCGACCAAATATGACCGTGCTCGGGTGCAGTTCGGGGAGATATCACGATTTGGCTTGATGGAGATGAGTCGCCAACGACTGCGTCCGTCATTGGAGGAATCAACCGGCTATATCTGTCCACGTTGCCATGGCAACGGTATGATTCGTGATCTTCGCTCCTTGTCTTTGTCCATCATGCGTCAGATTGAACAAATCGCCCTCAAAGAGCGTCAAGGCGAAGTACAAGCAGAAGTACCCACTGATATTGCTGCGTTTTTGCTGAATGAAAAACGCGATAGCCTAGTCTATTTAGAGCAAGACAGCGGCACCCGCATTACTATCTTGCCACACGCTCATCTTGAGTCTCCTAACTTCAAGCTGCATTTCAATCGCGATGGCTTTGCCCCTTCTAGCTACGAGCGTATTACGGACACTCAGCAGCAAGAGAGCAATGAGCTTGGTTACGATGTGGATTGGCAAACTGCTGACAAAGAGCGTCCTGAACAGCAGCCTACTCGTCAGCCTCGCTTAGCCAGCCCTAATGCAGTGACAGCTTTACTTAAGTCGCGAGCTGAAACTGCGATTGCTGCGCCTCGCTCAGTGCCCACCCCTGCCGTCTCAAGTGCTGCTCAGTCTGCACCTAGTACGGCTCCGGTGACTCCTGCTACTGCGCCGCACGCTGTCGCTTGGTTGGCCAATTTATTCACGCCGACACCGCAAGCTAAGCCTTCTGACAGCATCAGCAGTCAAGCAGCGGCTGAAGCCATTGAGGCCATTGTCAATACGGGCGCTCAAAGCTTAGGCTCTCTAGGTCAAGTCAACACCGCCGTTTTGGCTAAGCAAAGTGCCAGTGATAATCGACGTCCTCAAGAGCCAACGGTAGCCACTGAGAGCAAAGCAGCACTACCTCAGAGTGAGAGTAGCTCTAGCACCGACCAAGATGATGAAGATGAACAAGACCGTCGCCGCCGTAAGTCACGAAAAACCAAGCCAAGTAAACCGCGGCAAAGAAGAGACAAACGCGACGAGACAATTGATGAGGCATCAGACGCTTCTGAAGATACTTCAAGCCAAAGCGATAATAATGGTCGTGATGACGAAGCCAAACCTTCTCGCGCTCGTAGACCGGCCAATAGCCGCCGTGACTCACGGGGCGAGATGCCTCGTGGAGAGACTTTGAGTCCTCAATCAACCTCACAGTCTTCAGCACCTGAGGGGCATAGTAGAGGCGAGTCAAAATCAAATTCACCCGCCTCCTCTCGCCGTGCTGATACTGATCGACGTAAATCGGCGACGAACAAGGTTTCAGACCCCAATGAAGTATCTCTTCAGGTCAATGAAGCCCCTGTGCAACACAAACCTAAAGAAGTGGTGCACCTATCATTAGATGATAGTAAATCGGTGCGCTCTGCTGAGACTAATGACGTTGAATCGCCTGATGATAAGGCGGAAAGGAGAACATCGGTATCAGCTCCTGTAAAGGGCGATGAGGCAGACGAAAAAGGCCCTTCTGCAAATGCATTGTCATCTAATCGCGGTGCGACCAGTAGCAGTAGCGCTCGCTCTGATACGGCTCAAGCTGAAAATATCTTAGCTGACCGTCATCAAGGATATGGCTCTCGACAGGACGGTAATCAACAAGATGGCACTCAAAGAGAGGTAACTCAAAAAGGTGACACTCAACAAGATAGGACTCGGAGTGATAAGGAGCCGGCTACTCAGTCAGCCCCTGCTCTGTCATCAGTAGCGCCTGACAACACCAGTACCGAAAATGCTACTGTCAGTCAGCCTAGCTCAAAGCAAAATGATGGTAATCAAGTCCCAGTGACTGCACAGGCGTCAGAGACCGTCATTAACGAGACAGTGACTGACACCAATGAGACAGCTACTGAGGACAAAACAGCACTTAAATCAGTAACAGAGGATTTGAGTGAGCAAAGTGGCAATAAAGCTAATCTATCAAGTGAGTCATCAAATACTGATGATAGCGTGCTATCAACAGGGTATGACAGCACTGAGCTCTTTGCAGACCGTTATGTGACCGCTCAAAAGTATGGCCTAGCCAGCAACGACCCAAGAGCAGTCAAAGCGAAACGTGAGGGAGCAAAAGAGCAAGAGCAGTCACCTGTTGCTTCAAGCCACAGTAGTAAAATCCGTGGTACGGTAGGTGAGTTTATTCACTCTGTGCTACCCGATGCGGCTATGCACCTTGAAACCAAGGGGGTCATCGCTAGTTTCATCGCTGCTATGGCATCTTTAGCTTCTAACCAGACGGCGATAAGCAATGCTGCTGAGGATAGCGCTACTGATGCAGAGACTGCAGCTTCGACTACGGATGCTCATTTTGATTTTAGCAACTATGGTTATGCTCCTTTAGACCCTACTTATCTAGGACGCTTTAATCGTATGACCCAAGCGGTGCGTCAGGTGACTACCAATCAAGGCAAGACGGCAGTCAGCCCAAGACCAATCACTCGCCGTGCAAGCAATGATCCTCGTGGTCAGCATCCAGAGTTTGAGGAGTCAGAGGCGTTCAAACCTGCAGCGAGCCCTACTCATCAACTTGCTACGGTCGCCAGCGCTTTGGTCTCAGAGTCAAGTGCGGCAGTCGTTGAGCAAGAGAGTGCGGCCCTGCTGATTGAGGACAAAGAGGTCATTGAGCATTTGGCCGTCGCCTCAGCGCATTTGTCTGATCAGTCAGATGAATCGGCTGAACAGACAAGTGCTGCCGAGGAGTCCGCTTCTATTATCAGCTACGCTGATGAAGACAATGCTACTGCTAGCGCACTTGTTGATTCAGAAACAGGTCAGTTAGAAACAGGTGAGTCTTCTGATACAGCAGTTGATGCGACAATGAATGAGGCACCTGATGCGACGATGCTGTCTTCATTGAAGTCCAGTGACGGCAAAACCAGTAACAAAGAACCTGTCACGCCTTCTAAGACAACCATTGCCAGCTATAAGAATATGATTGAAAACGTTGCTGAGCAGTTACTGCCGCAGCCAACCACTCTATTCAATTTAACCACGCCTAAAGTGCCTAAAGCCAGAAGTCGTAAATCCAAAACGGAACACAAAAAACCGACTCAGGCTGAGCAGTCGCAATCTAATGCCAACACTAATGATAAGACGGCTCATGATGAGCCTGATGATAGTATTGGTAACAGATAAAATCCTTCCTAGAGTTTAGAGCATCTAGCTTAACTCGCATTACTAATATGCAGCAAAAAGCCTTATCAAATGATAAGGCTTTTTGCTGCATGCGCTACTTAACTATCCACTCTCTAAGTTATCAATACTCAATGGGCAGTAGAGTTGCCGCCGCGCATCTTACCTATCATGGTGACAATAGCCACAATAGCCACACCGACTACTAAACCCACCAGAGCATTAATGAGCATGGTAGTTAGGCCTTCAAACATACCGGTCAAGTGCGCCAAGTCCGCCACCCCATGATGCAAAAGATCAATACCATGGACCAAGATACCACCACCTACTAAAAACATTGCGATAGTACCTGCAATAGAGAGGAACTTCATGAGTTTAGGAGCAGCAGATAATAAAAACTGGCCTAATGACTGCTGAATTGAGCTGTCTTTTTTGGTCAAATACAAGCCCAAATCATCCATTTTGACGATGGCAGCAACCAGCCCATAAACGCCAATGGTAATAGCCACTGCGATGATGGCCAACACCAAGCTTTTTTCGAGCAGCGTAGCACCTGCTGCTGAGCCAAGCGCAATCACTATAATTTCAGCTGATAAAATAAAGTCAGTGCGAACGGCCCCTTTAATTTTATCTTTTTCGTAAGCCACTAAGTCGATGGTCTCATCAGCATTGGCCCGAATTCTAGCGCCTTGCTCCTCATCATGAGGTAGCAGTTGAGGCCAAAACTTATGAATGACTTTCTCAGCTCCCTCATAAGATAAAAATAACCCGCCACACATCAGTAGAATAGTGACCAAAGGCGGGAATATTGCGCTGATGAGTAAAGCAGCGGGTACCAAGATTAGCTTGTTAATAAAAGAGCCTTTGGCAACTGCCCAAACCACTGGCAGCTCTCTGTCTGCTTTCACGCCTGTCACTTGCTCTGCATTCAATGCCAAATCGTCACCTAGCACGCCCGCGGTTTTTTTGGCTGCGACTTTGGTCATTACAGAGACATCGTCTAAAATGACACTGATATCATCAAGTAACGTTAATAAACTGGCACCTGCCATGAGCACTCCTTAAAAATTAAAAAATGAAAATTAGGCGCTGATGGCCTTAAAATTATCGTTAGTCTAGCGTACCAACACTGCAAATGCATAGGACAAATGTATCTTAGTCAGCATTTAGTTACTATCAAATGATTAATATCAAGCAAAGAGTTGCAGTATATTTTCAATAACTCTTAAACCCTATCCACATTTAATAGCCTTGTTAACTTGCAATTGCTATTAAATACCGCCATTAAGCAACCAGCTCAATTTGCGTGTTTGGTCTTAAACTATGCTACCATAATCAGTAATCGTTTAAGCACAGATGCGGCGAATATTGCTTACCTGAAGGTTTAGACAAATTGGCCGAGCATATGATTATTACGAGCATTATAGGCTTGTTAATACCTAACCCCGCTCAAACTCTAGAGCATCAGCTATCAATACGTGGTCAGCTATCTTGGGGCCCAACCAGTATTAGACTTCGGTCTAAAGGACAATTTTATATGGCAATCTCTTCATCCTTAATGCAGACGCCCTTTTTAAGCTTATTTAAGCAGCGCCGCTTGATGAGCACAGCTCTTGCTTCTGCTCT
>JAUNVX010000028.1:12855-14668 GCA_030540615.1 Psychrobacter sp. | reverse complement strand
GAAGGTCTACCTGCTTTTTTTGCTGATAAAACAGGCAAATATATTATCCAAGGTCAGATTGTACAAGTGGGTGCACAAACCCCTGTTGATATTAGCTCTGCCCTTGTGGCCAAGAGTGCCAAAGAGAAACTAGCAGCTGTTGATAAAAAGGACATGGTTATCTTCCCGGCCACGGGCAAGACTAAAGCGGTGATTTATGTCTTTACCGATGCCGACTGTGGCTATTGTCAAAAGCTGCACTCTGAAATCAAACAGACCAATGACTTGGGGATTGAAGTGCGCTATTTGGCTTGGCCTCGTAGTGAGGAATCTGTTCCTAAAATGGAAGCCGTTTGGTGTAGTGACAATCGACAAGCCGCGATGAGTCAAGCCAAAGCTGGCGCCAGTGTGAGCGCAACAACCTGCCCTAACCCAGTACGATCACAACTAGAGCTTGGGATGTCATTAGGCGTTCGCGGAACGCCCGCTATCTTTTCAGAGTCAGGACAGCAGATTGGTGGTTATGTGCCATCAGAGCAATTAGCAAAAGCGCTTGGGATTTCTTAAAACCCAGTAGGTATTGCGTTTGACTTGACTTTAGACCATTATTACCCTGACATCTTATTGCTTTGACCCCTTATTGACCTAACTTAAATAATTTACTTAGTTTCGAGGATATTGTGAGCAACTCTATTAATTTAGCTGTACTAGGACTTGGTACTGTTGGTACTGGCGTGGTCAACCTGATTAACGATAATTTAGCGGAGCTCAAACGTCGAAGCGGCTATGATATCCGAATTACTCATGTAGGCACTCGGCGTCAACGTGATGATATTGACCCCAGCATCGTTCAAAGTGATGACTTAATGACGCTAGCAGCCAGCGAAGAGGTGGATATTGTTATTGAAGTCATTGGCGGTACTACTTTAGCCAAGGAGCTTATCTTTCATGCTATTAAGCATGGCAAACATGTGGTAACGGCCAACAAAGCCCTACTGGCTGAGCATGGTAATGAGATTTTTGCCTTGGCCGAGACTCATCATGTCCACGTGGCTTATGAAGCAGCTGTGGCTGGTGGTATTCCTATTATTAAGGTCATGCGTGAAGCGTTGGCCGCTAATAAGATTGACTGGCTGGCCGGTATTATCAATGGTACTGGCAACTTTATCATGAGCGAGATGCGTGAAAAGGGCCGAACTTTTGAAGACGTCTTGGCTGAAGCCCAAGCTCTAGGATATGCAGAAGCTGACCCTACTTTTGATGTAGAAGGGATTGATGCGGCTCATAAATTGGCTCTTTTGGCTTCCATCGCTTTTGGTATTCCGCTCCAATTTGATAAAGTCTACTGTGAAGGGATTACTGGCATCACTTTACAAGATGTCCACTATGCTGAAGAGCTTGGCTATCGAATAAAGCATATAGGATTTGCAGTCCGCCGCTGCTCTAAAGCTAGCGAAAAGGGGTTAAATGCTTCCGATGTCACAGAAGGGATTGAGCTACGAGTCCATCCCACTTTAATCCCACAAGATAAGCTGCTGGCGAATGTGAATGGGGTCAAAAATGCTGTGTTGGTCAATTCACATCCTCTAGGCCAGACCCTCTATTATGGTGATGGTGCTGGCGCTGGTGCCACGGCTTCAGCTGTGATGGCAGATGTCATGGATTTGATTCGCGTCTTAGGCGCTAATGACCATGGCCATCATGTGCCGCATTTGGCATTTATCCCTGAGCAATTATCGGATACCCCTGTCCTACGGGCTGAGCAAATGGTCTCAGGCTATTATTTGCGGCTTCACGCTCTAGACACCCCAGGCGTACTCGCTGATATCACCCG
>JAUNVX010000028.1:1923-12755 GCA_030540615.1 Psychrobacter sp. | reverse complement strand
ATTATTTGCGGCTTCACGCTCTAGACACCCCAGGCGTACTCGCTGATATCACCCGGATTTTAAGTCAAGCGGGTATTAATATCGATGCTATCTTGCAGAAGCCTGCTCATAAAGTGGGTCAAGTTCCCATTATTATTTTAACTTTGCCCGTCGTTGAGAGCCAAATGAACTTGGCCATCGCTCAGATTGAACAACTAACGGCCATTACGGATAAAGTCGTGCGAATTCGTCTTGATGAGCTGGCTTAGTCAGTAGTGATGTTGATTTTAAGAACTGACCTTAAAGATTGATTTTGAACGTGGCTTTTCGTACAACCCTACAGCGCTATTTTTATAGCCTTTAGTATGAAGCTAGCCTTTAATATAAGTTTTAAGATAACCTTTAACATGAGCTTTAACACAATAAGGAACAACACATGTCAAATGATGCCATTGTAATCGTAAACGGTGCTCGTACGCCTATGGGTGGCCTTCAAGGGTCATTAAAAGACGCTCCTGCTCCGCAATTAGGCGCTACCGCTATCAAAGCCGCCGTTGAGCGCTCAGGTGTCAATCCTGACCAGATTGATGAAGTCATTATGGGCTGTATTTTGACAGCTGGTGTGGGACAAGGTCCTGCACGTCAGGCCATGCGTCAAGCGGGCTTACCTGATTCGACCGGCGCTGTCACTATTAATAAACTGTGCGGCTCAGGAATGAAAGCGGTGATGCAAGCCTATGATGGCATCAAAGCTGGCAGTTTTGATATCGCCGTCGCTGGTGGCATGGAGTCAATGACTAACGCTCCTTATATTTTACCTGGCGCACGATCTGGCTACCGTATGGGCCATAAAGAAGTCAAAGATCATATGTTCTTAGATGGCCTAGAAGATGCTGATACTGGTAAGCTTATGGGTCAATTCGCTCAAGAGATGGCCGATGAAAAAGGCTATACTCGTGAGCAGATGGATGACTTTGCCATTGAGTCTTTAAACCGCGCTTTAACCGCTATCAAAGACGGTCATTTCAAAGATGAAATCGTTCCAGTAACGGTCTCTGGCCGTAAAGGCGATACCGTGGTTGATAGCGATGAGCAACCAGGCGCTGCCAATGCTGAGCGTATTCCAACTCTGCGTCCTGCATTTGCCAAAGACGGCACTATCACTGCAGCCAATGCCAGCTCAATCTCAGACGGCGCAGCAGCTTTGGTAGTAATGAAAGAGTCTAAAGCTAACGAGCTAGGCTTAAGCTATCAAGCGCGTATTATCGCTACGGCTTCTAACTCTCGCCATCCAAGTGAATTCACCATTGCTCCTATTGGGGCAATGGAGAAGGTCTTGGCCAAGGCAGGCTGGTCGGTTGAAGATGTGGATCTTTGGGAGATTAATGAAGCCTTTGCTATGGTAACCATGGCCGCCATGGATGAGATGAGCATTCCTCATGACAAAGTGAACATTGAAGGTGGCGCTTGTGCTTTAGGTCATCCGGTAGGCTGCTCTGGGGCTCGCATCTTAGTGACACTCATTAACTCACTTAAACGAACTGGCGGTAAAAAAGGCGTTGCGTCCCTTTGTATTGGCGGCGGTGAAGCAGTAGCCGTTGCAATAGAATTAGATTAGTGAGTTGTTAACCTCTCTAATGGTTTATTAACTATTAATAGGCTTATCTAGCCCAGTCCTAGTTAATGAGTTAGCTTAAAGCTCTATCAAAAAACGCTCCTAGTGGGCGTTTTTTGTTTGTTCTAATGCTTGCTGTTTCTCTAATAAATATCTGTCTTTATAATTAATGATTGTCTCAAATTGACTTTGCCTAACGAACTAATGAATTGATAGCCTATTAGTCTAGTCATGATGGGTTATAGAGCTGGAATTTGAGACCTATAGCAGGTTGATATAGACTAATTATGACGAAACCTGTAAAGATAGGTTATTTTTCTTCTACGGTATGTTATAGCACTTACAGCCATTAACAGGCGATTACGTGGAACGCACATTTTGATACTTGCCTCGTATAGGCAATTAGAATTATGAGTGCTACTATTGCATTAAGTTGATGGGGAGACGATGCACTCAGCAAGTAATCGTATCTTTTTAATCACTTGTCTTTATTATATTTTTTAAGATAATAATTAACAATTTTGCAGGTTATTCTAGGTTGGTAAGTTATTTTTGGTTATTCAGTTACCTAAGTAACACCTAACCGTTGTACTAAGCAAAGCTATTGTTAATTTTTAGAGATAGGCTATTAGTCATTTGGTATCTTTCGTTATTTTAAAGAGATAGCCAAACGATTACGTTATCTAAGTGCTCCAATTAGCGGTATCTATTTATAATTGGTAATGGCTGTTTGTTGCTAATACTCACTGTTACTAATACTAAAATTTTAATTTAACTAACTACAAAGGGATGACAATAATGAGTCAACTAATCCGTTTACAAGACATTCAAGCCACTCATCGCGATCTTATTGGTGATGATTATTATGACCCAACAGGCAAAACTGCTTTTGGCGCTGGCGAAGAAAAAATTGGTAAAATCGAAGGTGCTTTAGTTGAAGACACCACCGGCCGTATCCGCTATTTAATCGTTGATGTAGGCGGTTGGTTCAGCTCTAAAGAAGTGCTAGTACCTGCTGGCCTTGCTCGCATCGTTGGTGATGATGTTTTCTTTGATAGCTTGACTAAGTCTCAAGTTGAAGCCATGGAGCAGTATGACCATGACTATCAGTACAGCTACAAAGAGCAGTTCGAAAAAGACCGTCAAGCATTTGTAGCGGATACTATCCCTGCAGCAGAGCGTTTTGAAGTGAAAGAAGAGTCGTATAATGCTCCTAACACTCTTGAGCTATTAGAAGAGCGTCTAACGGTTAATAAAGATCGTATCGTTGCTGGTCTAGTTAAAGTTGGTAAGCATGTGGTCACTGAACAGCGTAACGTTAATGTAGAGCTTGAAGAAGAGCATGCTCATATTGAACGTACCAACGTAAACCGTCCAACTGATCGCCGTATCGGTGATGATGCTGGTGCAGATACTGTTGAAGTTCAACTTGAAGCAGAACGCGCTCGCGTTGGCAAAGAAACTTTTGTGACTGAAGAAGTAAACGTTGGTAAAACAACTGAACGTCATACTGAAACTATCACTGAAACTATCCAGCGTGAAGAGCTTGATATCGACCGTGATGGCAACATCGTAGATGCTTCTGGTCAGCTTGTAAACCCTGAAGGCATCACTGCTGATGACGTTCGCCGCGCTCGTGGTAAATAATTACTTGGCTTAATAGTTTAACGATGATACCCAGCTTAACTAAGCTATCATTATTAATTTAGCATTGAGTCTTTTGGCTCAAACTAGAAAGGCCAGAGCCAGTCTCTGGCCTTTTTTAGTGGCCTACGATAAGCAAGCTATTAACCAGCTCTTATTAGGCCATTCAATATAAAGCCATTATCAAATTTTTAAGTCTTGTCCTCTAGTTTGCAGTAGGGCTTTAAAGCCTTAAGCTTTGAACTATGAGGTGTATAGGTTTAAAATAGTCTTTAGATGATCATTTAATCTGCTATCTACTTTTTATTTATTTACTGCTTTTGGAGTAATATTACCGTGAGTCAATCTGATAATACAAATACTGATGCGCTAGTGAACCGCTCAGCACCTCAGTCCGCTTCTACCCGCCCTAGTGAAACAGACCTTAGAAATCAAGTGGGTCATATTGAGCTATTAGAAGAGCGCGCAGTGGTCAGCAAAGAGCGTTTAGATGTCGGCAAAGTCACTATTACTAAACATCAGCGTACCAAAACCATTCAAGTGCCTGTTGAGTTAGTAGAAGAAGTCTTGACTATCAAAACAGACTATTATGATGCCGATAGCAAAGCACTGCTTACAGGAAGCTATGATGAGCAGGATATCATCCGTCATGTTGAGCCAAGCTTAGAGAAAGTTGCTGTCGTCACTGTCAATGGCAATCGTATTGAAGTAGGCAATGAGCCTGTTGAGATAGTGTTGTCTCGTCAAATAGCGACCATCGCTAAAGAGACTTATGCAGTGCAAGAAATCGATATCGAAAAATCTATCCATACGCATACAGATACTATCGCTGTTGAGCTTAAATATGAAGAGCTCGATGTCAAAGAAGAGGGCTTTTTAGATCATAAAGCGCCTTAATTGAGTCTCATATATGGTCTTTAGACGACTCTTAAAGCTCCCTGATGTTAGTTAAAGCCAAAAAAGCAGCGATTTATCGCTGCTTTTTTGTAGAGGAGATTTTTATGGCTATCAAAAAGTAGCTTATCAGTCATAGAGGATTTGTATAAATATCCAGCCAAAATTAGCCGTCATCTACTAACCTACTATACAGTTAAAACTTACTTATTAGCAGAAGTACATTCATAAGCCGTGACTTTATCATTACCACCATTAGACACCCTTAAAGTACCAGAGCCGCGTTGGTCATTAGCCACCCGCCACTGTGTCAGTCCAGCACTGCCATCTAGACCAGTAGCGACTTCATAAGCATTATCGCCTGCTTCATCTAATGTGACATTGCCAGCAGAGCTGTTAATACTGACATTATCGGCATCATCGTTATAAATCGCATCAAATTTTAACTCAGGGGTACAGACATACGTCATTTGCGAGGCTACTGTATCAACCGTGGCTACCGTATCATTGGCCACTTGAGCCGCAGTAGGATCAATAGCAGTAGAGTCAGCCGCTACCTCGCCTTCAGCAGGAGTTACTATAGTGGCGTCGCTGGGTGCAGCAGGTTCAGCTGACATAGGAGCTTCTTGGGTCTGGGCCGTATTGTCAGCCGCTGCATCTTGGGCCGCGCTATCTGGCTGCTTTTGACAAGCGCTCAAGCTCATGGCGGCACTGAGTAAGCCCACCATCCAAAATGAGGTTGTTAATCTTGATGATTTTGATAGTTGCATAGTGACTCCTCAGAGTTAATAAAGTAAAAGTAAATTAGATTTTACCATGACATTGTTTGTATCTAAGCCCTGATCCACAAGGGCAAGCAGCGTTACGGCTGATATTGAGCTGTGCATAAGGATTAGCTTGCTCATTATCAGCATCACCGCTCGCTGCTGATTTAGACGCTTGCGAGCTGCCAAACACAGCTGAGCCACCGCCTAAGCTCACTTGCATCTGCCCACGCGCTCTTTGAGCCTCATTTCTGGCGGCCATAGCAGGACTTTCATGAGTCTCTCCCGTCAAGCCATCGACTTCATCGTGCTCAAAGCTCATCTGCATATGCGCTGCTTCTGCTCGCTGCTGTGCTTCTAAAGCCTCCATCTCTTCCTTGGTTGGGATATGGACACGAGATAAATCTTGCACTGTCTCTGACTTGATTGCGCCCAGCATCATTTGAAACAACTCAAATGACTCACGTTTGTATTCTTGCTCAGGGTTCTTTTGAGCATAGCCGCGCAAGTGAATGCCTTTACGCAGCTGATCCATTTGGGTCAAATGCTCTTTCCAATGACGATCTAAGCTTTGAAGCATAAAATGACGCTCTAATTGAGCCGCATTTTCTTCGCCCATCTGCTCGCGGCGCTCATGATAACGAGCCAGCGCCGTATCAATAATTTTGGCTCGAAGGCCCTCTTCATCTAGGCGACGATCTTCATCTAACCAGTCATTGATAGGCATATAGATTTTAAATTCGTCCTCTAACTCATCTTCTAGACCATCAACATTCCATTGATCATCAATAGAGCCAGGCGGTATAAACTGACTAATCAAAGCATTATAGACGTCATGATGCATCGCCTCAATTGCCTCTTTAAGGTCAGTCTCAGCGAGCAAGTCATCACGCTGGCCATAGATAACCTTACGCTGATCATTGGCCACGTCATCATATTTCAGTAGATTTTTACGCGCATCAAAGTCGCGGCTTTCAACCTTACCTTGAGCATTTTCAATCGATTTGGAGACCATTTTATGCTCGATGGCCTCATCATCTTTGAGACCCATGGCCTTCATCATATTCACCACGCGGTCACCGGCGAATATACGCATCAAGTCGTCTTCTAACGACAAGAAAAACCGTGACATACCAGGATCGCCTTGACGACCCGCACGCCCTCGCAGCTGGTTGTCAATACGGCGCGATTCGTGACGTTCAGAGCCAATGATATGCAGGCCACCTGCTGCAACCACTTCATCATGCTTTATTTGCCAAATCTCTTTTAAGCGCTTCATCTCATCAGGACTGGTCTCTTCTGGATTTTCGATATAAGACTGCCAGTTGCCCCCTAAGATAATATCCGTACCACGTCCTGCCATGTTGGTGGCGATCGTAACGGCTTTTGGACTGCCCGCCTGCGCAATGATTTCAGCTTCGCGCTCATGCTGCTTGGCGTTTAAGACATTGTGCTTAATGCCTTCTTGATCTAGCAAGTAGGATAACTCTTCACTGGCTTCAATCGTGGCTGTCCCCACTAGCACTGGCGCGCCTTTGGCCTGAATCTCTTTAATTTCGCGAATGATGCCTTTGTATTTGCCCAGTTTGGTTAGGAATATCTGATCGTCCAAATCTACTCGAGCAATAGGCATATGCGTTGGAATCACCACCACATCGAGATCATAGGTCGACTTAAATTCAGCCGCTTCAGTATCAGCAGTACCCGTCATGCCTGATAACTTATCATATAGACGGAAATAGTTCTGGAAAGTGGTCGTGGCTAGTGTTTGGTTCTCAGGTTCGATTTCAACGTTTTCTTTGGCCTCAACAGCTTGATGCAGACCCTCTGACCAGCGCCGACCCGGCATAGTACGACCAGTGTTTTCATCTACGATGACCACTTTGCCATCATCGACGATATAGTGAACGTTTTTGACGAACACATGATGGGCACGGATGGCGGCTTGAACATGGGCGAGCAGTGGTAGACGCACTGGGCTATATAAGCTTTCGTTTTCGCCCAGCTCCCCTACTTCAATCAAAAAGCGCTCAATCTTCTCGTAGCCTTTTTCGCTGATTTCGATTTGACGGTTTTTTTCATCAATCCAAAAGTCGCCTTCTTCGTTATTTTTATTGGCTTCTTCATCTTTTGAGCGCTGCAGGCGAGGAATAATAGTATTAATGAGCGCGTAGGTACGAGAGGAGTCATCCGTTTGGCCCGAGATAATCAAAGGCGTTCTGGCTTCATCAATCAAGATTGAATCAATCTCATCGATGATACAATAGTTTAGGCTTCGCTGTTTTTTCTCTTGAAGGCTAAAGACCATATTATCGCGCAGATAATCAAAGCCATACTCGTTGTTGGTACCGTAGGTGATATCCGCTTGATAGGCATCGACCTTTTCTTGAGGCGGCTGCTGAGAGTAGATGACCCCTACCGTCAGGCCCAAAAAGTTAAATAAAGGCCGGTTCAAATCCGCATCTCGAGCCGCTAGATAATCATTGACCGTGACCACATGCACGCCTTTGCCACTAATGGCGTTTAGATAGATGGCTAGGGTCGCCATGAGCGTCTTACCTTCACCGGTCTTCATTTCGGCGATTTTGCCTTCATGTAAGGTGATACCACCAATCATCTGCACATCATAGTGGCGCATACCAGTGATCCGCAAAGAGGCTTCTCGGCAGACCGCAAAGGCCTCCGGCAATAGCGCATCTAGGCTTTCACCACTTTGATAACGGGACTTAAACTCGCCGGTCTTTTGCTTTAGCTCGTCATCTGACAGTGACTGAATACTGGGCTCATGAGCGTTAATTTTGTTGACTATTTTGCGCATTCGCTTAAGTTCACGGTCGTTTTTGGTGCCGACCACACTGCCTACAATCTTTGATAGCATAATTTTATTAACCTATGGAGATTTTTGATAACCCGTGCCTGAGTCATAAGGCAAAGTAACACACGAGGGTATCAGTCAATTTATTGTATTGTTATTATATATGGTTATGATGTTGAAGGATACAAGGGGCATTGGCAGTTATCTAAGCTCATTGAACCTATCTAAGCTCATTGAACCTATCTAGTTTCATTACCTCTATCTAGGCTCAATTAATAACTATTAGCGTGTTAAAATGGTTAACCCCAGTTAGTGCGGCCATCTAACCCTGCTAATCTATCTTATCGTTTGTCTATTTGAAACCATCGCCAGACCTGATTATGACCCAAAATACGCCTGAACAGCCTACCAATCTTTTGACCATCGCTGGTCAATCATATGACCTAAACATGCATACACCTATGATGGTGCAGTACTTGACCATGAAAGCCCAGTATCCCCATGCGCTGCTGTTATACCGTATGGGAGATTTTTATGAATTATTCTTTGAAGATGCCAAGCTTGCCGCCCAGCTATTAGACATTACCTTAACGCGGCGTGGCAAAGATAAGGCGGGTAACACTATCGCCATGGCAGGCGTACCTTTTCATGCGGCAGACAGCTATATGGCTAGGCTGATTGCCGCGGGTCAAACGGTGGTGGTGTGTGAACAAGTCGAAGACTCCACTGCTAACTTATCAGCGGATACTGATAATGACGATAATTCACAAAAGTTATCTGGCTCAACCAATCCATCAAGTCCAGTTAGCCCTTCTGCTCCGCCTAGCTCAGTAAAAAACAGCACTGCAAACGCCCCTAGCAATAAAGGCATTATGCATAGAGAAGTGGTTCGAACCTTAACGGCCGGAACACTGACTGATGACGCTCTCATTGCTCCCAATCAGACGCCTACCGTCGCGGCCGTCGCCCTTGCCACTCGTAAATCGACAGATGGCTCCTACCTAGCTTATCAAGCGGCAGTGAGCCAATTGGATTTGGCTGCTGGCAAACTGGTCACGCAATCACTTCAAGCTGACTCAACATCCGCCCTTCGCGCGCAAATACTGACCGTATTGGCAAGGTTCGCGGCCAGCGAAATCATCATGAGTGAGCGCTTAGATGAGCGTTGGCAGCAGTGGCTCATTGACAAGTTTGACTGCCCCGTACTAAGCGTGGCTGCCGCTGACTTTAGCCTTGATCATGCTCCAGCGACCTTGTGTCAGCAGTTCAAAGTTCGTCAGCTTGATGGATTGGGAATAGCCAATCAGCCGCTTATTCAAACCAGCTGCGCTGCGCTCATCCATTATGCTCAGCAGACTCAGCAGCGTCACATCCCCCATGTCAATCAGCTTATCGTTGAACAGGCCAGTGACTATCTAATCATTGATGCTGGCAGTCAACGCAACCTAGAGCTGTTTGAGCCTGCTAGCCCGCTGGGTACTCCGCTCATCTCAGTAGTCAATCACTGCAAAACCCCAATGGGCAAACGCCAACTGATGCAACAGCTCAAAAGGCCGTTACGCAGCCGTCGCCTTATCAATCAAAGATTGGACGCTATTGACCATCTATTAAAGCCGCTTCATCAAAGCTCTGATACCTTCCTTAATGAGCTGCAACAGACCTTATCCTGTATTAGCGATATTGAACGTATCAGCGGTCGTATTGGCCTTGCTACAGCCAAACCAAGAGATTTAAAGCGACTGGCTGAGAGCATCGATGATGCAGCTATGCTATACAAACAGCTCTATGAGCCGCTAGATAGACAGCAAAATGGCACAAAGACTGACTTATTGTCCTCGTTGATGCAGCATCTACCTAGTGAAATCGCTGCCCCACAAGCTGATATGGCTAGCAATCTCAATGCCAATGAGCCTCTGCAGGAGACCAATCAATCACCTCTCACCACATTAAACGTCGCTACGCTCATTCATCGAGCTATCGTAGAAGAGCCCCCTGCGCACACGCGTGATGGTGGGATGATTGCCGCAGGCTTTGATGCTGACTTTGACCGCCTCACGCACCTGCATGACAATATCGAGCAGACCTTAGATGATTTGGCCAGCCAAGCCCGTGAGCAATATGGTCTGCCTAGCCTTAAAGTGGGCTTTAATAAAGTCAGTGGCTTTTATCTAGAGTTGCCTAAAGGCCAAGCTACCCAAGCCCCTGAGCATTTCATCCGCCGGCAAACCTTAAAGAACAGTGAACGCTTTATCACTGATGAGCTCAAAATCATCGAGACAGAATACCTAGGGGCGCAGTCGCAAGCACTCACTCGTGAAAAGCAGCTCTATCAGGAACTGCTTATCACCCTAACGCCTTATTTACCCGCGCTACAACGACTCGCTCAGGCCATCGCTCAAATTGATGTCCTAATTAATTGGGCAGTATTGGCTGAGCGATATGATTGGCAGCGGCCATTGATGCTAGAAGACAGTTTAGCTAATGAGTCGAGTCGCCCTAGCCTAGATATCCGCCAAGGTCGCCACGTGGTGGTCGAAGCCGCTATCAAAAGTCCTACCAAAGCGCAAAAGGTTCAAGCATTATCTGCCAATCACTTTGTGGCCAATGACTGCGTGCTCGGCAGCGACACCCATCCTGAGCGCTTACTGCTCATTACTGGGCCAAATATGGGCGGCAAATCAACGTATATGCGTCAAACGGCGCTGATTGTCTTATTGGCCAGTTGTGGTAGTTTCGTTCCGGCACAATCAGCTTCTATCGGAGATATTGACCAGATATTCACTCGGATTGGCGCAGCCGATGACCTCGCTGGTGGCAAATCAACCTTTATGGTAGAGATGATAGAGACCGCTCATATCTTAAACTTAGCCACTGACAAATCATTGGTATTGATGGACGAAGTTGGCCGGGGTACTAGCACCACTGACGGTCTAGCGATCGCCCATGCTTGCGTGCAAAAGCTCAGTCAGATGGGCTGCTTAACGCTATTTGCCACCCATTACTTTGAGCTCACCCAGCTTAGTCAGCAAAAGGAGCTAGCGGCTAATATTCGCAATGTGCATGTCACTGCTAGCGAAATCGACGGTCAACTGCTACTGCTACATCAGATTAAACAAGGCGC
>JAUNVX010000028.1:0-1823 GCA_030540615.1 Psychrobacter sp. | reverse complement strand
CTGCTAGCGAAATCGACGGTCAACTGCTACTGCTACATCAGATTAAACAAGGCGCGGCCAGCTCCAGCTTTGGTCTACATGTCGCCAAGATGGCCGGGATTCCGGCAGAAGTGTTGGCAGCCGCTGAGCAATATCTCTCTGATCAATTGTCGCAGCAACCTATATCTGGCGATCAAATAGGTGCTCAAGCTCATGATAATATCGACTTAACTAAGTCATCAGCACCATATGAGGCGGCCAATTCGGTCGATTTTGACGCTCATAGTAAATCTGTTGACCATCAAAATCAATCACTATCGAACGTAGCCGCACCTGACATCGAATATAAATCCACTAATAATCAATGGGTTAAAATTGAATGCTTACTATCAAAGACTGACCCTGATGCGCTCACCCCACGGCAAGCTCATGGGCTGCTTTATCAGCTAAAGGAACTCATCAGTGACCCAACAGATTTGTGAATTAGCGCTCAAAAGAGTAAAATATGCCATTAATTTTAGCTTATCTAGCTCCATAACTTTCTCGAAGCCTTTAGTACTCGCTTCTTTATCTTTTGATTTGACCTTAAGGTAGCCATCGCTATGACCTTTGTCGTGACTGATAACTGCATCCGCTGCAAATACACTGACTGCGTAGAAGTCTGCCCTGTTGACTGCTTCTATGAAGGTCCCAACTTTTTGGTCATTCATCCTGATGAGTGTATCGACTGCGCGCTTTGCGAGCCTGAGTGTCCTGCCAATGCTATTTTCTCTGAAGACGAAGTACCGAAGGGTCAAGAAGCTTTTATTGAGTTAAATGCGGAATTGGCAGAAATGTGGCCTAACATCACTGAGATGAAAGGCAGCTTACCAGAAGCTGAAAAATGGGATGGGGTTGAAGGGAAATTGCAGTATTTGGAGCGTTAGAGTTAACCTCAATTACTATTTAAGTTTATCTTTTTCTAATAATGCTAAAGTTTGACCATTCATTTTCTTACGTTCTCTATCAATGACCCAGCCCCATTTATTAAAATATTGGATAGCTGATTTAATATGGGCTTTTAATAAGCCCATATTTTTGTAAGATGCTTGCTCATGTTGATGAATAATACTAACACTTGGAATATATAGAGCACCATATTTATGAGCACAACGTCTTGATAAATCTATATCTTCCATATACATGAAATAACGCTCATCAAACCCCCCTAACTCTAACAAGCACTTCGATCTAAACAACATGAAACACCCTGACAAATTAGGAACAGGTGTGGGTTGATTAATTTGATAGGTTTTAAGCAAATACTTTTGGTCCAGCTTATCCGCTATAGATACAGGAAGGAATCTTCGAGCAAATAAGTTAAGAGGGCTGGGCAACAGCCTTTGGCCAAATTGGTCCTTCCCATCGGGATATATAATCTTTGGAGAATATAGTCCTGCTGATAAATTAGAAGCAATCTTATAAAACTTTTCCAATTCTCTAGGGTCAAAGTTGATATCGGGATTGCATACTAAAAAAAACTCACTGTCTTGCGCAAATTGTCTAATCGCTAGATTATGACCGTAGCCATAGCCACCGTTTTTAGGTGATTTTATATAGTAAATCTTTTCATTTTCTAACTTTCCCGCCCAATCACAGCCTCCATTATCAACTAAGACTACCTTGTCTATAACAGTAGTATTTAAAATACTGTTTAAAGTGTCTTGAATATCAGCTATACAATGATAATATATGACTATTGAAACAATCATTTATACGTTTTTATCCTTAAAATAACCTTTCCCCATTCTTTTAAAGACTCCATCTTTTAGTCCAATTATTATCATTTTCAAACTTTCAAATTT
>JAUNVX010000251.1 GCA_030540615.1 Psychrobacter sp. | reverse complement strand
CATCAAAGTCATGAGTCGGCACAAAGTTAGTCTCCTTAATCTCAAACGTCGTCGGTCCTACCTTTTTAACCTTCCCATTACCTTTCCAGCAAAAAGACACAAGCTCATTAGGGTCGCGCTCAACGGTTAGCTTGAATTTGCCAATAGGTTTCGCCCAATTAGCGCCCGTGGTCAAGATATAGCTTAAAGCTTGATAGGGGCGAGCGCCACTTTTATGAAAGCCGCGCCGCGTAGAGCCATCCACGCAAAATTTTGAAAATTCCTCTTCGCCCAGGTGCACAGAGCCGCCTACTAACGGTGCATAAGTATGTTTAACTTTGGTGATAGCATTGGCCTTAAAAGTTTGTGGCCAGCTATAGATGATTTGTGAGTTCCAAGATAAATCAGGGTATCTTCTATCCATGATGAATCGATCGATTTCTTTATTATCACAATTTAAAAGCTGCTGATCGACATAATGAGTATCTTTTGGAGAGGTCCATGGCCCCATCATCTTAGACTCTTTGACACCACATGATTTAAACAGCTCAGTAGTGTCAACGGTTTTATCAGAGTAAGTTTTTTCACCATTTTCGATAATAATCGGTCTCATAAAGGTACGAACGTGGAAGTTTGGATCAATGTGTTGACCATTGACCCAAACTTCAAAGGTATCGTAAGTGGCATTGCTATCAGCGAAATCCGAGTCTATAAAGCTAGGCATAGCTGGCATAGGGAACAGCACAGTCTCGGTAATATCTTTATTGCTTAAGTTTTTAAACTCATAATTGACGCGAATCTCTTTTTTAGAGATATAGAGGTCTTCGCTGTGCATGCTAATGTTGTTGTTTTTAAGGTATTGCACGCCGCCCGTAGCGATATAGCCAGTCGAGTCATTGGCTTGAGCTGAGATCATTGATAATATTAGAGTCGATGCACTGACAGAGATTACCCCAATAGCTTTCAAAAAAGCGGTAGTATGAAGGTGTTGCGCCTTGGCGTCCTGCATAAGTCAACCCATTATTATCAAGATAGTCTGATTATTAGCGTAATTAAGCTAATACCTTTGACTCTAGCATTACATTTTAGGTAATACATCAGAGTTTAAAAGCTCATTTTGTTTATCAATATAGCGCTTAATGTTAGGAGCTACGGGGCGTTTATTGTCATCTAACCACTCAATCATTTTACCCTGACAGAAATAATAGCGGTTCTCTTCAATTCGGCTTTCATTAGGATCAAATGCAGGAATATCATCATCTGCTTCAAACTGAGTGATGGGTGCATTGTAGTGATGGATTTGCTCAAAGATAAAAACCAAGCCTTGGTCGTCAAAGTAGTACTCAAAGATAACCTTGCCTGTCTCTCCAAAATGAACCTCTTTAATCTTTTTTAGCTGAGCGTGATTAAAGTACAGTGAGACTTCACCGCCCTCGGTACTTTGATAGACGTCATAGCTCGTTACCTTATAGACTGGTAAATTTCGATTGGTATCAGCATAGACTGCTCTGATGTGTCGTTTCTGTTGAGCCACGCTTTGGGCGCACTGATGATTAGATTTGACAAGCGGAGGCTCATACCGAGGTTGTGAAATAGAGGCTGATGAAAAGCCTGATAAGGACAGCGCTATCAACGATAATAAAATTGGGCAGATAGATTTCGTCATCTTTACTCTCAAGATTAGATTCTATTTTGAGTATTACCATAATTGATAATCTCTAATCGATAACTTCTAACTTAAGCTAGATACTTGCTGATTAATAGCAGCTCACAAACTCTCTAAACACCCAACCAATATAGTTATCAGTTTTTGCATCAAATATCAGCACCCAAGAGCGACCTTTTTGATCATATTCATAGTCAGTGATATAAACCACTCGGCCATTGGCCAGCTTGCCGATGACTTTGCCTGCTGCGGAGCTTCTGACATTTAAAGGCGTGCCAGTTGGGTCTGTGACTTTGCAAGTCTGCGCATAAGCGGGAGCGGTAAATAATAAGGAGAGCAGGGTGGCTGAGAGTAGTAATTTATAAGTTTTCATAAGACAATCCTTTTTATGAGTAAAATATTGATTAAATTTATAATTATTAAGCTGAATTCCACTATTAGCTTAGGGTTAAAGCATAACAGTGTTAATGGGCTAAGGCCATGATTATTTAGCGATGATAAGGGAGAGGTAATATAAACTTTGCTTAGTGATTAGAGTGGGGCACTAAGGAGTTAATAGCTATTGAGAGCCAGATAGCCGCTAATCAAAGGAGTAAATAATGCAAGAGCATGATTTAAAGCAAATAGCAAAGCAGCTGCGTTGCCCAAGCGGTGAGTTTGGTGTGCAGATGGGCCGCGGGATGGCTAAATCCAACAAGGATATGACCAATCAAACTATTGAACAAATGGATATTCATGATGGCGAGTGGATATTGGAGTTGGGGCATGGTATCGGTGACCATCTGGCTCAACTGCTTGATAAAGCAGCTGACATTCATTATCAAGGTCTTGAAATCTCACCACTCATGCATGATGAGGCTATTCAATTAAACAAGTCGTTAATGGCCTATCATGATATAAGATTTTCACTTTATGATGGGCGGCAGTTGCCTTTTAAGACGGCCGCTTTCGATAAAGTATTGACGGTGAATACGCTATATTTTTGGTCACCTGCTAAGCCGCTGATGAATGAGATTGCTAGAGTACTAAAGCCTAATGGTTTGGCATTTATCACATTTGCGCAAAAACAGTTTATGAAAACCCTTCCCTTTGTGGCAGACGAGTTTCAGTTGTATGACAACCAAGACTTGGCCAAGCTTGTGAACAATAGCCCCCTAAAAATTATAGAATTTATAGAAAAAAACGACTGGGCTAAAAGTAAGTCAGGGCAGATGGTGGATAGAGAATATACGGTGGCAGTCCTACAAAGGCAAGCATAAACCTAGCTGCCTAGCAGGGTCAAACTTTTGAGTTATGGCAAGTTGCATGATGATTTAAAGTTTAAAAAACCCCGCTACTCATCAGAGATAGCGAGGCGATGGTATTGGCGAGACCATAATCTTAAAGCGTATCAATTAATTGCTTTATTTTAAGTTAAGCTCCATCTCTTCAAACTTGGCTGAGACAGAAGGCTTGGGACCACCCGTGGCTATACTGAC
>JAUNVX010000250.1 GCA_030540615.1 Psychrobacter sp. | reverse complement strand
GCTTTTTGGATAGCATGGATTCGGCCATCCGCTTCGTTACGGACTTGAGCTAGAGCTGCAAACTTCTCATCTTCAGCAGCATTGGCCTCAGCGTCACGAACCATTTGCTCGACTTCTTCATCCGACAGACCAGAGTCAGCCTTAATCTGGATACTTTGAGCTTTACCAGTGCCTTTGTCTTTGGCTGAGATGTTCATGATACCATCAGCGTTGATATCGAAAGTCACTTCGATTTGCGGAATACCGCGTGGCGCTGGTGGGATGTCAGTCAAGTCAAAGCGGCCTAGCATCTTATTCTGCGCAGCGATTTTACGCTCGCCTTGATAGACTTGAATGGTCACCGCAGGCTGATTGTCATCGGCCGTTGAGAACACTTGAGATTTTTTAGTCGGAATCATAGTGTTCTTTTCTATGATTGGCGTCATCACGCCACCCATAGTTTCGATACCAAGTGTCAATGGCGTGACATCAAGTAGCAGCACGTCTGTTTTATCACCAGAGAGTACCGCACCTTGAATAGCCGCACCAACCGCTACTGCTTCATCAGGGTTGACATCTTTACGAGGCTCTTGACCAAAGAACTCTTGGACTTTTTGTTGAACCAATGGCATACGAGTCTGACCACCGACTAAGATAACGTCATCGATTTGGTCTTTTTTAAGGCCTGCATCTTCAAGAGCGATTTTGCAAGGCTCCATTGTACGCTCAACCAAAGCTTCGGTTAGCGCTTCAAGCTTAGAGCGGCTGATAGTGACGACCAAATGCTTAGGACCTGTGCTATCAGCAGTGATATAAGGTAAGTTTACTTCAGTACTTTGGGCACTTGATAGCTCAATTTTAGCTTTTTCAGCAGCTTCTTTTAGACGCTGCATTGCTAGCGCATCACCTTTTAGGTTGAAGTCTTGCTCTTTTTTGAACTCTTCTACTAAGAATTCAATCAGCGCCGAGTCAAAGTCTTCACCACCTAAGAAAGTATCACCGTTGGTAGATAACACTTCAAATTGCTGCTCGCCATCGACATCAGCGATTTCAATGATTGACACGTCAAAAGTACCACCACCTAAGTCATAAACAGCGATGGTGCGGTCGCCTTCTTTTTTGTCCATACCATAAGCTAGAGCAGCGGCGGTTGGCTCATTGATGATACGTTTAACATCAAGGCCTGCAATCTTGCCCGCATCTTTGGTAGCTTGACGCTGAGAGTCATTAAAGTAAGCAGGAACGGTGACCACAGCTTCAGTCACTGTCTCGCCTAGGTAGTCTTCAGCGGTCTTTTTCATTTTCATTAGCACTTCAGCAGAGATTTGCGGAGGTGCCATTTTTTTGCCATTGACTTCTACCCAAGCATCGCCATTGTCAGCTTTGACGATTTTGTAAGGGACCATACCCACATCTTTTTGCACCACTTTGTCATCAAAACGGCGACCGATTAAACGCTTGATAGCGAATAAGGTGTTGTGTGGGTTGGTGACGGCCTGACGCTTGGCTGACTGACCCACTAAAGTTTCGCCGTCTTTATAAGCGATGATTGAAGGGGTGGTACGAGTCCCTTCTGAGTTCTCAATCACTTTAACTTTATCGCCTTCCATTACCGCGACGCATGAGTTGGTAGTACCTAGGTCGATACCTATTGTTTTAGCCATGAATAATTACTCCAATATTGATTCAATTATGAGATGCAGCAGATGTGCATCTTATTATCTATTTGTGTCACCAAAAACCGGCTGTCTATTAACAATCTAATCTATCAAGTATCTAGTCACTCTACCTTAAACTTGACTGAGCTTAGATAATGAGACAATCAGCTTTTGGCTATGTTTTCTATCTTGTCTAGCTATATCGGTTTAAAACGCTGATTTTTCAAGTTACATGACGATGAATTCTTAACTTTTTATGTGATTTTTTGTTATAACGGTCACCAATAAATCAACCCGTTATCGCCAAATCAACCTTTTATCATTAAGTCAAACCGCCCTATCACTTAATAAATGACTACTGGCCCACTCGAACAATAGCAGGGCGCAATAAGCGGCCGTTTAAAGTGTAACCCTTTTGCAAAATCTCACCCACCATATCCGGAGCAGCTTCTGGGTCAATACCGACGGCTTCATGAAGGTCGGCATTGAACTTCTCACCTTCTGGATTGACCACTTCGACGCCTTGCTTATTGAGCACATTCAAAAAGGATTTGTGAGTCAATTTGACGCCTTCGATAATAGCGGCGTCTGCATCAGTATCAGCATGGACGCTGACAATGGCGCGCTCTAAATTGTCCACGACCTCAAGCAGCTCTTTGGCGAATTTCTGCAAAGCAAATTTACGGCTCTTTTCAGTCTCTTGCTCCATACGCTTCTGCGCGTTATAAGCATCCGCATTGGCTCTAGCCTGACCTTCTTTGGCCGTTTTGACCTCATCTTCTAGCGCTTTGATGCGAGCATGATAAGCCTGTAAATCGATTTCATTATCAATGGTAGTGTCTTCCCCAGCATTATGGGCAGGGTCAAACTCATCGATGGTTTGCTCTAATATTGTCTCATCATGTTCAACATTACTTTGCGCCGCTTGCGGATTGTCCGTAGCAAATTCATGATTGGGGGTTGGTTCACTCATAACAGCTCCTAATGGCTTATTAAAATAAATAAATAAATAAAAATGATGGCTCTCGCTCTCCATCCTATTGCCTTGCATTTCACTGACTTGTCTTCCTACGTACTGTTTTTAATTCCTACCACTGCTAAATGCTTTCAAATACTAAATACTTTTCAAATATTAGATGATTCAATCATGTCTGACTAGACTGTAGCTTTGATAAGGCCGCTTTGCTAGAAGAGTGCTGTAACTTGACTACCAATCACTGGTTTTATTGCTCATAGTGGTGCTGCCCATAGTGACGGTGCTCACCAAAACTAAAGCCTTTCATCGGCCTATTGATATTCAAAGACCGTGAGCTAGAAACCGTTAATCACAGACAGCTGGTTAAAACTTTTTAATTATTAATGGTGACTGCCTTAATCTGATTGATAAAGGCCATGAGGTCAAATTTCAAGTTATAAAATCAGTTATTTGTCAAAATCATGCAAACTAAAGAACATTTACGTTCCTTAATCAGCTTTAATGGTTAACTTGACCCTATTTAGTT
>JAUNVX010000249.1 GCA_030540615.1 Psychrobacter sp. | reverse complement strand
GGTAATTGTTAACTATGCCAACCCTACTTTATCCAAGATATAATCGATATCTTTGTCGCCCCGCCCCGATAGATTGACCAAGATGGTCTCATCAGGTGACATTGTTTTGGCTACCTTAATGGCATGAGCCACGGCGTGCGCCGACTCTAGTGCCGGAATGATACCCTCCAATTGCGATAACGCCATAAAAGCATCTAAACACTCTTGGTCAGTGGCCGACACATAAGTGGCAAGACCCGTGTCTCTAAGATGCGAGTGCTGTGGTCCCACGCCAGGATAATCAAGACCTGAAGCGATTGAATGCACCTGAGCAGGCTCACCTTGCTCATCGAGTAGCACATAGCATTTAAAGCCTTGAATCTCCCCCTTAACGCCTTTGGCCATCGTAGCAGCATGACGCGGTGTATCAAGGCCCTCTCCTGCAGGCTCAACGGCAACTTTTTCTACTCCCTCATCCCCCAGAAAGCCACTAAAAATACCCATAGCATTAGAGCCACCGCCAATACAAGCGACGACTTTGTCAGGCAATTTGCCATTGGCCGCCAAAAACTGCGCCCGAGCCTCATGCCCCACTACGGATTGAAAATATCCTACCATCTCTGGATAAGGCGCAGGTCCCACCACAGAACCGATGGCAAACATGCTGTTGTCTATATCTTCAAGATAAGCTTCAAAAGCGCTGTCGACCGCTTCTTTTAATGTGCCTGCGCCGCGTGATACCGGGACAATCTTGGCCCCCAGTATTTTCATCCGGCTGACATTGGGGTGCTCTTTTTTGATGTCCACCACACCCATGTGAATCTCACACTCAAGCCCCATGAGCGCTGCTGCCGTGGCAAGCGCAACCCCGTGCTGACCGGCTCCCGTCTCTGCTAGTACCTTGGTCTTGCCAAGCTTTTTGGCCAGCAGCGCCTCGCCTAAGCAGTGATTAATCTTGTGCGAACCTGTGTGATTGAGATCCTCACGTTTAAGATAAATTTTCGCGCCGCCGCAATGCTCGCTAAGACGCTTGGCATGGTATATCGGACTTGGTCGGCCCACATACGTCTCTCTTAAGCGCTGCATCTCAGCGATGAAGTCATCGTCTTTGATGATTTGCCGAAAGCCAATCTCTAACTCGTCCATGGCTTTTGCCAGTTCGGGATGACCGATTTTACCTCCGAACTCACCCAATAAGCCTTGCTCATCTGGCATTGTAGAAGCGTGAAGCCCATAAGTAGCTTGAGTTGTCATAGTCGTTACCTTATTTCAATAGGAATATCTCGATAGCAGTTTACGTAGCGATTTTTATGTGGCCCATAGCCAATCCACTTTAGGTTTAAGAAAGACTAACCCTAGGTTTTTTGTATTTGTGTTCTAGTACAATGAAACACATTCTAATATTAAGCTATCTCAATATCAACCCCTATATATAAAATTTTGGCGTCAGCGGGCATTGCCCAATCTACCATTCTGGTAAGAGCAATTAACATGGGGATGAGGATTTTAGAGATGAGGATTTCAAGAGAGTCGCTAAGATTGCCTCATTGCCATTGAGACTAGAGACTAGAGACTTAGGCAACGCTGTTTTTTGGAATTACCGATAATTGTAAGTGGGGCAATGACTATTATGACAAAGCCCTAATGACCGTCAGACTCCATTTTAGAAGCTCACAAAACGACTATTTAGTAAGAGCCGTGCTAGAAAAGCTAGCTAAAGCGAATGGTGCTGGGATTTTAAGCTTGTTATTCAACAGCGGGATTGGGGATAACTTCTGCTACCATCCATTGGGTGGTTGATTATTTGATAAAAGAATGGATTAGTTTTGGCGAGTGCTCGGTTATAAGAATATCTAAAAGCAAATTTCTATAGACTTCCCCACTCTCTCATTCGCTGACGGGATATTTCTACAGCGTCCTCTGAAAACTGATGTGGATAGCGAAGTATGACCGCTTCAAAAGCATAAGCCTCCAAACCCATTTCTACTAGTGCCGTATAACCTTTTGTTTCGACTTTACGATTAACGGCGCGCTCGACCGCATTAATTATTCCGTATTTTTGAATCATTGGCCAAGTTCTTGAAGCACGAGTTTTTTTGCCGTTATTTGCACCCAGGACTTCTTCATAAGCATAGACTGCCTTCAGCGCTTCTTGTTCAGCCAGCGTTTCAGCACCATAAGCCTCAGCTTTTAGTTCAATGGCCCGCTCTTTTGCTTGTTTCGCCAAATCTTCTCTATTTTTAAACAAAGCATTTTTAGCAAAAATCTCACATTTTTTAGGAGTGTCTAAATTTCTTATTCTATCGTCCATAACCAAATCTCTTGTTGAGCATCAGGTAGCTAGTGTTAACCAATGCTATACGTGACTTAATATCAATCATAATCATAACAGAAAGACTAAAAATAAATTAGCTTGTCAAAAGCTCAAACTTGGCTGTCATTCCCCCTACCATTCAACCATTCAACCATTGAATTCCAACCTCGCATTAGTAACAATGTCAGCCTCTATTTATAATATTCAATCTAGAAAAATAACACTTACTAATAAAGGTTATGACAATGAAACTACGCATCCTAAAATCAGCCGTGACCAATCCTTGGTTTAACCTCGCCACCGAGGATTGGATATTTAAAGAGCTTAGCTTTGATAAAGAAGACCCGGATACCCACACGCTATTCTTATGGCGTAATAGCGAGACCGTAGTCATCGGGCGCTCGCAAAACCCATGGGTAGAGTGTAAAACCGAAAAAATGAGTGAGGACAATGTCTATTTAGCAAGACGTCAAAGCGGTGGCGGTGCGGTTTTTCATGATTTGGGCAATACCAATTTTACCTTTTTATCGCCTAAAGATGACTATGACCAATCGGCCAACTTTACCATTATCATCAATGCCCTAAAGAAACTCGGTATCGATGCCACCCTCTCTGGCCGCAACGACATCCAAGTAGGCGATAAAAAGATATCGGGCAGCGCCTTTAAGCACAGCAGCGACCGTAGCTTTCATCATGGTACGGTACTGGTCAATGCCGATATGCAAAAGCTCGGCGATTATCTCAACCCACATCCTTTGAAACTTAAAGCCAAAGGCATCAAGTCAGTGCGCGCGCGGGTCGCTAATTTGACCGAGTTCAATGAAAGTATCAATCACGAGGTGTTATCTGACGCTATTA
>JAUNVX010000248.1 GCA_030540615.1 Psychrobacter sp. | reverse complement strand
AACACAACCTTAAACTGCAAACGCCAATATATCAAGCTTGGCATGATGCTCATCAAGATAATCATTGACCATCGGCTCACAACAACCACAGCAAGTAGCAACGTCTAATGTATCTTTTAAACCATCAAGGGTATCAATACCAGAGGCAATAGCCGCCTGGATTTGTTTATCTTTCACGTTATTACAGATACAGACGTACATATGAGGGCTCCTAGCGTAATAGCGGTTGGTTTCAATAACGAACAATCCATCTGCTATTGGCTTAATAATCAATGTCTTAAAGTGTATGACCTATTGATTATTATAATAACGATAATTATTACTATTTACAATAACTTTTAATAAATTATTTTTTTATTATTATCATGAGTGGATGACCGCTTTATTCAACGAACCAACCCCATAAAAAAGACCTCAAAAATATTGAGGTCTTTTTTATGTTTGAGTATCTTACGCCAAATCTAAGAAATCACTGACAAAGGCGCTGGCAGGATGATGAATCAATTCTTCAGAAGTACCGACCTGTTCGACAATACCATGATTCATAATCACAATCTCATCAGACACCGCGCGAGCCTCTTCTTGATCGTGAGTAACCATGATGCTGGTAATGCCCAACTCATGATGGATATTCTTTAGCCAAGTTCTAAGCTCTTTACGAACTTTAGCATCTAACGCCCCAAATGGTTCATCCAATAATAGCAATTTTGGCTTGACAGCCAGTGCCCGTGCCAGCGCAATCCGCTGGCGTTGACCGCCTGATAATTGATGCGGATAAGCGTTGGCGACTTGCGGCAATTGAACCAACTCTAACAATTCAGTCACGCGCTTGTTGATATCGGCTTTATTGGGTCGATCCGCTTTTGGTAATAACGTCAATCCAAAAGCGATGTTATCAGCAATATTTTTATGACGAAACAAGGCATAGTGCTGAAACATGAAACCAATATGGCGCTTTTGCACCGGCGTATTGGTCACATCCAGCTCATCAAATAAGATTTGCCCAGAGTCGGCATACTCAAGACCGGCAATGATACGCAATAATGTGGTTTTGCCGCATCCTGAAGGTCCAAGGAGCGTGGTCAATTTGCCGGTGGGAACGGTTATGCTGATGTCATTTAGAGCGGTAAAATCACCAAATTTTTTATTAACGTTTCTAATCTCGATGCTCATGGCAGAATCTCTTGTAGTCTTTCACGTTTTTATAATATTTTACGTTTTAACAATATCTGATATTTTGTCTGATATGGTCTCATTATGACGACGGACTGGCGGCAGTTGACTATTCAACGCTTTCAACCAAGGCTGCATTGGCACTGACCGGCAATTCAGGCGCACTTACCAATCGTTCAGATTTGGCAAACTTACGCTCTTGAAGCTTGGTCATCACTTGTTGTACGAGCAGCGTCACTAAAGCCAGTGCAGCAAGTAGACTTGATAAGGCAAACGCCGCCGTAAAGTTATAGTCATTATAGGCAATCTCAACCAATAGCGGCATGGTATTGGTCTCGCCACGAATGTGACCGGAGACCACGCTGACCGCCCCAAACTCGCCCATCGCTCGGGCATTGGTCAAAATCAAACCATACAACAACGCCCATTTAATATTGGGTAGCGTCACATGCCAAAACGTCTGCCAACCGGTTGCGCCAAGAGTCAGAGCGGCTTGCTCTTCAGAATCGCCTTGGGTTTGCATTAAGGGAATCAGCTCGCGCGCCACAAACGGAAAGGTCACAAACAGTGTTGCCAGCACAATGCCCGGAACCGCATAAATAATCTGGATACCCATACCCTCAAGCCAGCCACCAATCGACGAGTTCAGGCCAAATAATAAGACGAACATTAGTCCTGCGACCACCGGTGACACCGAAAATGGCAAATCCAGTAAGGTTGTGACCAGCTGTTTGCCTTTAAACTGATAACGGGTCACAAGCCACGCAATCGCTACCCCCATCACCATATTAATCGGTAAGACAATCGCAGCGGTAAGTAAGGTCAGCCTAATGGCTTGTAGCGCTTCAGGTTCAACCAGTGATGCCACATACAACTGCCAGCCGCTTTTAAATGCCTCGTAAAATACCGCAAACAAAGGCACTACCAGCATGATGATCATAAATAACACCGCAATGGTGATAAAAATGCGTCTGATCCAAGGTTTATCTTTGGTCGCAGGATTGCTTTGGTAGTCGTAACTATTAGCGATTTGCATATCAGCGGGCTCCTACGCGACGCGACAGTTTCCACTGCACAATGTTAATGGTCAATAAAATCACAAAAGAGATAAGGAGCATAAACAATGCCACGGCTGACGCGCCTTGAACATCAAACTGCTCAAGCTTACTGATGATAATCAGCGGTAAAATCTCCGACTGCATCGGAATATTGCCGGCAATAAAAATGACTGAGCCATACTCGCCCGTTGCACGCGCAAACATCATGCCCGCGCCCATAAGTAGTGCCGGTAATAACTCCGGTAAAATCACCTTATTGAACGTTGTCAAGCGATTGGCACCGAGAACGGCCGCCGCCTCTTCAAACTCAACCGATAATTCAGCTAGCACCGGCTGAACCGCACGAACGATAAACGGAAAGCTCACTACGACCAACGCCAGCCAAATCCCAATCGGAGTAAACGCCACTTGAATACCGATTTTATCGAACCACTGACCAATCAAGCCATTTGGCGCATATAAAGTCGCAAGAGAAATCCCCGTCACCGCTGTTGGCAGGGCAAACGGCAAATCAACTAAGGCATTAATCAACGACTTACCCCAAAACTCATAGCGCACCAGCACCCACGCCACCAAGGTGCCAAACACCATATTGGTGAGCATCGCCAAAAACGACATCCATAAGGTCAGCTTGATCGCAGCAGCCACTTGCGGTTGGCTGATGGTTTGCCAAAATCCTGACCAGCCCATTTGAGTCGTGGTATACGCCATCATTGCAAACGGCAGAACGACCAATAACGATAAGCTAAAGACGGTAATGCCCATACTCAGACCAAAGCCTGGCAACACATTGCGCTGACGCAAGCGGGTTAACCAGCTCTTTTTGTGAGTCGCTTTGCTGGCAGGTGAGGTTGTTGCACTCATAATGATGTCCTATTGCCTATCTGATGGTACCAATCGTCAAGTCCATGCCATATCAAGTCAAG
>JAUNVX010000247.1 GCA_030540615.1 Psychrobacter sp. | reverse complement strand
GAACGCAAAGGGTCAAAAACATGCTGAAGTCTTAGCCAAGATTAAAAGCTTTAATAGTTGGTTAAAACTTTCGGAATCTAGTTATGCGGTCTCAACCAGTTTGACAGCTAGTCAGATTTTTGAACACTTTGAATCTCTAATTGATAGTAACGACCGTATGTATGTTATTCCTTTAATGCAACAGCATCAGAGTTGGGCTACGCAAGAAGAACATGATTGGTTAAATAATAATTTAACTTACTCATAATTTACTGATTGATTAACAGTATTGGAACTTTAGGTAGGCCACTGTTATCTGAAGTTTCAGTATGGAAGATAAGGAACATCATGAAGAATAAAATAGAGTTCTTACTCACAGGGCGCAATGCTCTCTTCACCGACCCCATCACTCGAATTGGGGGCGAGAAGACCAGCTACCACTTGCCCACTTATGAAGCATTAAAAGGGGTGTGCAAGAGCATTTATTGGAAACCGACCATCATCTGGTATATCGATAAAGTGCGGGTTATGAACCCTATCCGCACCCAGACCAAAGGTATGAAGCCGATTAAGTTCCATAAAGATGAGAACGACTTGGCCTACTACACCTACCTTCATGACGTCGCCTACCAAGTACAAGCACACTTTGAATGGAATATGCACCGCCCCGAGCTGGAAGCTGACTGCATTGATGGCAAGCATTATAGTATCGCCAAACGTATGGTCGATAAAGGTGGTCGGCAAGACATTTTTTTGGGCGCGCGCGAGTGTCAAGGCTATGTCGAACCTTGCGAATTTGGTAGCGGAGAGGGGGCTTACGACCCCATTGATGAGCTAAGCTATGGTCTCATGTTTCATAGCTTTGCCTATCCTGACGAGACAGGTATCGACGAGCTTCATAGCCGCTTTTGGCACGCTACCATGCGCCACGGTATAGTTGAGTTCCCTAAACCGAGCGATGACCTAGCGGCTGACGCGAAAAATGGCATGCCAAACCGCTTCGTTAGAGAGATGACAGCCAAGACCTTCGCTCTAGATGACAATATTCAACCTGTTGACCAGACGCTTAGCGAAATGGAGGAGTCACTATGAGTTGGTTACAACGGCTGTATCAAACCTACGAGGAAGCCAGTCAAAATCAGGACATTATGGTACAAGAAGCCAGCTTGATGCCCTACTATCATGTTAAGCAAAATGTACAAATTATCGTCACTATTGATAAACAAGGCAACTTTACCAAAGCAGAAATTTGCCGAGATGATGGCAAGAGAGGTACTGGCAGAGTTAAGTCCCATCAATTGGTCATTCCTGCTACCAACGAATCGGCGAATCGTACTTCTGGAGCAGTTGCCCATCCATTATCTGATAAGTTGCAATATGTTGCCAAAGACTTCTTTGACTATGCGGTTGGTGCTAAGCAAGACAATTACCCCTTATATGAGCAAGAGCTTTCGAGATGGTGCGAATCAGAATTTGCTCATAGTAAAGCGCAAGCCGTCCTTAACTATGTACAAAAAGGTACCTTAGTTCGTGATTTGATAAACGCTAATATACTGATTGTTGACCCCGATGATCCGACTAAGCTCGCATATCCCGCACAGGCAAGCGACTATCCTGACAGTATCTTGTCATCCTTAAATAAGAATAAGGGCGTATTCGACCAAGCCGCTGCTTTTATCGCTTGGCGAGTCACTGATGATTTAAAGGACATGGGTAAAAATGGGGTATGTGAGACTTGGTTAGATGACACGCTGTTTGACTCATGGCAACAGTTCTATGCCACACTCGATAGCACCGATGGCTTTTGTTACGTCACAGGTGAGACGCGGCCACTCGCCAGTAAGCATCCTAATCGCATTCTACGAAGTGCCACCAATGCCAAACTTATCTCGGCAAATGACTTGTCCAGCTTTACCTTTCTAGGGCGCTTTACTGATGACGAGAAGTCTATTAAGGCTCGCGGTCTTCAAGGCGCTAATATCAGTGCAGTAGTTACTGAAAAAGCGCATGCAGCCTTGTCTTGGTTACTGACTCGTCAAGGCCGTGAAGATGCAGGACAAGCGGTAGTAGCATGGGCAATATCAGCAAAAGAGGTGATTCAACCCACCGAAGATTTAGCTCCTCTCGTTAAATTCAATGTTGATGATGCTCGCAGCGACAACATGAATGATACCTTCGATGAAGCAGAAGACAATGGTTTTTTTGAAGATGATGAACCAGTAGATTCGTTTGATGATAACGAAGAAGATGCTCAGCTAATCAATGATGCCACTCAAGCTATTATTATTGAACACGCTCCCTTAATCCCACAACACGCCAAAAACTTAGGGGTTAATTTTGCCCATCGCTTAAATAATACCTTGCAAGGCTATCGGCAAAAACTCGACGCCCACGATCAAATCTCTATCATTACTCTAGAGGCAGCAACCCCTGGGCGCATGGCGGTCACCTATTATCATGAAAGTATGCCTGGTGATTATATCGATGCACTAGAGTTATGGTACAGCCAATTTTCATGGTACTTCACTTACAACGATCCTGACACGGATGAGCGCAAGCTCACTATTAAAGCCCCCATCCCTAGACAAATCGCGCAAGTGGCTTATGGCGCTCGTCTGTCTGATGCCATCAAAAAACAAGTCATGTCGCAAGTATTGCCTTGCATCGTCGAGGGCAAAAGTCGGCAAATCCCTTATTCACTGGTACAGCTGTGTTTTAAGCGAGCTTGTAATCCACTAGCATTAGAGAATTGGGAATGGGAGCAGGCATTAGGCGTAGCGTGTGCTTTATTTAAAGGATATTACCAGCGTCATTTAACCGATCAAAGGAGCTATACCGTGGCATTACAAGCAGAATATAACAGCCGTGACTATCTATATGGACGATTATTGGCTACAGCCGAAGACATTGAAAGTTTGGCTTTGTTTATTGCAGGCGAAAATCGTAACACCACCGCTCAACGTTATATGCAGCAATTCGCCAACCGACCTTTTACCACTTGGCGCAATATTGCGTTGGCATTAAAGCCCTATGAGAATCGTCTTAAGTCAAGCCGTGCAGGTTATCTTGCTAATATGCAGGACTTGATTAGTCAAATTATGGACTTATTTGACGTTGAAGAGTTTAAAGATGATTCGGCATTATCAGGTGAGTTCTTACTAGGCTATCACAGTCAAAA